>NZ_CAMPQC010000001.1:0-416845 GCF_946902955.1 Corynebacterium sp. Marseille-P8863 | reverse complement strand
CAACATCGTCGACGACCCCGACTCCCCCCATAAGAAAACCGCCGACGTCAAGGTGACCTACCCCGACGGCACCAGCGACGACATCACCGGCGTCACCATCAACATCGGGAAGGCATCTGACCTCTACGACCCGCAGGGCCAAGCCCAAAACGTCAAATACGGCGAGGACCCCGAGCCGAAAAACAGCGTCGCCGACACCGACGCCCTACCAGACGGCACCGAATTCGATTTCACCAACATCGTCGACGACCCCGACTCCCCCCATAAGAAAACCGCCGACGTCAAGGTGACCTACCCCGACGGCACCAGCGACGACATCACCGGCGTCACCATCAACATCGGGAAGGCATCTGACCTCTACACCCCGGAAGCGCAATCGCTCACGGTGAAGACCGGTGAGAATCCGGATTCTGACCACGCGATCAAGAACCTGAGCACCCTTCCGAAGGGCACGACGACCAAGTTCAAGGGCGCAGTTGACACCTCCTCCGTGGGTACCAACAAGGTCACAATCGTCGTCACCTACCCCGACGGCACCACCGACGAGGTCACTACCGACCTCACCGTCAAGCGCCGCACAGACGCAGAGGTCAACGACCCGATCGTCGGCGACGGTATCGCTACCAAGGTCGGCGCGAAGGTGACCAAAGACGCCGCAAAGAAGGCCATCACCAACCTGGACAAGCTCCCGGTCAAAGACGTCACCTTCAAGAACCCGGTCGACACGTCCGAGCCCGGCGATACCACCGCCACCATCGTCGTTTCCTACACCGACGGCAGCACCGACGAGGTAAAGGTCGACGTCCACGTCAACGACCTCACCGACGCCGAGAAATACAAGCCGGCTTCAACCGGTATCACCATCAAGGAAGGCGAATCGGCCGACCCGCTTGCGGCAATCTCCAACAAGGATGAGCTGCCGAAGGGCATCACTGCGAACTTCAAGGGCAGGGTCGACACCGGCTCCGTCGGCACGAGCGAGGTCACAATCGTCGTCACCTACCCCGACGGCACCAGCGAAGAGATCCAGACCGATCTCACCGTCAAGCGCCGCACCGACGCGGAAACGAACGACCCAACGGTCGACGAGGACTTCGAAATCGTCGCTGGCTCTAAGCTGCGCCAGGAACATGCCGAGAAGATCATTGAGAACATCGGCTCCCTGCCCAGTGGCACCACCGCGGACTTCAAGGACAAGGGCGAGGGCTCGCTGAGCACAGAGAACCCGACTCCGAATGACATCGACAAGGATGTCACCATCGTGGTCACCTACCCGGACGGCTCTACCGAGGAGATCGACACCAAGATCACCATCAAGCCGCGCCCGGACAACTGGGACTTCCAGCCGCAGGTCCGCGAAAAGGTCATCACCGCCGGCGATAAGCTCGAGGCTCACGACGTCATCGAGAACCTTCACGAGCTGCCGCAGGACATTGAGGTCGAGCTCGACGGCGACGTGGACACCTCCACCCCGGGCGCGTACAACCCGCAGGTCGTGGTCACCTACCCGGACGGTTCCCAGGACCGCGTCGGCTCGACCATCATCGTCAATCCGAAGCCGCTGACCAACAAGCAATTCGACCCCAACTACGGCGACATCGTGCAACTCACCGCGGGTGAGTCCAAGAGCGCCGAGAACCCGTTCGGCGACGAGACTGCGCCGGAGGGCACGAAGTACGAGGCCAAGTTCCGCTCGGACGCCACCGACTGGACCTTCGACGAGGACAAAGCCAACGAGACGGGCGTCGTCACCGCTCAGGCACCATCCGCCAGGGATCTGGCGCAGGAGTTCGCCCGCGTGACCAAGTACACGCACCTCGACTGGGACACCCTCGCAGCGGTGCTCAAGCCGATGGTCACTACCTCCGTCGAGGTAGACATCGACTATGCCGACGGCTCCTTCGACGCTGCGACCGCAGCATTCGAGCTTGTCGACGCCGACGGCCACTCCCTCCTCGACCCCGAGGCCGACGCCGACGGTGACGGTCACACCAACCGCGACGAGGTAGAGAAGCGCTCCAACCCGTTCGACGAGGAAAGCGTTCCCGTGCCGCCGGCTGACTGGAACACCTCCAACGCCAACACCGTCTACCCCGGCGAGGACGTCACCGTTCCCAACAACGGCGGCCGCGTCCAGGTGGGCACCACCGTGAAGGTCGACGGCCCGGGCACCGCTGAGATCAACAAGGACGGCGACCTGGTCATCACCGCCAACGAGGACGCCAAGCCGGGCGACAAGATCGTGGCAACGATGACGGACGCGGACGGCAACCAGATCGACATCGTCCAGGTCTCCGTCAAGGAGGACGAGCGCCTGCAGGGCGACAAGACCAACGCCTCCTTCGGCAGCGACCCGTACGTGCTGATACCGGGCGAGACCAAGGACACGAACCGCCCGTTCGGCCCGTTCGGTATCCCGGACGACACCGAGATCACCGTCCAGGTGCCCGCCGACGCCACCGACTGGAAGTTTGAGGGCAACGAAGACGGCACCGTCACCGCCCAGGCACCATCCGCGGCGCAGCTGGCTGCACAGTTCTCCGCACTGGACAAGGCAACCCAGAAGGACTGGGACAAGCTCGCCGAGGCCCTCGCGCCGGTCGTCGCACCGACCGTAGGCGTGAACTTCACGTTCACCGACGGCTCCAACGACTTCGCCAACGCCCGCTTCGAGCTCACCGACGCCAACGACAAGTCCATCCTCGACCCGGACGCTGACTTCGACGACGACGGCCGCACCAACAAGCAGGAAGTCGACACCGGCACCAACCCGTTCGAGCGCAACTACTTCGAACCCCACTGGGATGCCACCGAGGGCGAAGGCAGCGCCGAGCCGGGCGGCAAGCTCACCATCCCGAACAAGGGCGGCAAGATTCCGAAGGGCGCGATTGTCGACGTCGCCGGCCCCGGCAGCGCCGTCATCGACGACCGCGGCAACCTGGTTGTCGCAGTCGAGGAGCAGGCCATCCCGGGCGACGAGGTCATCGCGACCGTGAAGGACAAGCAGGGCGCTGAGATCCAGAGGATCGTCATCATCGTCAACGCGAAGGTGAACAGCAACACCCACACCGAGGTCGGCGAGCCCGGCAAGGACACGTCCCTGAGCTCCAACATTGACCAGGGCAAGTGCTCCGCAGCCGCGATCGGCTTCGGACTCCCGCTGCTGGCGATCGTCCCGCTCGCCATCGCCACCCAGGCAGCCATCCCGGGCCTGGCCGGCTTCCGCGAGCAAGTTGCCGTGCAGATCGAGCAGGTGAACTCCCAGATCCAAAACGGCCTGGGCATCATGAATCCGCAGATCGCCAAGCAGGTCTCTGACATTAACGGCCAGCTCCGCCAGTACGGCACGAACGTGGCCACGATCGGCGGCGGCCTGCTGCTCTTCGCCGCAGGCATCGGCGTCACCGCCCTGATCGTTGATAGCTGCAAGCCGGGCGGCCCGACCAGCTCCAACTAGCTCACCCAACGGCAACGCCGGCCCCGCTCCTCACTCCAGAGGATGCGGGGCCAGCGTGCTTCGTTATTGCAGCAGACGCTACACGCTGGCGAGGAACAGCTCTGCGCCGTCAGCGCCCTCCGCCGTGAACACTACGCGCGCGTCGCTCGCCGGGACCCACGCCGCCTGGCCAGGGCGCAGGGTGAGCTCCTCCCCTGCCGCGCCGCGCCCCACGGCCTCGCCGCTCGTGCACAGCACGATCGCCGGCCCATCCGACTCCACCGCCAGCTCCGCGCCCTCACCCAGGGCGTAACGGCTCAGCCGGAAGTCTTCCATTGGCAGGACGAACTCCTCCCCTGCCGCGCCGCCATCCGCCGCGCGGGTCTTCGCCCGCGGGGACTCTAGCGCCTCGAACTTGAGCACGCGCACCAGCTCCGGCACGTCCACGTGCTTCGACGTGAGCCCGCCGCGGAGCACGTTGTCCGAGTTCGCCATAATCTCCACGCCCAGACCCGACTGGTAGGCGTGCAGCTGGCCGGCGTCCAGGTACAGCGCCTCGCCCGGCTCGAGGGTGAAGTAGTTCAGCAGCAGCGCCGCGAGGGCACCGATGTCGCCCGGGTAGGCCGCCGCAAGCTCGAGGAACATAGTGAACACCTCGACCATCCACGGCTCCACGCCGGCGCCCCCGGCTTCGTCGGGATTTTCCAGGAGGGTGCGGGCGCGGTTGACGGTTTCGTCGATAAGCAAATTGCTCGCCTTGCGCGGCAGCGAGATGAGGGTGGTAAACAGCGCGCGCAGGCTCGCCTCTTCCTCGCTGGGGTCGACCATGCTGGTGTAGCGGCTGAGCAGCGGCGAGCCCAGCGCGTCGAGAAGGCGGGCGGTGCGCGCGTACGGGCGGAACCCGGCGAGCGCCTTGAACTGCGTCAGCGCGACGATCAGCTCGGGCTTATGGTTCGGGTCCTTGTAGTTGCGGCGCGGGTCGTGCAGGTCAATGCCCGCCGCCTCCTCGCCGCGGAACCCCTCGACGGCCTGCGCTTTCGACGGGTGCGCTTGCAGCGACAGCGGCGCGCCCGCCGCCAGCAGCTTGAGCAGGAACGGCAGGTGTTCGTCGAACTGGTCGGCCACGCGCTGCCCAAGCGCCGCGCGGGGATCATCCGCGATGATCGCGTCCAGGCCGCGGGAGCCGATTGTCGACGGCGCAGCCGGGTGCGCACCGAACCACAGCTCCGCCTCCGGGCTGGGGGCAGGCGACGCGGTGCCGCGCAGATCGGCGAGCATGGTGCGCGAGCCCCACGGGTAGGTGCGCAGGGCAGGTTCGAGGAGCTCCATCGGTGTCTGTGCCTCGTTTCCTTCGGTGATGGGTGTGGACTACCCGTCGCTGGGGTCGTCGAGCGCAGTCATGGCGTACGCGCGCGCCAGTAGCCGCAGCACCGTGACGGACTCGCCCAGGTGCTGCGACGCGACCGTCTCAGCGCGGGTGTTGGGCGCGACCGGGGCGTGCGCATCCGGTTGCGCCCAAAGAACGACCTTTAAGGGTACCAGCTCCACCGGGCCGTCAAGGAATGGATCGTGGAAGATGTCGTCGGCCGGGGCGGGTGCGCCGCCGCGGGCGAGCTCGAGGGCCTGCGGGAGCTCGTCGGCGTCGACGAAGCCGCTCGCCAGGCCGCGGCAGGACCACAGGGTGGCCACGAGCTCCGCAAGCGCGAGGCCGTGGCGGGTGGTGCCGGAGTGCACGACGCGCGCGTCGCGGGCAAAGGCGCGCAGCTGGCGGGCGGCGTTGACGTCCTCGGCGCGTTCCGGGGACACGGAGGTGAGCTCGGCGTCCAGCTCGTCCGCGAGCATGCGGAACCGCTCTGCCAGCGCCTCCGCCGCCGCGCGGGGGTCGAGCGCGTCGAGCACCGCCGACAGCACCGCGATCGTGCGCGCCGGCGACGGGCCCATCGTGGTGGGCAGGGCCGGGACGACGACGGTTGATGCGGGCGCCTCGTCAACGATCGGGCCGCGGGCGGGCCCCGCCAGCACCGTTTCCGCGCCGCGCTGCGCCGCCGTGAGCAGGGCGCGCACGTCGCGCTCGCGCGCCGCGGCGTCCCCCACCATGACCACGACGTCGAGCGCGCCGACGTAGCCGGGTAGCGTGTCCGTCACCACCACCGGCAGCGGGAGCGGTGCGCGCACCTGCGCCACGGCGCGTGCGGCGGCGCGCGCGACCTGGTCGGTCGCCACCACGATCACGCTGCGGGGTTGCATCCCGCGGAGGTTGGCGAGGGACGGCAGGGCGTCGATAATAGCCCTGACCTGCGCCCCCTCGTGGGCGATGTCGAAGAAGCGGACGGTCTCGCGGTCGTAATCGCCGGTGCCCTCGTAGTAGTCGCTCATGACCGCGATCTTACGCAGCGCCGGCACGCGCGGGTCTAGGCGCGGATGATTCCCAGGATCTCCTCGACCAATTCCTGGACTTCCTGCTCTGTCTCCGCCTCAACGTTCAGGCGCAGCAGCGGCTCGGTGTTGGACGCGCGCACGTTGAACCACGCCTTCGTGTCCTTGAGCCACACGGTGACGCCGTCGAGGCGGTCGAGCTTGTCGGTGCGATCCGCAAACGCGTCGAGCACGCGCTGGGTGGTCGCCTCCTGGTCGGCCACCTCGGAGTTGATCTCGCCGGAGGCGGCGTAGCGGTTGTACTCGGCCATCAGCTCGCTCAGCGGCGCATCCTGCTCGGCGAGCGCGGCGAGCACGTGCAGCGCGGCGACCAGGCCGGAGTCGGCGTTGAAGAAGTCGGCGAAGTAGTAGTGCGCGGAGTGCTCGCCGCCGAAGCGCGCTCCGGTGCGCGCCATTTCCGCCTTGATGTAGGAGTGCCCGACGCGCGTGCGCACGGCCTCGCCGCCCTGCTCAGCGATGATCTCCGGCACCGCCTGCGAGGTGATCAGGTTGTGGATGATCGTCGCGCCCGGGTGCTGCGCCAGCGTGCGGTGCGCGATCAGAGCGCTAATCGACGACGCGCTCACCGGCTCCCCACGCTCGTCCACCACAAAGCAACGGTCCGCGTCGCCATCGAAGGCCAGGCCGATGTCCGCGCCCTGCTCTACCGTGAACTTCTGCAGGTCCACCAGGTTCTTCGGGTCCAGCGGGTTCGCCTCGTGGTTGGGGAACGTGCCGTCGAGCTCGAAGTAGAGGGGGCGGACGTCCATGTCGCCCAGGACGGCGGGCACGGTCAGGCCCGCCATGCCGTTGGCGGCGTCGACGGCCACGACGAGCTTCCGGTCTGTGGGCACCGGCACCAGGTCGCGCAGGAACGTCGCGTAGTCGGCCAGGATGTCCTTCTCGGTCACGGTGCCCTGAGCCACGTCGGCGGCGGGCACGCCCTCGAGCACCATCCGCCCGATCTCGCCCAGTCCGGTATCGGTGGACACTGGGGTGGCGCCGGCGCGGCACAGCTTGATGCCGTTGTACTTGGCCGGGTTGTGCGAGGCGGTGAACATCGCGCCGGCGCACTTGAGCGTGCCGGCGGCGAAGTAGAGCTCGTCGGTGCTGGTCAGGCCCAGCGCAACCACGTCGAGCCCCTGGGAGGTCGCGCCCTCCGCGAAGGCGCCGGCGAGCTCGGGCGAGGAGGGGCGCATGTCGTAGCCCACGGCGATGCGGGTCTCGCCCTCGCCGCGCAGGATGTGGGCGAACGCCGCGCCGACGGTGCGGACGAAGTCGGCGTCGATGGTCTCGCCGACCACGCCGCGCACGTCGTACGCCTTGATGACGTTCTTTAACGTTGCTTCAGTGTGTGCAATTGCCATGCCGCCAGTCTAGCTCTGTGTTACACCGTGCTATTCAGTACCGGAGTCCTTGTCCGCGTCTTCGGACGGGTCCGGAACCACGCGCAGGTGCGCGCGCCGCTGCGCCTTGTGCGCCGCCAGGTGCGCCTCGATCCGCTTCGTGCGGTGTACCGGGTGGTTGGAGGTGGCGGGGTCGTTGAAGTCGTGGGAGGCCGAGTACTCGATGGGGTCGGCGGAGGTGTCCACCAGGCCGGTGGTCACGCGGCCGGCCTCCCCCGCCTCGCGCACTGCCTCCGCGAGCGCTGTCAGCTCGGACTCATCGAGGTCGTCCAGGCTGGTGTTCAGGCTGCGGGCGAAGAACGCGGCGTGGGCGGCGTCTTCAGCCGCTTCGGGCTGTTCGGACTCCTCAAGGTCGGCGGGGTCTTCGGTGATGTCCACCTGTTCGACGCGCACCATGTCCCAGCCGACGGGCGCGGTGATGTGCGCGGAGTGGCGCTCGCAGAGGTCCCAGGAGTGCGGGTCCTGCTCTGGGGCGAGCGGGCCGACCACTGCCGTGGAATCCGCGTAGGCGTAGATCAAGGTGGCCACGGCGGGGCGGCCACAGCCCGGGCGACAGCAACGACGGAATACACTCACGGCGCACAAGTCTAAACCCCGGCTTGAGGTTTGTGAAGTGCGACGCGGCGCGCCCCGCCGGAATCGCGCGCCGCTGGGCCTAGGATGTGGCCGTATGAGAGGTTCCACTCGGATTGGCGGCACGCCGGAGGATTCGCCGCTCCAGCTGCGCAGTGCGCGCGACCGGCACGGCCGGGGCGCCCGCGGGCCGCTGCTGCCGGTCGGCGTCCCGCGCTACCGCACCCGCTCGACCGCGTTTGACCAGCTGGTACTCGAGTCCTACGCGCCGCTGCACAACGCGTACGCGGTGCAACTGTCGGGGGTGGACCTCGCCGTCGACACCATCCCGCGGATGCGCCTGCGCGCCGACATGACTGTCCTGCCTGATGAGATCATCGCGGACGGCCCCGTCCCCCTCGGCCGCGTCCTCCCCGCGGGCGTGGACCGCAACGGCCGTCCGACCCGGGCGCGCCTGGTGGTGTTTCGGCGTCCCGTCGAAAAGCGTGCGCGCACAGCAGAAGAGCAGTCGGAGCTCCTCACCTGGATCCTGACTGCTCTGGTCGCGCAGTACCTCAACCTGGATCCGCGCGACATTGACGACACATTCCCCTGGTAGCCAGGGGCGGGTGCTTGCTTGCGCCCCTTAGCCGATCTGCTTCTTCAGACGGCGACGCTCGCGGTCCGAAAGACCGCCCCAAATGCCGAAGCGCTCGTCGTGCTCCAGCGCGTACTCGAGGCACTCGTCGCGCACGGCGCACGCCTTGCAGATCCGCTTCGCCTCACGGGTCGAGCCACCCTTGTCCGGGAAGAAGGCGTCCGGATCGGTTTGCGCGCACAGCGCTTGGTCCTGCCATTCCTTCTCGACAGCGCCAAACAACTCCTCGAGGGTCATGCCACCCGCGACCGCGCCGCGGAGGTGGGCGCTATTCGCCTGATTCGCCGAGTCTTCCACGCTTCCCCCTCCTTCCGTTGTTGTTTTCGTTCTACTCGCTTACTACGTGAAGCCCCCGCCGCTTCGGACACTACGGCCAGTGCCTGCGGGCGGGTCTCCACGGACGACTCACGTCGATGTGATTACGAAAACGATTACACACCGAAGCCCTAAATAGCCGCAACATAAATCAGTGATTACTTCACGCGTCCGGCACGTTTCCCACGTCATTCGCCACACAAATCACATGCGTCACACGCCTCGCCCGGAGGGGGTAAAAGGCGGGGGTACTAGATGTAGTGGGGGTGCCGAAATCTGGGAACTAGTTCGCGGTTTTGGCGTGTCGTTACGCGTCCGGCGAGAAGCGCACGCCCGAGTCCGGGATGCTCACGCCCGGCCAGATGCGCATCCCTGCCTGGAGCTCGCAGCGCGCGCCGATTTCCACGCCCTCGCCGATCACGCAGTCGGAGATCCGCGCGTTCGCGCCGATCCGCGCGCCCGACGCGATGATGGAGTTGCGCACGACCGCGCCCGGCTCGATGGTGACGCCGTCGAAGATCACGGAGGCATCGACACGCGACCCCGCGCCGATCACGCTGCCCCGGCCGACCGCGGTGCCGCCGATGAGAATCACGCCGCCGGACACGCCCGCGGACTCGTCCACAAACGACTCCCCCGTCTTGCCCGCCAGCAGCGGCGAGTACGCGATGCCGCGCACCACGTCGGAGGACCCCTCGACAAAGTCGTGCGGGCGGCCCATGTCGCGCCAGTACGAGGAATCGACGTGGCCGACCACCTTCGCGCCCGACTCCAGCAGGCCCGGGAAGGTCTCGCGCTCCACGGAGACCACGCGGCCCGCCGGGATCTGCTCGATCACGCTGCGCTTGAACACGTAGCAGCCGGCGTTGATCTGGTCCGTCGGCGGATCCTCCGTCTTTTCCAGGAACGCCTGCACGTTGCCGTCTTTGTCCGTGGGCACCGAGCCGAACGCGCGCGGGTCAGGCACGCGCACCAGGTGCAGCGTCACGTCCGCGTCGTGCTCGACGTGCGTGCCCAGGATTGCGCTCAAGTCCGCGCCGGAGAGGACGTCGCCGTTGAACACCATCGCGTTGTCGTAGCGCAGCTTGTCGGCGACGTTACGGATCGCGCCGCCGGTGCCAAGCGCCTCTTCCTCCACGACGTACTCGATCTCCAGCCCGAAGTCCGAGCCGTCGCCGAAGTACTCCTCAAACACCTCGGCCTTGTAGGAGGTGCCCAGCACCACGTGGTGCATCCCGGCTTCCTTAATACGGGCGAGCAGGTGGCTCAGGAACGGGTGCCCCGCCGTGGGCAGCATCGGCTTCGGCGTCCCCACGGTCAGCGGGCGTAGGCGCGTGCCGCGACCGCCAACGAGGATCACCGCATCCGTTCGCTCCGGATGCGCAACAACGTTTTCAACCATCTCTTCTCACTTCGCTTCCGTATGTCGTGTGGCGTTCGCCTTCGCCCGGGTCTGCATCACGCTGCGCAGCTTCAGCCCCGCCCACAGCGCCCATCGCACCGGCGCCTGCCACCAGGCCGGGTGCCTGTCGCGCTGGAACCGGTACGCCGACGCGTGGTGCGCCGGCACCGTCACCAGCGAGAACTTGTCCGCAACGTGGCCTTGGTCGTGCAGGATTATCGACGACGGGCAGTACACATTCAGCCACCCAGCGCGCGTCAACCGATCGCCCAGGTCAATGTCCTCGAGGTACATGAAGTAGCGCTCGTCAAAGCCGCCGATCGCCGCGAACGCCTCCCAGCGCACGAGCAGGCACGCGCCCGAAAGCCAGCCAGCTTCGCGTTGCACGTCCATCGCGGAGCCCGCCTTATAGACGGTGGTGAAGGGGTTCGTTGGCCAGACGTCGTAAAGCAAGGCGTGCCCGATGCCCACGGTGAGGCCGGGCACGCGCCTGGCGCTGGGGTACGCGGAGCCGTCGGCCTCCTCGATGCGCGGGCCGACCGCACCGGCGCGCGGCGCCCCGTCGAGGCAGCGCAGCAGCTCGTCGAGGCTGCCAGGGCGGAACTCCACGTCGGGGTTCACAATAAGAAAGGCATCGGGGTCGATCTCGCCGGAAGCGCGCAGCGGCTCCAGGTGGCGCACCGCCGCGTTGATCGCGGCGCCGTAGCCGATGTTGCCGCCGGTAGGGAAAAATTCCACGTGCTCGTGCGCGCGGGCCGCCGCCTGCGGCGCACCGTCCGTCGACCCGTTGTCGGCGCACACCAAGCGCACCCTGCGTGCGGTGGCGCGCTCGAGGGAGGCGACCAGCGCCGCCAGGTGCTCGCCCGGCGAATAGGTCACGGTGATGACCGCCAGCGCGGGCTGCGCGTCGGGGCTGCCGTTGAGTCGATCGTCGTTTCTCACAATGCGCTCAGCATACCCACTGGCGCGCCGGATCCCGCGCACGGCGCACGGCGAGGCGCACCGAAAACGCGGATCCGGCGGAGGCATGTCGTATAATGCATGGCCGTGAACGACAACCCTAGGCGCGCCCGCGACATCCAGCCGGCCCCTTCCCGCACGAGGGACCTGAAGCAATCGGGCCACCCGGTGGTGAAGGGCATCCTCGCCGCGTGCTCCGCGGCCGCGCTCGTCGTCTCCGGGGTCGGCTACTTCACCGTGGGCAAGCTGGACAGCCAGCTCAGCGCCTCTGAGCTGAACATCGGGAAGAAGCAGCGTAACGACGACAACGAGGCGCTCGACGGCGCCGTCGACATCCTGCTCGTCGGCTCCGACTCGCGCACCGACGCCCAGGGCAACCCGCTGTCCCCCGACGAGCTCGCGCGCCTCAACGCGGGCGAGGCCGACGGCGAGATTAATACGGACACGATGATGGTCATCCGCGTCCCCGAGGACGGCTCCCGCGCCACCGCCGTCTCCATCCCGCGCGACACCTACGTGCACACCGACGACTACGGCAACATGAAGATCAACGGCGTCTACGGCGCGCACGCGGGCGCGAAGCGTGAGGAGCTGCTTGACGACGGCGAGGCGGAAGGCCCCGAGCTCGAGCAGCAAGTCGCCCGCGCGGGCCAGGAGGGGCTTATCGACGCCATCGCCGACCTCACCGGCGTCGAGGTCGACCACTTCGCGCAGGTCGGCCTGCTCGGCTTCGTCCTGCTCACCGACGCCGTGGGCGGCGTCGACGTCTGCCTCAACGCCCCCGTCAACGAGCCGCTGTCCGGCGCGAACTTCCCCGCCGGCGAGCAAACCCTCGACGGCACCCAGGCGCTCTCGTTCGTCCGCCAGCGCCACGACCTGCCGCGGGGCGACCTGGACCGCATCGTGCGCCAGCAGGCATACATGGCGTCGCTGGTCCAGCGCATCCTCTCGGCCGGCACGCTGACCAACCCGTCGAAGCTGCGCGACCTGTCCAACGCCGCGGAGCGCTCCGTCACGCTGGACCGCGGCTGGGACGTGGTCCGCTTCGCGCAGCAGATGTCCGGCCTGGGCGGCGGCAACGTCACCTTCACCACCATCCCGGTGACCTCGGTGAACGGCATCGGCGACTACGGCGAATCCATCATCACGGTCGACCCGCCGCAGGTGCACAGGTTCATGGAGACGGTCGTGGAACCGCAGGACGAAGCGCAGGATGATGGCACCGGAGAGGACTCGGTGGCGTCGGAAAGCGCGGGCACCGCCGAGGGCTTTGAGAACTACAGTCTCTACGTGCTCAACGCTGGCGCCGGCACCGGGCAGGCGGGCGCGGTGGGCGACTACCTCACCGACGAGGGGATGAACGTCGCCGACGTCTCCAACGCCATGGACGGCGTGTACTGGGAAAGCCAGATCGTCACCGCGGATCCGGCGGACCCGGCCGCCCAACAGCTCGCCGAGCGCCTTGGCAACGTGCCCGTGACCGCCAACGCGAACGTCGAACCGGGCAGCCTCATCGTGGTCATCGCCGCCGACTACGCGGGTCCGGCGATGCTCAGCCCCGAGGAGCGCGAGGAGGTCCCGTCCGAAGCGCCCGTCGGCACCCCGGGTGAGGACTTCGGCGCCGCCGAGACCGGCCCGGAGATTACGGCGGGCGGCAACGGCCCCCGCTGCGTGAACTAGCAACCTATGATGGGCGGGCATGAGCATGCTCACCCCCCTTTTGCGTACTGACCCTGCGAGCCCGCGGCTGACCGTCTACGACGAAGCGCGCGGCACCCGCATGGAGTTCTCCGCCCAAACGCTGGACAACTGGGCGAACAAGGTCGCCAACATGCTCGACGAGGAATTCGAGCTCCCGCCGGCCGCCGGCGCCATCTGCATCGACCTCCCCGCCTCGTGGCAGTCCGCAGTGATCGCGCTGGGCGCCTACAACTCGTCGCGCGTCCCGCACATCGGACCGTGGGACGGCGGGGCGCCGGAGGTGGTGTTCGTGGGCGTCGATGATGCGGCACGGTGGGCGCACGTTCCGGACTGCGTCGTGGTGTCGGATGACCCCTTCGGCCGCGGCGTCGTCGAAGCGGGCGGTGAGCTCCCCACGGGCACCATCGACTTCGGCCCCACCGTGCGCTTCTACGGCGACCAGTACTTCGGCGCGTCGGCCGACCTCGCCGCGTGGGCCACCCCCGAATTGGGGCCGGAACGGTACTGGGTCCCGGCGTGGACCTCCGCGGCGGAGTTCGAGCAGTACGTGCTCGCGCCGCTCGCCGCGGGCGGGTCCGTCGTCGCCGCGACAGGGCTCGTCTCCGCAGACAGGCAGCAGGAAATTATGGAGATTGAGAAGGTGGGGCGGCGGTTGGGCGTCGATAAGCGATAGCCCGCGCGCACCCCCGTTGGTGGGCAAAAACCAGAAATTTTGTGCGGAAACGGGCACCGGCGGAATACATTGTGAGGGACCAGCGAATACGAAAGGTATTGGTATGAAGCTCACCGCCACCCGCAAGACCGGCGCAGTGCTGTGCGCGATCGCGCTCGCCGCCACCGGACTCACCGCCTGCTCCAACAGCGAATCCGACTCCGAGGCCTCCGGGGGCGCGAGCGGCGCCGCAGCCGAGGGCAACGAGCGCGGCCCCATCACCTTCGCCATGGGGCGCAATGACACGGACAAGCTGATTCCGATCATCGACAAGTGGAACGCCGAACACCCCGACGAGCAGGTCACGCTCTCCGAGCTCGCCGGCGAGGCCGACGACCAGCGCGACACCCTCGTGCAGTCCCTCCAGGCGGGCGGCGATGACTACGACGTCATGGCGCTCGACGTCGTGTGGACCGCCGACTTCGCCGCCAACCAGTGGCTCCAGCCGCTCGAGGGCGACTTCGCCGTCGACACCTCCGGACTGCTGCCGGCCACCGTCGAGTCCGCGACCTACGGCGACAAGCTCGTCGCCCTGCCGCAGAACACCAACGGCCAGCTCCTGTTCCGCAACGCTGACGTGATCGAGGAAGCGCCGGACACTTTCGAGGACATCCGCAGCGCCTGCGCCGCCCTCGAGGGCGACACCGACTGCCTCACCACCCAGCTCAAGCAGTACGAGGGCCTGACCGTCAACTCCCTCGGCTTTATCAACGGCTGGGGCGGCGAGGTCCTCGATGATTCCGGCCAGCCCACCGTCGAGTCCGACGAGGCCAAGGCGGGGCTCCAGGCGCTTGTCGACGCCTACGCGGACGGCACCATCTCCCAGTCCTCCACCGCCGCAACAGAGGAGGAAACCAACCTGGCGTTCACCGAGGGCAAGACCGCCTTTGCCATCAACTGGCCGTACATGTACGCCAACGCCGAGGAAGCCGGTCTGAACTTCGAGGTCCAGCCGCTGGTGGGCAAGGACGGCGTCGGCGTGTCCACACTCGGCGGCTACAACAACGGCATCAACGTGAACTCGAAGCACAAGGCGACCGCGCTGGACTTCATCAAGTTCGTGATCAACGAGGAAAACCAGCTCTCGCTCGCCGAGAACTCCTTCCCGCCGGTGCTCGCCTCGATTTACGACGACGCCGAGCTGGTCAAGGAGCACCCGTACCTGCCGGCGCTCAAGGAGTCCCTGGAGAACGCGAAGCCGCGCCCGGTCTCCCCGTTCTACCCGGCGATCTCCAAGGCCATCCAGGACAACGCGTACGCCGCGCTGACCTCCGGAAAGAGCATTGACGACGCGACGAAGGACATGGCCAGCGCCATCCAGCAGGCCTCCTAGTAGCCCACGCATCACGCCCGCCACCGTTTACACTGCGGTCGCGGGCGTTTTGCCCGTTTACGCACCAAAAGAAATGGAGTGTGGTGTATGACAACCGCTTCCCCCAAACGGCGAAGGCACCGCAGCGACGCCGGCAAGGCCGCCGCGCTCGTCGCCCCGGCGCTCGCCGTGCTGGCTGTCGTGATCGGCTACCCGATCGTGCGCGCCATCTGGCTCTCGTTCCAGTCCGACAAACACCTCGACCCCGCCACCGGCCTGTTCACCGAGGGCGGCTTCGCGGGCGTCGAGCACTACCTGTACTGGCTGACCAACCGGTGCATGACCGCCTCCGGCGAGGTCGGCGCGTGTCCGCCGGGTGTGCTGGCGACCGACTTCTGGCCGTCGGTAAGCGTGACCCTCTTCTTCACCGCCGTGACGGTCGCGCTTGAGACGGTGCTGGGCATCGGCATGGCGCTGGTGATGAACCACCCGTCGCGCGTCCGCTCCCTCATCCGCGCCGCCGTGCTCATCCCGTGGGCCATCCCCACCGCCGTGACGGCGAAACTGTGGCAGTTCATGTTCGCGCCCAGCGGCATCGTCAACTCGCTGCTCGGCCACAATATCGCCTGGACCACCGACCCGTGGGCCGCGCGCTTCGCCGTCATCATCGCCGACGTGTGGAAGACCACCCCGTTCATGGCGCTGCTCATCCTCGCCGGCCTCCAGATGATCCCGCGCGACGTCTACGAGGCAGCGCGTGTCGACGGCGCGTCGTCCCTCCAAACCTTCACCCGCATCACCCTGCCGCTGGTGCGCCCCGCGCTCATGGTCGCCATCCTGTTCCGCACCCTCGACGCGCTGCGCATGTACGACCTGCCCGTCATCATGATCTCCGGGTCCTCCAACTCCCCCACCGCGACGATCTCCCAGCTCGTGGTCGAGGACATGCGCCAAGGCAACTTCAACAGCGCCTCCGCCCTGTCCACGCTCATCTTCCTGCTCATCTTCACAGTCGCATTCGTCATGATCCGATTCCTGGGCGCTGATGTGGGTGGCAGGCAGGCGTCGAAAAGCATGAAAGGCACGCGATGAAAAAGTTCTGGCACTACGCAGGCGTCATCTTCATCATGTTCTGGGGGCTCGCTCCCTTCTACTGGATGCTCGTGACCGCGCTGCGCGACCAAGCGCACACCTTCGACACCACACCGTGGCCGACGCACGTGACGCTGGACAACTTCCGCGACGCGCTCGCCACCGACAAGGGCAACGACTTCCTCGGGGCGATCGGCAACTCGCTGCTCATCTCGCTGACTACCACCGCGCTCGCCGTGCTCGTCGGCGTGTTCACCGCGTACGCGCTCGCCCGCCTCGACTTCCCCGGCAAGGGCATCGTCACCGGCATCATCCTCGCCGCGTCGATGTTCCCGGGGATCGCGCTGGTCACGCCGCTGTTCCAGCTGTTTGGCGACCTCGGGTGGATCGGCACCTACCGCGCGATGATCATCCCCAACATCTCGTTCGCGCTGCCGCTGACCGTGTACACGCTCATCTCGTTCTTCCAGCAGCTGCCCTGGGAGCTCGAGGAGGCAGCGCGTGTCGACGGCGCAACCCGCGGCCAGGCCTTCCGCCTCGTGCTGCTGCCGCTGGCCGCGCCCGCGATCTTCACCACCGCCATCATCGCGTTCATCACAACCTGGAACGAGTTCATGCTGGCCAGGCAGCTGTCCAACACCTCGACGGAGCCGGTGACGGTGGCGATCGCGCGCTTCTCCGGGCCGAGCGCGTTCGAGTACCCGTACGCGGCGATCATGGCGGCGGGGTCGCTGGTGACCGTGCCGCTGATCATCATGGTGCTGATCTTCCAGCGGCGCATCGTCGCAGGCCTGACCGCCGGCGGCGTGAAGGGTTAGCATGGACCAGCGCACAGACCTGATGTGGCAGGCGATCGTCGGGTTCGTCGGCTTCTTCGCCCTCCTCGCCCTCGTGCAGGGGCTGGTCAACGTGTTCCGCGACCAACCCGCGATCTGGCCCGGCCTGCTCGCCGGCGCGCTCGCGCTCGCCGAGTGGTGGCTCGTTCGCCGCTGGCTGGCGTGGCGCAACTCAGCGCTTGACGACGACACCCAGACACCCCAATAGGCGCCAGGGGTACTGGCGCTACGTGGTTGCTGGGGTGTGGGCGAGGCGTTGTGCGCGTCTGTCGGGGTCGGCGTGATCGACCCCGCCGGGTATTCGATACCCACTCGGGCTCTGCCACGTGACGCGCCCGCGGTGCCGGTGCATCCGGCCGCGGGAGGGCCTGCCGTTTTGCCGATTATGATACGTGCATAACCAACACAGGTTCCTAATCTCGGTGCTTCCCCCGCTGGCCCACTCGGTGAGGTGGTGCGCCTCGGAGACATCCGCCGGCTGGTGGCAATCCGCCCAGGCGCATGTCGGCCCGTCGGCACTCATTAACAGCCGCAGCTCCCGGGTCGCCCGCCTCGGGTTGACAGGGTCATCCCCGGCAAGGGTGGTCGCATACAGGTTGACCGGCCCGTCAGTCGGCGAGATCAACGCGATATAGCCCGCCTTGTTGAGCTTCCGGTTGACCAGCTCGGCACCGTCAAGCCACTCGCCGTTGGTCAGCTGCACCTGGATCTCGGCGGCGTTGTTGGAGTGGGTGCGCCAGGCGGCGAACTCGCCGATGTCCATGTTGAGCACCGTGGTGATCGCAGGTGCGGCAGCACGGGCGGTGGCATTACCGGTCAGCCAGGCTGCCGGGTCGGGGTGTGCTGCGTGGTAGGCGGCGAGCACGTCGCTGGTGCGCCCCGTCACGTGCAGGGTGGACAGTCCCTTGTCGTGGTAGGTGATGCTTGCTTTCGGCGCCCGCGGAGTAGGCGGGGCGAGCTTCTTTTTCAGTTTCTTCGCCTCGCGCATGATGGTGCGCAAATCGCCGTCGGTCTCGCACAGGGCGCGGCGGTATTTCCAGCGATCCGCATCCTTGGTCAGGCTGCGCGACGAGCGGGCGATAAAGGCGAGGGTGTCGATCCGGTGGCCGCGGTCGCGTGCGGCGTCGATGCAGGCGGTCTGCGCCCGACGGTTGCGCACCGGGGCGAAGAAGACCTCGGCGGCGGTGGTCAGTTGGACGGCGCGGTCGGGGTCCATGCCGCGAGAGATCAGGGTCTCGGCGCTTGACGACGCGGCCGCGGCAACAAGGTCGATGCCGCGGCTGTCGAGGGTGATCAGGTCGTCGAGAAGCGTCATGCCACACAGCATAAACTCCCCTGACCTGCGGGTTCAATGGTTTGTGAGAAGGATTCCACTTTCGGCCGAGCAGGGAACCGGAGGGGTGTTTTCAACGTCTAATAAGGTTTCGGGATTTCAACGCAGCACGCGCACAGGAAAGTGCTACAACTGATGCTATGAAACGAGCAACCAGGGCGTTTATCACCGCAGCAACTTCCACCGCCATGATCGCCGCCGCGCAGCCGGCCCTCGCACAGGAGGGCGCCGGCGAGATGGGCGTGACCGTCAACGGCGAGCCGGTGAGCGTGGAGCAGGGCGAGGGCGACGAGGTCGTCGTCAACGTCGACGTCGCCGCCGACGGCACCGCCGATTCAGGCGAGCAAGCGCAGCAAGCGCAGCCGGTCGAGGAAGAAACCCAGGGCACCGACGTCACCGTGGGCAAGGAGCTCGACGTCGCCGCGATGCTGCTCGGTCTCGTCGCGCTCGTCGCCGCGCTGGCCGCCGGCTGGCTGTACTTCGCCGCGCCGGTCCTGGGCATCGAGCTGCCCACGTTCAACCTGCCGTTCTAGCGGCGCGGGGGCTGTGCTAGCGTCGCCAGTGTGACACGGGGTGCCCCGAGCGAGGGGCTGAGATCAGACCCGTCGAACCTGCACTAGCTCGAACTAGCGAAGGGATTGTCCCCATGCACGCTGCGCCCGCACTGCCCCGCATCCTCACCATCGCCGGCACCGATCCGACCGGCGGCGCCGGAGTCCAGGCCGACATCAAGTCGATCCAGGCCGCCGGCGGGTACTCGTATAGCGTCGTGACCTCGCTGGTCGCGCAGAACACGACTGGCGTGCAGGAGATTTTCGCCCCGCCGGTCGAGTTCCTGCGCTCGCAGCTGCGGTCCGTCGCGGACGACGTGGAGATCGACGCCATCAAGATCGGCATGCTCGGCACCACCGAGATCATCGACGTGGTCCGCGACTTCCTCACCGCACACGCGCGAACGTGCAGGGTGGTGTTGGATCCGGTGATGGTGGCGTCGTCAAGCGATCGGCTCCTTACGCGCGAGGCTGAAGCGGCCCTGCGCGAGCTGGCACGGCTCGCCGACGTGATCACCCCGAACCTGCCTGAGCTGGCCGTGCTCGCCGGCGCGGAGACCGCCACCGAATTCGACGCCGCGATCGCGCAGGCGCAGGGACTGGCGCGCGAGCTGGGCACGACCGTCATTGTCAAGGGCGGCCACCTGGGCGGCGCGCACGCGGATAACGCCGTGGTCACCGCCGAGAGCGTGCACCGCGTGCCCGTGCAGCGCGTGGACACCAAGAATACGCACGGCACCGGCTGCTCGTTCTCCTCGGCGCTGGCCACGCGGCTGGGCGCCGGCTTTGACACGCCCGCGGCGACGGAGTGGGCGTCGCGTTGGCTGCACGAGGCGATCGCGCACGCCGATGCGCTCGCCGTTGGGCGCGGTCACGGCCCCGTCGATCACGGGCACATGAACCGTCGCATGCAGCGCGCGGCCGATACGCGCCCCGAGCACTTTTTGCTTATCGACGCCCCACCAACCCCTCCCCTCGCCACCCCGGCCGGCCCCAACACCCAGGCACTGTGGGACGCCTCGGCGCCGTACCTCACCGCCATCATGGAGCTGCCGTTCATCCGCGCGCTCGGCGACGGCACCCTGCGCCGCGAGGACTTCCTCTTCTACCTCGAGCAGGACGCGTACTACCTGGTGAGGTACGCGCGCTCCCTGCACGCGCTCGGCGGCGCGTGGGCCGAGGACGCGAACGAGGCGATCGCCGACGAGCAGGAGATGCAGCGCACGTGGCTCGCTGACCTGGACCGCGAGACGCTGCCGTCGCCGGTCACGCGCGCCTACACCGACTTCCTGCTGGCCTCCACGCTCGGCGAGCCGGCGGCGATCGGCCAGGCCGCGGTGCTGCCCTGCTACTGGCTGTACTACGAGGTCGGCGCGCGCCTGGCCAAGCGCAACCACGACGCGCACCCCTACCACGACTGGCTGGCCACCTACGCCGGCGACGAGTTCCTGGCGTCGGTGCGCGGCGCGATCGACCGCTGCGAGCGCACGCTCGCGGACGACCCGGACGCGCTCGACGACGCGGTGCGCGCGTGCGCCGTCGCCTCGCGCTACGAGCTCGACTTCTTCGACCAGGCCGACCGCGCGTGGGTGATCCGCGATGTCTAGGCCGCTCGACCTGCGCTGCTACTTCGTCACCGGGCAGCCCGCCGAGGAGGTCCCGCGCATCGCTGCGCTGGCGGCCGCGGGCGGCGCGGGCGTGATCCAGGTGCGCAGCAAGCCGATCGAAGAGTCCGCGCTCGAGTCGCTGGCCTGCGCGGTCGCCGACGCCGTCGCTAAAGCCAACCCCGCCACGCGCGTGCTTATCGACGACAACGTCCACCTCGCCGCCCGCCTCATCCCCACCCACCACGTCCACGGCGTGCACATCGGCCAGGACGACATGGACCCGCGCGACGCCCGCGCGCTGCTGGGCCCAGACGCCATCATCGGCCTGACCACCGGGACCCTCGACCTGGTGCAGGAGGCCAACGAGTACGCCGGCGTGATCGACTACATCGGCGCGGGCCCGTTCCGCCCCACGCCCACGAAGGACTCGGGCCGCGCCCCGATCGGGCTTGACGGGTACCCGGCGCTCGTCGAGGCGTCGCGGCTGCCGGTGGTGGCGATCGGCGACGTCCACGCCTCCGACGCCGCCGACCTCGCCGCTCGAGGGGTGGCGGGTGTAGCCATCGTGCGCGGCTTCATGCGCGCCGAGGACCCGCGGGCGATGGCGGCGGGCATCGCGGCCGACTTCGACCGCGTGGCTGCGGGCGGCGCGCTGTGAGCACCTACGAACACGTCATCGTCGGCGCCGGCATCATCGGCCTGACCACCGCCTTCGAGCTCGTGCGACGCGGGGTGGACCCGCAACGCATCGCGCTCGTGGACCCGGCGCCCACCAGCGGCGCGACCAACGTTGCTGGCGGCATGCTCGCCCCGGCCGCGGAGGTGCAGTACCGGCAGGAGCCGCTCTACCCGCTCATGCTGCAGTCGGCGGAGTTGTACCCGTCGCTGGTCGCGGACCTCGTCGCGGCCATCCCCGGCACCGACGTGGGGTACCGCACCGAGTCGACGTTCGTCGTCGCCGCCGACCGCGCCGACGCCACCCACCTGTGCGAGCTCACCGAGCACCAGCACACACACGGGATGGACGTCGACAGGCTGACGCTGCGCCAGGCCCGCACCCAGGAGCCGGGCCTTAGTCCGCAGCTCGCGGGCGTGGTGGAGATCCCCGGCGACCACCAGGTCAACCCGCGGATGTTCGCCGCCGCCCTGCTGCGCGTGCTGGAACACAAGGGCGTTCGGCTTGTCCGCGAGAAGGCGGGCGCGCTGCTGTGGGAGGGGGCGGCGTGTGTGGGGGTTGAGGTGGGCGTCGAGAAGCGAAACGTGCTCGGCGCGACGACCTACGTGTGTAACGGGCTTGGGGCGCGCGCACTCGGCTTGCCGCTGAACCTGCGGCCGGTGCGCGGCGACATGCTGCGGCTCGGGGCCGCCAACGCGCCGGTGGGCCGCGTGATCCGCGCGTTTGTGGAGGATCGGCCGGTCTACATCATTCCGCGCACCGACGGCACGATCGCCGTGGGCGCGACCAGCCGCGAGGACGCGCGCGAGCGGCCAGCCGTCGACGGGGTGTACACGCTGCTGCGCGACGCGATCCGCATCGTGCCCGGGCTCGAGGACTGCGAACTCATCGAGGCGCTCGTGGGCAACCGTCCCGGCACGCCCGATGACCTGCCGTACCTGGGGCTCGGCGGCGAGAACCTCGTCGTGTCCACCGGCTATTTCCGGCACGGCATCCTGCTGGCGGCGCTCGGCGCGCGCGTCGGCGCTGACCTTGGGCTTCGACGCACCACGGCGGTGGACATCGCCGCGTGCGACCCCGCCCGCCACAAGTAAAGGAGCATCATGCGCATTACTGTCAACGATCAACCCCGCACCTTCGACGCCGCGCCCACCGTCGCGCAGCTCGTCGACGAGGTGGTGGGCCGTACCGAGGGTGTCGCCGTGGCCGTCAACGGCAAGGTAGTGCCCGCGAGCCAGTGGGGCCTCATGCTTAACGACGCCGACGTGGCCGACATCCTCACCGCCGTCCAGGGAGGCTAACCGTGCTGCAGATCGCGGATAAGGAATTCGACTCGCACCTGATCATGGGCACGGGCGGGGCGACGAGCCAGCAGCTGCTGGAAGACGCGCTCGTTGCCAGTGGGACGCAGTTGACGACGGTGGCGATGCGTCGGCACGCGGCGCGCGCAGACGGCGGCGGCGAGAGCGTCTTCGACATGCTCACCCGCCTGGGGATCGACCCGCTGCCGAATACTGCTGGCTGCCGCACGGCGCGCGACGCGGTGCTTACCGCGCAGCTGGCGCGCGAGGCGCTCGGCACGAACTGGGTGAAGGTGGAGGTCATCGCCGACGATCACACACTCCTGCCCGACGTGGTCGAGCTCGTCGACGCCTGCGAACTCCTCGTCGCCGACGGCTTCACCGTCCTCGCGTATACCTCCGACGACCCGGTGGTGGCGGCGCGCCTCGAGCAGGTCGGCGTCCACGCGGTCATGCCGCTGGGCTCGCCGATCGGCACCGGGCTCGGAATCCTCAACCCGCACAACATCGAGCTGATCTGCTCGCGCGCCGAGGTGCCAGTGCTTCTCGACGCCGGCGTGGGCACCGCCTCCGACGCCGCACTTGCCATGGAACTCGGCTGCGACGGAGTGCTGCTGGCCAGTGCCGTGAACCGCTGCCAGGACCCTGTCGCCATGGCAAACGCGATGCGCCACGCGGTGGAGGCGGGCCGCCTGGCGCGCGGCGCGGGACGGATTCCGCGGCGGACGCATGCGGAGGGCGCGGTGGCGTCGTCAAGCTTTGCGGGCCTGGCGAGCTGGGAGGACCAGGTGCTATGAGCCTCCCCCACGCTGAGCTACGGCGCACCGCGCGCCAGACGCTGCTGCCGGGCTTCGGGCTGGCGGGCCAGGAGGCGCTCAATCGCGCGCACGTGCTGGTCATCGGCGCGGGCGGGCTCGGGTGTCCGGTGATGCAGTCGCTGGTGGCGACGGGCGTCGGCACGATCACGGTCATCGACGACGACGTCGTGGGTGACACCAACATCCACCGCCAGATCCTGTTTAGCGCCGCCGATGTCGGCCGGCCCAAAGTCGAGGTGGCGGCCGAGCAGCTGCGACGGCACCGCGACGACGTGCACATCAACGCCCTGAACGAACGACTCGACGCGTCCAACGCCGCCGAGTACTTCCGCGACGCGGACCTGGTCATCGACGGCTCCGACACGTTCACCACGAAGTTCCTCGCAGCCGACGCCGCCGAACTCACCGGCACCCCGCTGGTGTGGGGCTCGGTGCTGCGCTTCCACGGCGAGATCGCGGTCTGGCACTCCGGCCCGGACATGCGCGGCGTGGGCCTGCGCGACCTCTACCCCACCCACCCCGCGCCCGAGGACACCCCGGACTGCGCCACCGCAGGCGTGCTCGGCGTGACCACCTCCGTCGTCGGCGGGCTCATGGCCACCGAGGCCGTCAAGCTCCTCGCCGGGATGGACGAGGCGGAGATCGGCGTGCTCACCGTCTACGAGGCGCTCGCCGGCACGCTCAAGCGCTTCCAGGTCGCGGCCGACCCGGAGCGCGAGCTGGTGACGAGCCTGGACGCCCACGCCGCGCCGGCCGCCTCGTGCGCGGTGCCACAGCACGGCGACGGCGAGAAAGCGCGGCTACTCGCGCAGATCGCGGACGGCGAAGCGACCGCGCTCGACGTGCGCGAACTCGGTGAGAAGGCGATCAAGGACCTGCCGCAGGAATCCGCGCACCTGCCCACGTCCGCGTGGCGCGAGGACCCGGACGCGGCGATCGCGCTGCTCGACGAGCTGCGCGGTGCGGGCGACGTCGTGGTGTACTGCGCCTCCGGGAAGCGGTCCGCGGACTTTGTGGAGCGCTTCGGCGAGGCCGCCGCGGAGCGCGGAGTCACGCTGCGCAGCCTGCCGGGCGGGCTCTAGCCGCCGCGCCGTGCAGGTTACTCAGTCAGAGTGCTTTCGCCTCGGGCCTCGAGGAGCTGTTCCATCTCGTCCATCTCGGCGGTTTGGACGTCGAGCATTTGCTGGGCCAGGTCCACGAGGGGCTGGTAGCCGCCGTTGTCGATCTGGTCTTGGGTCATGGCAACGGCACCCTCGTGGTGGGAGTGCATCAGCTGGAGGAACAGGGTGTCTGCGTCCTCGCCATCAAGTTTTTCCAGCTGCTCCATCTGCTCTGGCATCAGCATGCCGTTGGCGACGTGCGGGGCGTGCTGTGCCATCAGGTCGCCTTGGTCCCATTGCTCGGCCCAGTCGACCATGGTGTCGATCTCTTCCTCTTGCCCGACTTTAATCCGTTCAGCTAAGTCCGCTGTGGCTTCGCTGGTGCCGTCCGCGGCCAGGATGATGTCGCTCATGTCCACGGCTTGCTGGTGGTGCGGTGTCATCATCCCGAGAAAGTGCAGGTCCACCCCGTTGACTTCTGCGGGTTGGTTGGCCCCGGATGTCACCTCGACACCGTCCTTGTCGGTCTGGGTGGCGTTTTCTCCGGCGCATGAGACTGCACTGACCCCCAGTAGTGCAACGGCAGCCAGGCCGATGATGCGTCGTCGTAGTGGTGTGTGTGTCATGAAAGGGCCCTCCTCAGACCGAAGTATCTGCGCCATACCCAGAATGGGTATACCCCCTTAGGGTATCGCAGAGCGCTCACACCACGCCGAAGGGGGCCAGCGCTCGCCCTATCTAGGCGGGATACCCAGTTTGTGCGCGAGGCGTCGCCAAGCAACGCGCGCGGCGGAGTGCGGCAGCGCGACGACCTCACGGGCATAGTTCTTCGCCCGCGAGCGCCGCGGGGTGCGCGCCGGCACCATCTCCACCGGAATGCCCAGGTGCCAGGCCCACACGCGCGTGCGGCGGACGTGGAAGTTGCTGGTCACCACGATCAGGCGCGATGCGTGCGGGAAGAGCGCGCGGGAGTTCTCCAGGTTCTCGTTCGTCGACGTCGCGCGAGGCTCCTCCACAATCAGCTCGCGGGGCACGCCTCGCTCGGCGAGCCAGCGCGCCATCACGCCCGACTCGCCGCGGCCGGTGACGACGATGGTCCGCTCTGCCCCGGCGCGGGCGTCGATACGCCAGCGCACGAGCGCGGCGACGAGACGGGCGCGGAGCATGCGGGAGGGGCGACCGTCGATAATGCGTGCCCCGAGCACCACGATGGGGCTGCTACTCACCCAGCAACCGGCTGCGCAGCGCCTCGTCCTTCTTCTCCACGGCGGCGGCCATGTCCTCCTGGTAGCGCACCATCTTCGACTGCAGCTCGGCGTCGGCTGCGCCGAGGATGCGCGCCGCGAGCAGACCGGCGTTCTTCGCCCCGCCGATGGAGACGGTAGCCACGGGCACGCCCGCCGGCATCTGCACGATGGACAGCAACGAATCCATGCCGTCGAGCGTGTCCAGCGCGCGCGGGATGCCAATGACCGGCAGCGGCGTCGCAGCCGCGACCATGCCGGGCAGGTGGGCGGCACCGCCAGCGCAGGCGATGATCGCGCGCAGGCCCCGCTCGTGCGCCGACTTCGCGTACGCGAGCATCTTCTCGGGCGTGCGGTGCGCGGACACCACGCCAACTTCGAAGGGCACGCCGAACTCGGCGAGCACCTCGGCGGCGGGTGCCACGGTGTCCCAGTCGGAATCGGAGCCCATGATCAGGCCAACGAGGGGTTGCTGTGCGGTCATCGGTTCAACCTTTCTTGTTGCAGCGCTTTTCGACGCCAGCCTACGTCCAGCTTGCCGTCACCAGGAACTGCGCGGCGTGCTCGGCGAGCTTGCGCGTGGTCACCACGTCGTAGCCGGTGACGTTGACGTGCCCGATCTTGCGACCCGGGCGCCAGTCCTTGCCGTAGAGGTGGACCTTCGCCTCCGGGTAGCGCAGCATGACTTCCTTGACGCGGCGCTCCATCGGCATCTCCGGGTCCTCCTCGCCGCCGAGGACGTTGACCATGACAGTGACGGGGGCGACCATTTCGGTCTCGCCGAGCGGGAAGTCCAGCACGGCGCGCATGTGCTGCTCAAACTGGGAGGTCAGGCAGCCGTCCTGCGTCCAGTGGCCCGTGTTGTGGGGACGCATGGCCAGCTCATTGACGGACACGGCGGTGCCGGTCTCCGTCTCGTACTCGAACAGCTCCACCGCCATCACGCCGGTGACGTCGAGCTTGCGGGCGATGAGCTTGGCCAGGTTCTGGCACTCGCGCGCCAGCTGCGTCGACAGGTCCGGGGCCGGGGCGATCGCGACGTGGCAGATGCCGTCGGTCTGGCGCGACTCCACGACCGGCCACACGCGCATCTCGCCGGAGCGGGTGCGCGCCACCATTGCGGACAGCTCGCGGACAAAGTCGACCTTCTCCTCGGCGTAAAGCACGATGTCTTGGCCCAGCATGTCGTCCACCAGCTCCACGAATTCGTCGAGCGAGTCCGGGAACCACACGCCCTTGCCGTCGTAGCCGCCGCGGGTGGTCTTCAGGCATACGCGGTGCTCGTGGCGCTCCCAGAACGATTTCGCCGCATCCACCGAGTCGATCGGCGCGTAGTCCGGCACCGGCACCCCGAGCGATTCCAGCTTGCGGCGCTGCTCCAGCTTGTCCTGGGCGTAGATGAGGGCTTCGGGGCGTGGTTCGACGGCCACGTTGGCGTCGATAAGCTGCTCCAAATGCTCATTGGGCACATGCTCGTGGTCGAAGGTGACCGCGGCCGCACCGCGCGACACCTCCTGGAGATCCTCCAGGTTGGTGTAATCGCCGAGGCGCACATCGCCGAAGACCTGCGCGGCCGAAGAATCCTCACTTCCCGCGAGCAGGCGCGTGTGCAGGCCGAGCTCGATGGCCTCGGTGTGCATCATGCGGGCAAGTTGGCCGTCACCGACGACCACGACAGTTGGCATAAGTTGTGCGTCCTTCACGCACTTCACCTTACCCTGGTGCTATGGCTTCGAAATATCAGGCGCTTTCCCGCCACACCATCTTCCAGAACTCGCTTATGACCGCTCTCCTCGACGGCATTTACGACGGCGAGCTGACCATCAGCGACATCCTGTCCAAAGGCAACTTCGGCCTCGGCACCTTCGATGCGCTCGACGGCGAGATGATTATCCTCGACGGAGTCTGCTACCAGCTCACCAGCGACGGCAAGGCGCGCATCGCCGACCTCGACCAGCGCACCCCGTTTACGGTGGTGACGAACTTCGTGCCGCGCATCGCCGTCGACGCGCCCCAGGGCATGCGCCGCGGCGAACTGTCCGCCTTCGTGGACAGCCTGGAGCCCAGCCGCAACTTCTTCTACGCCGTGCGCATCACCGGCACCTTCGACAAGGTGGTCACCCGCACCGTGAGCAAGCAGGAAAAGCCCTACCGCCCCATGACCGAAGCAATTAACGACGACGCCGAGCACCGCTTCGAAAACGTCACCGGCGTCATCGGCGGCTTCCGCACCCCCGCCTACGCCAAGGGCATCAGCGTGCCGGGCTGCCACGTCCACTTCATCGACGACGAGCGCACCTCCGGCGGCCACGTCCTCGACTACACCGTGCGCGAAGCCCGCATCGAACTGTGCCCCGGCACCGACATGGACCTCCACCTGCCGGTCACCGCCGAGTTCCAGCAGAGCGACCTCACTCCGGAGGACCTGGACAGCCAGCTGCACGACACCGAGATCAAGGGCGCGCAGATCAACGGCTAACGCAGCTCGCCGGCAAGCGCTTTTTGCAGCGCCTTGTCGACGGCGCGCGCCTTGCCCACCTGCTCGAAAACAAGCGGGCGGTCGTAGCCATAGACCGCCACCGAGATCGAACCCTTGACGCGGCGGGCGGAGTGGACCTGTTCCAGGGGGATGGAGTCGACCGCGCCACGCCGCCCGCGCGCGAGGATGCGGCGGTCCGTGAGGATGAAGCGGCGCCGACGGGAACTCACCAGCGGCGCAACGAAGCGCCACAGCGCCAACAGCGCCCACGCGAGGACGACCAGGTTGCGCAGCGCCGGGTCTACGTTGGGTGTTACGTCCATCCAACCGATCGCGATCCAGGCCACGCCTGTAATCACGATGAGTTCCATCAGGGGGAAGGTGAGGGTGGAAAGGGGGGCGCAGACGTCGACAAGCACTTGCTCGTCTTGGTTTGTCTGAAATCGCACCTTTCTTGACATGCGACCAGGCTACTGTTTCGGGCGCAGGTGATGCACATCGCCGACCGAGTACGCGGTGCCGTCGATGATGACCTCGCCATTGTCATTGACGCCGTCGACGCGGCCGTGCACATCGCGGTCGTGCAGCTCCATGCGCACCGTCTGGCCGATCGTGGAGCAGACCTTACGGTAATCGGCGAGCAGCTGCGGGTCGCGGTCCTGCCACTGGCCGAGGCGGTGGCCCATGGCGCGGAGGATCTCGATGGTGAAGTCGTCGAAATCCACATCAATGCCCTCGAGGTTGAGCGCGGTCGCGGTGTCGACGGGCAGCTGCTCTTCACGGAAGTTGACGTTGATGCCGATGCCCACGACCACGTTCGGCAGCGCAAGGTTGGACAGGATGCCCGCGATCTTCTTGCCACCGATCTGCACGTCGTTCGGCCACTTCAGGCGCGCCTGCGGCACGACGTCGGTCACCGCCACTCCCGGGGCGATGGACAGCAGGCCGAAGTGGTTCGGGTCTCGGCCTGCGTCAATGACCATGCTCATGGCCAGCTGCGCCCCCTTCGGCGTGACCCAGGTGCGGTTGAGGCGCCCTTTGGACGCGGTCTGCTCGTTGGCAATAAGCACCATGCCCGCCTCGCCCTCTTTGACCATGTCGGCGTTGGTGGAGCCGGTGGTCTCGACGTAGCGCACCTTCGGCCAGAAGTCGGCGACGGCGTCTTGGATGCGGGCGAGGTCCTGTACTGTCATGCCACCGAGTTTAAGCGGTGTTTAAGCGGTGTCCACCAAGCACGTGGCAGTGGCGTAGTCGCCGTCGTGGCTCAGTGACAGCGACGCGACCTTCGGGGCACCGGCGTCAGCGAGCTGTGGGTGCAGCGCAAGGGTGGGGCGCGAGTGGGCGTCGATAAGCACTTCGAGCTGACGAAGGTCGAGGGTGGCGAGCGCGGGCGGGCGGCCGAAACGGCTGGAACCCCACGCCTTGATGTAGGCCTCTTTGGCGGCCCAGCGGGCGGCGAGTGAGGCGTCGCGGTCGGGTTTGGCGGCGCAGTCGCGCAGCTCGCAGTCGGTGAACGCGCGGGTGAAAGTGGTGCCTGGGGTGGCGAGCTGCGTGCGGAACGTGGGGATGTGGACGAGATCGGTGCCGATGTGCACGCGTTGACTCCTTACACGACGGGGACGTGATGAAACTCACAAGCGGGCGTTCCCCCACCTCAACGGGCGGACCAACATCCCAAAACCTACCGGAGTGTAGGTTATTCATGTTTTGCATAGCTAATTATTAACACAAAAGTTTATGCTACCCCGCATGACAGTTTCAGCGAAGATGTCGCACACGACACAAACCACCGCAGAAAAACTCGACGACCTGCGCGCCCGCCGCGCCGAAGCGCTCGCCCCCATGGGCGAGCAGGCGCACGCGAAGGTGCGCGACGCCGGAAGGCTCACCGCTCGCGAGCGGCTCGACTACATCCTGGACGAGGGATCGTTCGTGGAAACCGACATGCTCGCCCGTCACCGCACCCACGACTTCGGGATGCACGCCAAGCGCCCGGTCACCGACGGCATCGTCACCGGCTGGGGCACCATCGACGGCCGCGAGGTCTGCATCTTCTCCCAGGACGGCACCGTCTTCGGCGGCGCACTCGGCGAGGTCTACGGCGAAAAGATGATCAAGATCCAGAAGCTGGCCGTCACCACCGGCCGCCCACTGATTGGCCTCTACGAGGGCGCGGGCGCGCGCATCCAGGACGGCGTGGTCTCGCTCGACTGGATCGCGCAAACCTTCTACCAGAACGTGCAGGCCAGTGGCGTGGTGCCTCAGATCTCCGTGATCCTGGGCGCCTGCGCCGGCGGCAACGCGTACTCACCCGCGCTCACCGACTTCGTGGTGATGGTGGATCAGACCTCCAAAATGTTTGTCACCGGCCCGGACGTGATCAAGACCGTCACTGGCGAGGAGATCAGCCAGGAGGAGCTCGGCGGGGCGTGGACGCACATGGCCACCGCGGGCAACTGCCACTACGTCGCCAAAACCGACCAGGAGGCGCTCGACTGGGTGATGGATCTGGTGGGCTACCTGCCCGCCAATAGTCGGGAGAAGGCGGGCACGGAGTCGTCGATAAGCAATGAGCCCAAGGAGGCGCTGGATACGATCATCCCCGACTCTCCCAACACCCCGTATGACGTGCGCGAGGTCATCGCCGAGCTCGCCGACGACGGCGAATACCTCGAAATCATGGAGCAGCGCGCCGAAAACGTCGTCACCGCGTTCGGGCACATCGACGACCAGGTCGTCGGCTTTGTGGCGAACCAGCCGCAGGTCTTCGCCGGCTGCCTGGACATCGATTCCTCCGAGAAGGCCGCCCGCTTCGTGCGCACCTGCGACGCCTTCAACATCCCCATCGTCATGCTGGTGGACGTGCCCGGGTTCCTCCCCGGCGCGGGCCAGGAGTACGGCGGCATCCTGCGCCGCGGCGCGAAGCTGCTGTATGCCTACGGCGAGGCGACCGTGCCGAAAATCACCGTGACCATGCGCAAGGCTTACGGCGGCGCGTACTGCGTTATGGGTTCGAAGGGCCTGGGCGCGGATGTGAACCTCGCCTGGCCCACGGCTCAGATCGCGGTGATGGGCGCGGCCGGTGCCGTCGGGTTTATCAACCGAAAGGAGATCAAGGCCGCGCGCGAGTCTGGGATGGAAGAGCAGGAGATCGCCGAGCTGATCGCCAGTTTCGAGCGCGAGTACGAGGACACCATTCTCAACCCGTATAACGCCGCCGAGCGCGGGCTCATCGACGCGGTGATCCTGCCTTCGGAGACCCGCGATGCGATCGCCGCCAACCTGCGTCTCTACCGCGGCAAGACTGTCGCCCGCCCCGCCCGCAAGCACGGCAACATGCCACTGTAACCCCGCCTCCCAGCACTCAAGGAAAATTCATGACGATTCACCCCATTGCCACACTCAATTCCGCCCGCCCCGCACTGATCTTCCAGGGCCAGGGAAGCGACTGGCAGCGCGCCCTGCACGATGCCGCCTCCCCCACCGCGCGCGGGACGCTGCGCTCGCTTCTCGACGCCGCGCTTACCCTCACCGGCCCCGTCGCCCGCCCCCTCGCCTCTGCCGTGCCGGGCACGGTCGACCGACTCGGCGCGCTCCTTCACTCCGACGAAGACGTGGCGCCACTGTCCGTGGACACGCACCCGGCGGTCTCGGTGCCCGGCATTGTGCTCGCCCAGCTCGCGGCGGTGCAGCACCTGCGCGACCTCGGCTTGGAGGTAGACAACGACAACGTCCACCTCGCCGGGCACTCCCAGGGCGCGCTCGGCGTGGCCGCGGTCAAGCACCCGGAGCACGCGCTCGCCTTCGCACTCATCCTTGGCGCTGCCGCCTCGACCGCCTACGGCGCGCGCGACACGGCCCCGCGGATGCTCAGCGTGCGAGGCATCCCGGTGCCCGTGCTCACCGACCTGCTCGCCGAGCACGGCGCGCAAAAGCTCCTGTCCGTGGTCAACGGCCCGCGCCACGCGGTGCTCGCCGGCGAGCCCGCCGAGCTGGCAAGCACCCGCGAGGCCGTCGAGCACCACGCCACTTCCTTCAACGCCAAGCTGGAAGCGGCCGAGTTCGGCGGCTCCGAGCTCACCCCCATCTTCGACGAGCTGCCGGTGGCCTACCCCTTCCACCACGACAGCGACGCCAACACCCGCGCCGTCGACCTGGCTGCCGAGTGGGCCGAAGAGTGCGGCCTGGATGTGGGCGAGGACACCCCACGCGCGCTCGCGCAGGCCATCCTGGTCGACCGCCACGACTGGCCCGCCACCGTGCGCGGCCTGCTCGAGGGCGGGGCCACGCACGTCGTCTCGCTCGACTCGGCGCTCAGCGGCATGACTTCGAAGCTCGTCGCCGGCTCCGGTCTGCCCGTCATCACCGCCGATTCCGCGCGCTCCCGCGACGCGCTTGCCACCCCGGGCACCGAGATCCCCGAGGCGGTCTCGTACGAGAAGTTCGCCCCGCGCCTAGTGCGCCTGCCGGATGGCAAGGTCTACACCCAGACCCGTTTCTCCCAGGTCACCGGCCTGTCCCCCATCATCTTGGGCGGCATGACGCCCACCTCGGCCGACGGCGAAATCGTCGCCGCGGCCGCCAACGCCGGCTACTGGACCGAACTGGCCGGCGGTGGCATGTACTCCGAGGAGGTGTTCAACGAGCACCGCGACACGCTCGCCGAGCACCTCACGCCGGGCCGTACCGCCCAGTTCAACACCATGTTCTTCGACCGTTTCTTGTGGAACATGCACTTCGGCCAGACCCGCATGGTGCCCAAGGCACGCGCCGCCGGCGCACCCTTGAACGGCGTGTGCATCTCCGCGGGCATTCCGGAGGTTGACGAGGCCACCGAGATCATCGATGGCTTGCGTGGCGACGGCTTCCCCTACATCGCGTTCAAGCCGGGCACGCCCACCCAGGTCCGCGACGCGGTCGCCATTGCCGCGGCCAACCCCGACATTCCGGTGATCCTCATGGTCGAGGACGGGCATGCCGGCGGCCACCACTCCTGGGTGGACCTGGACGACATGCTGGTGGAAACGTACGCGCAGGTCCGCGAGCACGACAACGCCATCCTCACCGTCGGGGGTGGGGTGTACTCGCCCGAGCGCGCCGCAGAGCTGCTCACCGGTGCGTGGGCGCAGAGATTCGAGATGCCGCACATGCCCGTCGACGCCGTCTTCTTGGGCACCGTCGCGATGGCCACCAAAGAGGCGAAGGCCACCGATTCCGTCAAGGACCTGCTGGTCAACACGAAGGGGCTCAGCCCCGCGGACAACGGTGGTTGGGTGTCGCGTGGTTCGGCGCGCAACGGCGTGGCGTCGTCGCAAAGCCACTTGCTCGCCGACATTCACGACCTGGACAACTCCTTTGCCAAGGCCTCCCGCCTGATCACCAACATGCCGGCCGAGGAGTACCACCAGCGTCGCGAGGAGATCATCGCCGCACTCGCCAAGACCTCCAAGCCGTTCTTCGGCGACATCGAGGACATGACCTACGCCGAGTGGGTCGAGCGCTTCATCGAGCTGGCGCACCCGTTCATCGACACCTCGTGGGACGCCCGCTTCGTTTCCACGCTGCGCCGCATCGAAGCGCGCCTTGCACCGCAGGATAGCGGCGAGATTGAAAGCCAATTCGCCGACGGCCCGCAGGATCCGCACGAGGCGTTTGCCCGCCTCATCGAGGCCTACCCGCAGGCCCGCGAGATCCACGTCTCCCCGCGCGATGCCGCCTGGTGGATCTCCCTGCACTACGCGTACCCCAAGCCCATGCCGTGGGTCCCGGCGATCGACGGTGACCTGCAGATGTGGTTTGGCAAGGACACGCTCTGGCAGGCCCAGGACCCGCGCTACACCGCCGACGAGGTCCGCATTATCCCCGGCCCGGTCGCCGTCGCGGGCATTACCCGCAAGAACGAGCCGGTCGCAGAGCTGCTCGACCGCTTCGAGGCCGCCACGACGCAGGCGCTTCTCGACGCCGACGTCACCCCCACCGACCGCTTCGCCCGCCTCGCCGACGCCACCAGCGTCGAGGAGTACCTGCGCGCAGCCCCAACCTTGTTCTGGCACGGGCACCTGATGGACAACCCGGCCTACACCATGGACGACACCAGCTTCGAGATCTTCCACGATTTCTCCGAGGACGAGGCCGGTGAAGGCGGGCTGGCCATCCGCATCCACACCGATTCCTACTGGGACGATCTGCCAGAGAACCAGCGCCCCTTCTACGTGCGCGATGTGACCATCCCGGTCAACCTGCCCGAGGGCGTGCACACCGGCGCCTCCCCCGTGGTCGACGACGCGCGCCTACCGAAGGCCGTCTTCGACCTGCTCGCGGGCCTGGCCGGCGTGGGCTCGGTGTCCGAGGCCGGCGATGCGATCACCGAGCTGCCGTCGATCATCGCGGGATCCGCGGACGAGGCGCACCCCTTCGGCCTTGCGCGCACCAGATTCCACCTGCCCGCTTCCCTGCTCAAGGCACACACCGCAGTCACCGGCGCGGCTCTGGGCACCGATGTCCCCGACGGCACGCCCGACGCGCTGGTCGGCCCGTGTTGGCCGGCGATCTACACCGCGCTCGGCTCCGCCACCCTGCCCGACGGCTTCCCGGTCATCGAGGGCCTGCTCAACGCCGTCCACCTCGACCACCTCATCTCCCTTGCACCGGGCACAGACCTGCACGCGCTTGCCGACGGCCGCGAGCTTTCCGTCACCTCCTGGTGCAGCGGCATCGAAGAGTCGGTCTCCGGGCGCATCGTCACGGTTGAGCTGCGCATTGAGGACGGTGAGCGCGCCGTCGTGAAGCAAATGCACCGCTTTGCCATCCGCGGCCGGGCGACGACAACCACCCCGCCGAGCGCCGGACCGGAGTACGGCGGCGTGGACGCACACATCGAGTCGACCCCGCGCTCCTTCGTCGACCGCGCGACCGTCACCGCACCTTCCGACATGACGCCTTTCGCCCTGGTCTCGGGCGACTACAACCCGATCCACTCCTCCTACAACGCCTCCGGGCTCGTCGGCCTGAGCGCACCGTTGGTGCACGGCATGTGGCTGTCTGCCACCGCGCAGCACCTCGCGGGGCGCCACGGGCGCGTGACCGGCTGGACCTACTCCATGTACGGCATGGTGCAGCTTGGTGATGAGGTGGAGCTGACCGTCGAGCGCGTCGGACGCGCCGGCATCCAGCCCGCGCTTGAGGTGACCTGCCGTATCGGCGGCGAGGTTGTCTCGCGCGGCCAGGCACTACTCGCGCAGCCGGCCACTGCCTACCTCTACCCGGGCCAGGGCATCCAGTCCGAGGGCATGGGCGCCGACGACCGCGCGGCCAGCCCCGCCGCCCGCGAAATCTGGCGACGCGCCGACGCGCACACCCGCGAAAACCTGGGCTTTTCCATCCAGCGAATCGTGGACGTCAACCCGACCGAGCTCACCGTGCGCGGCGAAGTGTTCAAGCACCCCGACGGCGTGCTGCACCTGACGCAGTTCACGCAGGTAGCGCTCGCCGTGGTCGCGTACGCGCAGACCACCCGCCTGCGGGATGCGGGCGCGCTGGCCATCGGTGCGATGTACGCGGGCCACTCGCTGGGCGAGTACACCGCGCTCGCCTCGCTGGGCAACATCTTCGACCTGGAATCCGTCATTGACGTGGTCTACTCCCGCGGCTCTTCCATGGGCTCGCTGGTGCCGCGCGATGCAGAGGGCAACTCCGACTACGGCATGGGCGCGCTGCGCCCCAACATGATCGGAGTGTCCGATGAGGAAGTCGCCGACTACGTCGCCCAGGTGGCGGCCGATACCGGCGAGTTCCTCGAGATTGTCAACTACAACATCAAGGGCCAGCAGTACTCGGTTGCCGGCACGAAGCGCGGGCTTGCCGCCCTGGCCGAGCGCGCCAACGCTGTGCGCGAGCGCGCCTACGTGCCCGTGCCGGGCATCGACGTGCCCTTCCACTCGCGCGTGCTGCGCTCCGGGGTGGCTGACTTCGCCGCCAAGCTCGACGAGCTTCTGCCCGCGCGTATCGACGTCGACGCCCTCGAGCACCGCTACGTGCCCAACCTGGTCGCGCGCCCCTTCGAGCTCACGCAGGACTTCATCGACGCCGTGCGCGCCGAAGTGCCTGCCGACGACCGCACCTCCCAGGACGCACTCGCCGCGCTAAACCCAGCGACGATGGACCGCTCCGACGTCGCCCGCGTCCTGCTGATCCAACTGTTGGCCTGGCAGTTCGCCTCGCCAGTGCGCTGGATTGAGACCCAGGACCTCATCTTCGCCCGCGTCGAGCAGGCCATCGAGATCGGCCTGGCGTCCGCACCGACTTTGACCAACCTGGCCAAGCGCGAGATGGCAGTGACCGGCCACCACATCCCCGTGGTCAACGCGGAGGCGAACTGGGAGCAGGTCACGCTCAGCGACACCGTCGCAGCCCCGGAGCCGGAGGCAGCGGAGGAAGCAGCAGAAGCGGAGGCGGAAGCACCGGCCGACACCGCGCCTGCCGAGCCGGCACAGGCTGCGCCTACGGCACCTGCCGCGGCACCGGCAGCCGCCCCTGCCCACCCCGCCTCCGACCTACCGTTTAGCGCCGCCGACGCGATTGGCGTGCTGTTTGCCTTCCAGAACAAGATCCGCCCCGAGCAGATCACGGACGCAGACACCATCGAGGAGCTCACCGGTGGCGTCTCCTCGCGCCGTAACCAGCTGCTCATGGATATGTCCGCGGAGCTCGGTGTGCCCGCCATCGACGGTGCCGCCGAAGCCGACGTGGTCACCCTGCGCGAGCGCGTGAACACCGCAGCACCCGGCTACGCCCCCTTCGGCTCCGTGCTCACCGAGGCGATCGGCGCGCGCCTGCGCCAGGTCCTCGGTGCCGCGAGCCTGGCGCCTTCCCACGTCGCCGACTACGTCACCGGCACCTGGGCGCTGCCCGCAAGCTGGGTCCCGCACGTCGAGGCCACCGTCCTGCTGGGCACCCGCGAGGAAGATTCGGTCCGCGGCGGCACCCTTGCCACCCTGCCGCAGGCCAGCTCCAAGGCGGAGGTCGCCACGCTTCTCGACGCCGCCGTCGAACTCGTCGCCGCCAACCACAACCAAGAAGTCGCCAAGGCCTCTGCCGCGGCGTCCTCCGGTGGCGGGGTCGTCGACTCCGCAGCGCTCGACGCCTATCGCGAGGAGGTTGCCGACACGCTGGTGGCCACCGCGCGAACCCTGCTGGACAAGCTCGGCGTGGACACGGCCCCCGCGGACACCTCCGCCGACGCCGAGGCAGCCGCCGAGGCCCGCACCGTGCTCGACACCATTGAGGCCGAGCTCGGCACGAACTGGATCTCGCAGGTCTCCCCCGTCTTCGACGCGCGTCGCGCCATCCTCTTCGACGACCGCTGGGCCCAGGCCCGCGAGGACCTCGCCCGCATCGCCACCGGCGACACCGGCGAAAACACTTCCCGCTTCGCGCCCACGCGCTTCACCGGTACCGGCCAGACGATCGCCGATCAGGCCCGCTGGTACGCCGCGCGCAGCGAAGGTGAAACGCGCAAGACCCTGGAGAAGATCGCGACCAACGCGCTTTCCACCCCACAGCTCGAGTACGCAGACGACGTCGCGCTTGTCACCGGCGCCGCGCCTGGCTCTATCGCCACTGCCCTGGTCGAGCGCCTACTCGAGGGAGGCGCGACCGTGATCATGACGGCATCGCGGGTCACCCAGGCGCGCAAGGAGTTCGCGCGCATACTCTTCCGCGACCACGGCACGCCCGGCGCGGCCCTCTGGTTGGTACCGGCGAACCTGTCGTCCTACCGCGACGTCGATGCGCTCATCGACTGGATCGGCTCTGCCCAGCGCGAGACCGTGGGCAACGAGGTCAAGCTGATCAAGCCGCCCCTAGTCCCCACACTCGCCTTCCCGTTTGCCGCGCCTGGTGTCTCGGGTTCGCTGGCAGAGGTCGGAGGAAACACCGAGACGCAGGCAAGGCTGTTGCTCTGGTCGCTGGAGCGCACTATCGCCGGCCTTGCGCGCCTCGCGCAGGGTGCGGACGTGCCCACCCGCGCGCACATCGTGCTGCCGGGCTCGCCGAACCGCGGTACCTTCGGCGGTGACGGCGCGTACGGCGAGGTCAAGGCCGCGCTCGATGCGATCGTGAACAAGTGGAACGCCGAGACCGGCTGGCCCGAGGGGGTTACCCTCGCCCAGGCGCGCATCGGCTGGGTTGCTGGCACGCACCTCATGGGCGGCAACGACGTGCTCATCCCCGCCGCCCGCGAAGCCGGCATCCACGTCTGGGCCCCGGAGGAGATTTCCTCCAAGCTCATGGGTCTGGCCAGCACCGAGTCGCGCGCGAAGGCGCAGGAGCGCCCGCTGGACCTGGACCTCACCGGTGGACTCGCGGACTCGGGCGTGTCCATCGCGGAGCTCGCCCGCGGGGCGAACATCGAGACTGCCCCGGCGCAGGAGACCAGCACTGCATCCGACGCCCCGCGCATCAAGGCGCTGCCGAACGTGGCCAACCCCGCCCAGCCGGACGGCTCGGCGATCGGCCAGCTCGGCAAGGTCACCTGCCCGCTGGACGACATGATCGTCATCGCCGGTATCGGCGAGGTTTCCTCCTGGGGCTCTGGCCGCACGCGCACGGAGGCCGAGTACGGCATCCAGCGCGACGGCGCGGTCGAGCTCACCGCCGCTGGCGTGCTCGAGCTCGCCTGGATGACGGGCCTTGTCCGCTGGGCGGAAGACCCCACCCCGGGCTGGTACGACGCCGACGGCCAGGAGGTGGCCGAGGAGGATATCGCGGACCGCTTCCGCGACGAGGTCATCGCGCGCGCCGGCGTGCGCCGCCTGAGCGATAAGTACTTCCTCACCGACGGCGGCTCCATCGATCTCACCGAGGTCTTCTTAGACCGCGACGTCACCTTCACCGTGGCGAACGAGGCAGAAGCTCGCGAGTTCGCCAAGGCCGCCCCGGACAAGACCCGCATCACCTGCACCGACGGCGAGTGGCAGGTCACCCGCCTGGCAGGTGCCACCGCGCAGCTGCCGCGCAAGGCGACGCTGAGCCGCTCCGTCGCCGGCCAGATGCCGGAGGGCTTCGACCCCGCCAAGTGGGGCATCCCCGCCCAGATGGTGGACAACATGGACCGCATCGCGGTGTGGAACCTGGTCACAGCAGTCGACGCGTTCATCTCCGCGGGCTTCACCCCTGCTGAGTTGCTGCGCGCGGTCCACCCGGCGGACGTGGCATCCACCCAGGGCACCGGCATCGGCGGCATGGAGTCCCTGCACCAGGTCTTCGTCTCCCGCTTCATCGGAGAGGAGCGCCAGTCCGACATCCTGCAGGAGGCCCTGCCGAACGTGGTGGCCGCACACGTGATGCAGTCGCTGGTGGGCGGCTACGGCTCCATGATCCACCCGGTCGCCGCCTGCGCCACCGCTGCGGTGTCCGTGGAGGAGGCCGTGGACAAAATCACTCTGGGCAAGGCCGACTTCGTCATCGCCGGCGGCATCGACGATGTCCAGGTCGAGTCGCTCCAAGGCTTCGGCGACATGAACGCCACCGCCGAGACAGCGAAGATGACCGCGCAGGGCATCGACGACCGCTTCATCTCTCGCGCGAACGACCGCCGTCGCGGCGGCTTCCTCGAGGGCGAGGGCGGCGGCACCCTGCTGGTGGTGCGCGGCTCGCTCGCCGCGGAGCTGGGACTGCCGGTGCATGCGGTGGTGGCTTACGCCGATTCCTTCGGCGATGGCGCGCACACCTCCATCCCGGCACCTGGCCTGGGCGTGCTCGCCGCGGCTCGCGGCGGTGAGCGCTCGCGCCTGACCCGCAGCATCACCTCGCTCGGGCTTTCGCTTGACGACGTCAACGTCATCTCCAAGCACGACACCTCCACCAATGCCAACGACCCGAACGAGTCAGAGCTGCACTCCCTGCTCTGGCCCGCGGCCGGCCGCCACCCGCACGCGCCGATGTACGTCATCTCGCAGAAGTCGCTCACCGGCCACGCCAAGGCGGGTGCGGCACTCTTCCAGATCGGCGGGCTGCTCGAGGTGCTGCGCACCGGTCGCCTGCCGCAGAACGCGTCGCTGGACTGCGTCGACCCCCTCATTGCGCCGAAGGCCACCAACCTGGTGTGGCTACGTGACACCCTCGACCTCGGCGAGGGCGCGGTGAAGGCCGCGGCGCTGACCTCGCTTGGCTTCGGCCACGTCGGCGCGCTCGTCGTGCTCGCCCACCCGGGCGTGTTCGAGGCAGCACTCGCCGCCGAGGGGCGCGACGTTGAGGCCTGGCGTGCACGCGCCACCGAGCGCCTGCGCGCCGGTGCCGGCCACCTGGAGGCAGGCATGGTCGGACGCGCCGCCCTGTTCGAGCAGGTGCACAACCGCCGCTTCGCCGAGGGCCACACTCACGACAGCGAGATCGCGCTCCTGCTGGACGCAGACGCCCGCTTGGGCGAGGACGGGGTGTACCCGGTCGCGCCGTAGAACTTCCGGCGGTGTGTGCCGCCGGTAACGCCACCCAGTCTTGCAGGGGATATATCCACTGCACACACGAACGGGGTGGGCCACTTCCCCGGCCCACCCCGTTGGTGTGTGTTGGGTGCGGCGTACCTACACGTTCCAATTCTTCGGCGAGGACTTCGCGTAATCAATACTAATTGCTTTGAAGTGTTTCTTCGCCGCAGCGATCTTGGCGCGTTCAGTCGGACGAAGCAGGTTCGGAGCGGCTGAGACAACGTGTCCGGCACTGACAAATAGAGCAAATCACGCGCACTAACCAAACCGGCTTGGACGAGTTGGGGGTCTGTGTGAGCTCTGGAAGGAAGGTGCATGTCAAGTTGTGAGCTTCGACTAGTGCCCGGCGAACCTACTGGAGTGTCCTGCGCGACAGAGCTGGAAGAAAACCCTACCACACACATCGGCGCAGGTGGCATGCTGTGCGCTGTCAGTCGCATTCGACCGCCTGGTCAAAAGGGCCCCGATCGATGATGAACTAGCCCCCGAAAACACGCCACCGCCGTGCGGGCCGAGCCCACCGTAGGTGTCGACCATGAGCTTGCGTCCGGTCAGCCCGATGTCAACGGTGGGCCCACCGGTGACGAACCGACCGGACGAGTTGAGCAGCACGCGCTCAGCCGCGACCTCGGGCAGGTGGGCCTCGATCGCGGGGCGAAGACCGGTGTGCGCACCTCGCGTTCAAGAACGCCTGTGTCTTTGTGCGCATCGTGCTGGATCGAGACAATCACGGTGTCGATGCCGAGGGGGTGTCCAGCTCGTCGTAGACCACGCTGACCTGGGATTTGCCGTCGGGGCCGATCCCACGGATCGTGCCGTCGGTGCGGGCCGCATCGAGTCGGCGGCAGATCTCGTGGGCGAGTACGAGCGTCAGCGGCAGGCGCTGACTGGTCTTGTTCGTGGCGTACCCGTAGACGGTGCCCTGGTCGCCAGCCCCGAGGCTCGCATACACCGACTCATCACCCTCACGCGCCTCGAGAGAGCTGGTGACGCCTGCGCCGGTGTCGGCGGATTGGCGGCGCACCCACACGTAGATGAGGAACCGGTTCGGGTTGTACCCGGCCCGACGCAGTGCTTCCCATGCGCAGGCGCGCAGTGGGGCCGGATGGTGGTGGTGCGCCTGCCCGTAGCCATGACCTCAACGGCCACGCGTGCCACCGATTCGAGGGGAGAGGAAGTGGTCTGCGATCAGATCGCACCGCTTGTCGAGATGGCCGATACACACAGAATCAGCACTTCGCACTACAGACACGCGAAGGCTCCTTTCACAAAAGCGAACAACAACAAGAAAGCCCGCCCGGGTGTTGGGCAGGCAGAAAACGAAAAAGGTGGAGCCGGGGTGTTAGGATGAGGTTTCGGTATAGTGCTAGATATTATTAAGCGTCGCGTTACGCTGTTGTCGCGGCAGGAAACGAAAGAGTATCCATGTCAACGATCTACACCACCAATGAGTGGAAGGGCTACGGCAAGCAGAACTACTACTGGAACGAGTATCGGCTCGAGGGCGACACTGTCTACAAGTACAAGTGCAACCGATTCAAGTTCTTCGACGGTCATGAGAACAACTGGGAACGCGAAGAAAAACTTATCGAGTCATGGGACGTTGACGATCCGAGCATGCCCGAGTGGCTTAAGGGCTACCTGTAACGATATGTTCCCCGATCCCCGTCGAGAGCAGAGATTCGTGAGTGGCAGGGCTTGCACAAGGCCATGAGGTTGGTGAAATCGTGGCTTCCTCCGCGTGAGAGTGGGACCACGTGGTGGACTTCCTGGGTCAGGGTGAGCTGTTAGCTTAGTGATGATCTTCGACAACTGCCCCCCTGGCGCGTAATGGTCTCAGTTATCACCGCAGATTACAGGCACAGTTCGACGATGTATAACGTATCGTCGCCGCTACCGCCGTTTGCCGCTGCCGGGCGGCGGTGTGTACTCCACCAGGACCGATTTTCCGCGGGTTGGCGTCACGGGGCGTGCGTTCCATTCATCGCGAACCGTGCGGCGTTCTTCGCGGGACATTGCTGCTCGCCTCGGGATAACTTCGCCTTTGCGACCAGGGACGAACCCTATGCGTATGTTTGCCCCACCCGGGCACTCCCCGCCCTCGCGCCAGTGGCGTCGGAAAAGCCCGGTTGCCTTGTTCACCTGGACCCGCCTCCGACATACCGGACAGGTGCCGCGACCATTCACAATCTCCACGGTGGCTTCGATAGGCGGTGCTGCTGCACCGCGTTGGCGATTCCTCACGGTGCTGCCTCCTTACAGTCTCCCGGGACCGGAACGCCCGCCGGGGAGCCCTACACGCGGGGGTTGAATGCTGCCAACGATAGCCGATACGCACTAGAAGGGGAAGAAGGAACCCACGGCGGCAACCACGCCCCCCCAGATCCGACCCTCCTCCCCTAGCTAGGGCTTTCCCTCTGCGGGCGTGGCCGGCGTACCGTGGCAGGCATGAATACATTGCAAAAAGCGCTCATCCCCGTCTTCGGTGGCGCGGGCGTACTCCACTTCATCAAGCCGGAGCCTTTCGACGGCATCGTCCCCGAGCAGCTTCCCGGCAGCGCGCGGACCTACACCTACGTCTCCGGCGCGGCCGAGATCGCCACCGCAGCCCTGCTTGCCAACGCGAAGACTCGCGCGACCGGCGGCGCCGTCGCCGCAGCGCTCCTGCTCGCCGTGTGGCCGGCCAACTTCAACATGGCGTGGCAGTGGCGCAACAAGCCCTGGTACCTGCAGGCCGGCGCCATCGCGCGTCTCCCGCTGCAGATCCCGATGATCCGTGCTGGGTGGGACCTCTATAAGCAGGGCGCGAAATAACACGTGCCAGCTCGCTGCTACTTCCCTTCGGCTGCTTGGTGGGCCAGCATAAATTCGACGACGGCATCGATCGCGCGGCCGTCTTCGTCACCACGGACGTAGGCGCGAGCCAGGAGGTCGTGGAATTGCGCCTCTACGGCCCCGCTCCCCTCCCGATCGTGCGGGACCACCAACACGATGCCGTCAGGCAGGAGCGCGTTCGCAGCCAAAATCGCGGTCCGCTTGTTACCGTCCTCGAACGGCTGAGCCCTGGCCAATACGACGAAAAGCCGTGCTGCGTCAGCGGGCGTCGGGCTTGGCCCGGTCACGGTGTCGTCGATAAGCAATTGCAGCGCGTCCATATCCAAAGCCGGGGGCATATGGTCGCCGCGGTCGCGAGCCGCCCGGACCGCAAATTTTCAAATACCTTGCCAGCAGAGTAAATGACTGCGTCAAGCTTGTCCGTACGCAACATGCCTCATAGGATTGCGCCCCGCAGCCACTTTCGCCCAAACGTTCGATACTTCCCCAGCCGATGTTCGGCTGCCCAATTACTGTGGGCCACATGACAGCTACGCCCCACCCGCCCTCGTCCCCCTACGCCACCGCGCTGCTCGCGGCCGTCGATACTGCGCAAGCTGGCGACCCCCTCGCCCCGGTCACGGTGCTGTGCCCCACGCCCGCCTTCGACGATGTGGTCGCCGCCATCGCCACCGGCGGCCCACGCCTCGGGGTGGACGTGGTCACACTCGACATGCTGCTGCAGCGCGCCGCGCGTGATCAGGAGTCCCGCACGCTGCTGCAGCGCGCCGATGTCGCCGCCTTCGTCGCCCGCACCCTTGCCGACGGCGCCGAGCCAACCCCCTTCCATGAGGCCAAGCTGCATACTTCCGCGGCCACGCATGCAGCGCTTATCGACGCCCTGTATACCCTCCTCAACTCCCCCGCCGAATGGCGCGCGAACCACGGCGGCGCGCAGCTGCCCAGCATCGTCGCCGAGATCGCCCAGCGCGCCGTCGAAGAGTTCCGCGACTCTCGCTTTACCTTCCCGGACGCGGTCCGTGCCGTCGCCGAAGACCACCGCGGGGCGCTCATCACCGTCGGCGCGCTGGCCCACGACGCGCGCACTGAGTGGGCGCTGGCCCAGTTCCCGCAGGCCACGCCCGTCGAGCTGCCGAACCTGCGTGAGCACACCGAACGCATCTCGCTGATCGCCGAGCCGGACGAGGCCACCTACGTCACCGGCCGCATCCTCGACGCCGTCGCCGCCGGCACCCCGCTGCATGCAATCGCCGTGGCCTACTGCGACGACGCGGAGCTTCCTTTCCTCACCCACGCCCTCGACGAGGCGGGCATCCCCTACCACGCGCCCGCGCGCGACGTGTGGGCTCAGCACAACGTGTTCCGCGCCCTGACCGCCCTGCTCACGCTGCGCCCTGCCGAGATGCACCGCCACCAGCTCGTGGAGCTGCTCTCCACCGGCAAGGTGGCGGACGGACTGGGCCTGCGCGCCTTCGACGCCGGCTCGCGCGACCGCCTCGGCACAGCGCTTACCGGTAGCGACTGGGACGCCGTGCTCGACACCGCCGCCCGCCAGGCCGAGGACGGCACCCCGGAGCGCGAGCGCGTGCCCGAACGCAGCGTGACCGCAGCCCGTTGGGTCGTGGACCTGCGAGCCACACTCGCACCGCTGACCGAGGCCGAGAGCTGGGAGGGCTTCGCCTCCGCGTTCCGCGCCGCGGCACTCGATGTACTCGCTCTTGGGAAGCCGCAGCAGGCGATCTACCTGGACCCGCTGGTGGACCAGCTCGCCGCGCAGCAAGGCGCACTCCAGCGCGAGCGCGCCCTCGAGATCGCTCGTGAACTCGCCGCCCGCCCGGCGCACGCTACCAACACCGGTGTGCTCTCGGTGGGTCCGCTGGAGAGCCTGGACGGGCGCAACCTCCAGCTCGCGTTCATCACCGGCGCCACCGACGCTTCCCTGCCCGGCTCGCTCACCCCCAGCGCGACGTTGACGCAGGCGCAGCAGCACACCACGCCAGAGCAGTTCTTGGAACGGCGGGAGCGGACGCTTTCGGCGGCGCTGCGGGCGTCGAGAAGCATTGTGCTCACACGCGCCCGATCTGGGATCGCCGGCGGAGGCTTGACCGAGCCCTCCACCTGGCTTGAGCAGGAAGAAACCCGCGTGGGTGCCCTCTACCCGGGGCTGACGAACGGAGAGCGCACGCCGACGAGCCAGGCCGAGCTTGCGCTCGCAAACGCGCTGACCGGCCACCCGAGTAACCGGGCGGCGCGCTACGCGGAGATCATGCGGGCTCGGCATGCGGGCGTCGCCGGCGAATTTACCGGCTACACCGGCACCGACTTTGGCCTGCACACGCTGCAGAAACCGATTTCCAGCTCCGCGCTGGAGGGCTTTACCAAGTCGCCGCTGGAGTACTTTATCCAGCGCGTGACCGGCAACTGGGTGCTGGCTGACGACGCCGCGGAGATGGAGGTCGCCGCATCCGATACCGGCACGATCCTGCACGCCGTGTTTGAGCGCTGGACCAACGAGGTGTGGCTGGACAATCCCAACCGCCCCGAGCACTACGCCGACCTGGATTGGGAGGGCGAGGCCGTCGAGGTGATGGATCACACCCTAGACCGGGAACTGGCGCAGCACCGCACTGACCAGATCAACCCGCTCGTGTGGGACACCTTTGCCGAGCAGGCGCGCAAGGACGTACACGACTGGCTCGCCCAGGAGCGCAACGAGGCAGAAGAAGGCTGGACGCCACTTGCCACCGAGTTCGCCTTTGGCAACACCACCGAGGAACCGGCAGCATCCCTGCTGCTGCCGGCGCTCGGCGTGGAACTGCCCGTGAAGGGCTACGCCGACCGCGTTGATTACAAGGTGGAAGACGGCACCGTCATCTTGCGCGTGACCGATTACAAGTCCGGCAAGGGCAAGACGACAAGCACGTACGTGGAGCAGAAGACCCCGACCGGGCAGGTCAAAGACGGCGCGCCGCACTACTACTTCCAGCTGGCTTTGTACGGCTACATCGTGCGCGCGCTTGCCGCCACGGGTGATCCGGCCGTGCTTTTCCCCGGCGGGCCCGCAGAGTGGCCCGGCGAGGTTACCGAGGTGCAGGCGCGCTACTGGTTCTTCCGTGACCCGGACGACTCGCACGTGAAAATCACTGTCGACGACGACGCAGTTGCAACGCTGCAGACCAACCTAGGCAATGTCTACCGCCACATCCAGCGCGGTGCGTTCCCGCCACACGCTATCCCGGAACGCTGGGACAGCGACGAACGCTTGCGCCTCGGTGTGTCCAACTACAACGCGCTAACTGCGATTATGCCGCCTTTGGACTTCGAGCAGCCCCTGACCACCGAGTACACTGCGCCCGCCGACGCCTAGCCCCGCGAGAGGAAAATCAATGACTCAAACACATTTTGCCGACCGTCTCGTCGAGGACGAAGCCAACCGTGAATTCATCCAGAACCAAGTCGAGCTCTCCTGCTTCGTCGAGGCGGGTGCCGGCTCCGGCAAGACCGTCATGCTCATCCAGCGCCTGCTCACGCTGATCATCGAGCGCGGCACCCGCATTGATCAGATCGCCGCAATCACCTTCAACGAAGCCGCAGCCGCGGAGCTCACCGCCCGCTTGCGCCGCGCGCTCATCCAGGTGCGCGACACCGGGGCATACACGCTCGGCAATGGGCAGCCCCGCGCATTCCACGACCCGGAGCGGGCCAAGCAGCGCGCCCAAGAAGCGCTCGAAGGTTTGCCCGGCGCCGCGCTCGGCACACTGCACTCGTTCTGCCTGCGCGTGCTCAAGCAGTACCCACTGGAGGCCGGCCTGCCACCGAAAGTCGACGCTGTCGATGACCTCGCCACTTATTTCTCCCCTGCCCAGCACAGCGAGGCGATCATTGAGACCATTACCGCGCTCTTCGAGGGCAGCGAAGAAGCCACAGCAACTATCGACGCCCTGCCGACGAACATCTCCGCAGCCGAATTCATCACCCAACTGCAGTACCTCCTGGGCGGGGGCGTGACCTTCAAGCACCTGCAGGAGCTGGTCGAGTGGATGGACGCGCACTGGGGCGAGCTCGGCGCCACGATCAAAGCGTCCGCTTTCGAGGCCCCACCCGAAGACGAGCTACGAGCCAGCCTGCGCAAGCAGCTGCGCCTGATCCGCGATCGCGCCTACGCCTCGGGCGTCTCCGACAAACTCCTCGCCTTCTTCGATGACCGCCTGGCCGAGCTCGACGCGGCGGACTCCCTCGCCGAGCTCAAGTTGTCTAAACCTGGCAACACCGGGGGCAGCAAGCCGGAAGCGAAGCTGGCCAAGGAGGAGTACAAGGACTTCCTCGAGCGACTCGATGAGCTTGGGTGCTACGCGGGGTACGCGGCGACGTCGACAATCGCTCCCATACTCGCGGCCCTCGTGCTCAGAGCCGCCAACGCGCGCCACCGCACCGGCGTCCTCGAGTTCCACGACATGATCTACCTGACGCAACAGCTCGTGGTCGACGACGAGGTGCGCGCAAAGCTGCATGAGCAATACCGCGTCATCTTCGTCGACGAATTCCAAGACACCGACCCCGCGCAGCTCGACATCGTCACCGCAATCGCCCGCGGGCCGCACGACACCCCGCAGCCCGGCCGCCTGTTCATGGTCGGCGACCCGAAGCAGTCGATCTACAAGTTCCGCAACGCCGACATCGACACCTACGTCGCCGCACGCACCAGCGCCGCCGCACGCGATGCCGACCATGGTGTGAAGCAGCTCTCGCGAAACTTCCGTTCCTCGGAAGCGGTCGTCGCCGCTGTCAACGAGCTCTACGGGCAGCTTTTCGACGCCCACGCGAGCTCCAACGACGGCCCCGCCCAAGCCCACTACGTGCCCATGCTCCCCCAGGACGCTGCGGAAGGCCGCGAGGGCGCGTTCATCGTGCTGCAGGACGCAGACGCGGAAGACCTGCCGCCCGCCGAACTGCGCGAACGCGAAGCCGCCGACGTTGTCGCGCTCATTCGTGCGGCGGTTGCCGGTGCGGACCCTCGCTTCGTCCACCACAGCGGTGCGCAAGCCGGAGCGCCCCTGCGCTACTCCGACATCGCCATCGTCGTGCCCACCCACAACGATGCGCTGCGCCTGATGCAGATCCTCGGCGACGCAGACATCCCCTGGGTTTCCGAGGGCTCCGGCGCGCTTTTTGCCACCCCGGAGCTGAACGACCTGTTCACTGTACTGCGCGCAGTGGCCGACCCCGCTGACGACTTCACCCGCATCGCTGCCCTGCGCACCGCACTTCTCGGCTGCTCGGATGCGGACATCGCTCGGTGGGCGCAGGTACGCCGCGAGCACCTCCATGAAGCCCCGGAGTCGCTCGAGGCCGCGATTACGCAGGATGAGGTTGCTGCGAGCGTCGACACTTGCGTCGAGCAGCTTCGCCGACTTTCCGCGGAAGCACAGCGCACCGATGCGGCGACCATGGTGCGCCGCATCGTCGCGGAGTTCGGACTCGCGGAGGCCTACGCCGCAAGTGGCCACCCCGACCACCTCCCGCGCGTGGAGACGTTGCTCACGCTCGCTGACCGCTTCTCTGCCACAACCGGGCTCGGCCTCCGCGAATTTGTTCGCTGGTCTGACACCCAAGCTGAAACCAACCAGGGCGTCTCCGAGCCTCTGCTTGATACCGGCACCGACGCAGTTCGCTTCATGACGATCCACAAGTCCAAAGGTCGCGAGTTCCCCATGGTCATCGCCGCTGGCATGTCCGGCCACACCTCGAACAGTCGCGCGGTACGATCCTTCTCCCGAGCAGATAGCATCGCGCAGTTCAAGCTCAAGGACGCGCAGACCCCCAATTACCTCGTTGCCAAGGCCTTCGACGACGAAGCCGACGCCAACGAGCTGATCCGCCTGCTCTACGTCGCCATGACGCGCGCCAAGTCCGTCCTGGCTATCCCGCTGCAACTCAAGAAAAACAGGCCCAAGAAGAAGGGCGGACCACGCGAGTACACCAAAGCGCAGCGCGGCGCGAAGCTCGCCGAGGTCATCGACGACTCCACCCAATACGCCCCCATCGCCCGTGAGGAACTGCCCGGTTTCGATGCCATCGCGGCGCCCAAGGCACAGGACGCCGACCGCAGTGCGCCGAACGCAGAGCGCTTCACTACGAGGGCCGAGGCACTCGCCAAGGCGACCGGCATCACCCAACGCATGGGTGTCACCGCCATCGCTCACGCTAAGGACCAGGCCAACCCCGAGCCCACCGCCGACCCTGCCAGCGCGCAGCCAGCGCAGTCCCGTCCAGCTGACGACGCCCTGCCTCGCCACACGCAGATCACCGGCGCCCGCCTGCGCCACTCCCTCGACGAGCGGGTCGCTGAGGCCGGCTTCCCGGCCCGCCAGATCAACAGCGGTCTCTACCGGGACAACGCCGGCACCGACTTCGGCACCGCAGTCCACGACGTGATGGAGCACCTGCCCCAGGGCGACGAGCTCGAGCAGGTCGCCGCCACAGTGGCTTCGCTCTACGAGCTGCCGACCTCGGCCGTGAAAGACGTGGTGCGCGTCGCCGCGAGCTTCGCCGAGTCTGCACCGTACGCGCGCAGCCTCGAGCCGGACGCGCAGGCGCAGCGGGAGCTGCCGGTCATTGGCACCGTCGACGGCACCGCCGTCAACGGCTTCATCGACCTGCTCTACCGCGACACCAACAGCGATACCTCCGGGTGGGTCATCGCCGACTGGAAGACCGACGTCACCGCGAAACCAGAGACCGTGACCAGCTACTTCCTGCAGCTGGACATCTACGCAACGTTCCTGGAGCAGGCGCTTGGCGAGCCGGTGACTCGCCTCGAGCTCATCTTCGCCGGGGTCGAAAAGCCGCAGGTGGTGGTGTTTGAGCGTGGGCGTCGATAAGCGATAAACCCAAACGCAAACGGCGGGTGCCTCGAACAACTCGAGGCACCCGCTCAGTGTTTGGGTGAGCCAGAAGTGATTAGAACTTCGGCAGGCCCGGGATGTTCGGCAGCAGGCCAGCCTGGTACGCGCCAGCAATCAGCGCGAGGACCAGCGCCAGGCCGCCAGCGACACCGGCAGCGATCTTCTGCTCCTTGGAGGAACCCTCGGCTGCATCGCCCTGGTCACCAGCCTTGGCCTCAGCCCACCAGTTTTCCTTGGTCAGCTTGGCGATGGTGGTGTTGTCGATGTACTTGCCACGCACCGGATCCTCGCCCTCGGCAGCTGCGAGGATGTCCTCGGAACCAGCGCCCTTGAAGAAGAACGGCACGAGCTGGTTGGTGTGGTCGCCGGAGTTGTACTTGTGCCCCGGTGCAGCCTGACTTTCGCCGGCCAGCGGGGAGAAGCCCGGGACATCGTTGGCGCCGGTGAGGTAGCCGGTCTCGTGGTCGGCGGTGACAATCAGCAGGGTCTCTTCCCAGGAGGGGTTGACCCCCGTGCCATAGATAGGAACACCCCCAGATTTCGGCTTCACAACGCCTGGGTAAAGCTTTTGCAAAACATGTATAGGCTGACACAGCATTCGCAGAGAAACGCTTATGCCCGACCGGACGATACAACGTGTGGTTTTATCTTTGGTGCACAACAGATAGGGGCATAGACTGAGGGCTTATGGGCGACAAGACTGCAAAACCCGATTTGAAGACCACCGCGGGCCGCATCCAGGACCTGCGCAACCGCCTGGACGAGGCGCGCACGCCGGCCGCTGATCGCGCGGAGGCGCCGACCGAAGGCGCGATGACGGCACGCGCGCGCGTGGAGGCGCTGCTCGACGACGGTTCGTTCGTGGAAACCGACGCGCTCGCGCGCCACCGCGTCGAGGCGTACAAGATGGATCGCACGAAGCCCGCCACCGATGGCGTCATCACGGGCTATGGGCTTATCGACGGCCGCCGGGTCTGCATCTTCAGCCAGGATCCCGACATCTTCGACGGGGCCATCGGCGAGGTCTACGCCGAGAAAATGCTCAAACTCTTTGATCTGGCAACCAAGACCGGCGTACCGGTCATCGGCATCTACGACTCGGTCGGTCCGCGCTGGCAAGAAGGCATTGTCACCGCCCACATGCAGGCCAAACTGCTGCGCGCCGCCACCCACGCCTCCGGCCTCGTGCCGCAGATTGCGCTGGTGGCCGGCGAGGTCGCCACCCTCGCGGCGACCACAGTGCCGCTTGCCGACGTCACCGTGATGGTCGAAGGCGCGAGCCTCCACCTGTCCGACACCGGAATTGTCAGCCAGGTCTCCGGCACCGCGACGACCGCAGACGCGCTCGGCGGGGCGAGCGTCCATGCCGCCACCACCGGTCTGGCACACGTCGCCGCCGCGGACATGGCGGGAGCGCTCGATGCGGTGAAGCGCATCGTAAGCTACCTGCCGCTGAACAACCTGGCTGCCTCCCCGCTCGGCGCGGACGCAGAACGCGCTACCGCAGAGGGCACAGAGGGCGCCGACACCGATCTGGACACCATAATCCCCGACGACGACGCGCAGCCCTACGAGGTCGCCGAGATCGTTGCCGCGGTCACCGACGGCGACTTCTACGAGCTCGGCGCCGACTTCGCCGGCAACGTACTCACCGGGTTCGCGCACATCCACGGCCGCGCCGTCGGCATTGTGGCCACCCAGCCAAGCGTGCTCGCCGGCTGCCTCACCGAGGCCGGCGCACGCAAGGCTGCCCGCTTCATCCGCACCTGCGACGCGTTCAACCTACCGATCGTGCAGTTCGTGGACTCCCCAGGCTTCGTCCCCTCCACCGAGGAGGAGCACGCCGGCGCGCCCGCCGGTGCCGCCGCGCTCGCCTACGCTTTCGCCGAGGCGCAGGTCGGCACGATCACCGTGGTTACCCGCAAGGCGCTCGGCACCGCCTACACGGTGCTCGGCTCCAAGGGCCTGGGCGCCGACTTGGTGTTCGCGTGGCCTACTGCGCAGATCGCGCTTGCCGACGCCCCCACCGCCGCCGGCCACCTCAACGTCGATGCCGAGAAGTACGCCGAGGAGAACCTCAACCCGTACGCGGCCACCGAGCGTGGGCTCGTCGACGCGGTCATCCCGCCGTCGGCAACTCGCCGCCACGTCCTGGAGGGCCTGCGCCTGTTGGAGCGCAAGGTTGCATATCCGGCGCAGAAAAAGCACGGCAACATCCCGCTGTAGCCGATATACTTTCGCTACACTAAATTCTTTCTCGCTGAAAGGAATGCTATGACTGCACCAACTGCCACCCGGTTCACGGTGACCAAGGGCAACCCCACCGAGGACGAGCTCGCCGCGCTCGCAACCGTCCTTACGGACCTCCAGGCAGCCGCGAAGGCGAAGCAGCAGCCTGCAGACCAGAACCGCTGGGGCGCCCCCGCCCTGGCACACCACGGGGAGCAGCTGTTCAACCCGCACGCATTCGCCAACGTCACCTACTTCTAACCCCATGCGCCTCGTTCTCGCCTCCCAGTCCCCCTCGCGCCGCATGCTGCTTGAGCAGGGTGGCGTCACCCCAGTGTTGCGACCCGCCCACATCGACGAGGACGCGATCATCGCCGAGCTTGGCGTGGCGGAGCCGCGCGTGATCGTCGAAACGCTTGCGCGCACGAAGGCTGAGACCGTGGCCGCCGACTTCCCCGACGATGTCGTCGTGGGCTGCGACTCCATGCTGCTTCTGGGCGGCGAACTGCTGGGCAAACCCCACACCCCGGAGCGCACCATCGAGCGGTGGAAAGCCCAGCGCGGCCGCACCGCGCACCTGCTGACCGGCCACGCCGTTGCGCATAAGGGCGAGTGGGTCGTGGACACCATTTCCACCGCAATCCGCTTCGGCGACGTCTCGGACGCCGACATCGAGGCCTACGCCGCCTCCGGCCAACCGCTCGAATGCGCCGGCGCGTTCACGCTCGAAGCGCTGGGCAGCTGGTTCATCGACTCCATCGACGGCGACCCTACCAGCGTCATCGGCCTATCCATGCCGCTGCTTCGCCGCTGCCTCTACCGCTTCGGCCTCAACGCCTCCGACTTCTGGGACTAGTACCCGCGGGCAGAAAGGAACTCGTCGAGCACAGCGAGGCCTTCGGGGTTCGCGTCCACGCACATGCGTAGCCAACCACCGATCGTGTTTTTCGGGTTGCGCACGCTCGACGGCAGGCTCAGGTCGAGCTCCTCGGTGCCGAACAGCGCCTCGTAGACGGGGCGGCGCTGTGCATCATCCATCCCCATGTCAATGGCCAGCTTGATGGGCACGTCCCCGCTACGGTTACGGAAATTCACGTCCGCGCCGCCGTCGATAAGCCTTTGCACCAGCGCGGCGTCGCCTGCGCCCAGCGCTTCGTGCGAGCACACCAGGGTCAGTGCGTTCTGGCCAGTGTCGACCCGCGCAGCGTCAGCGCCACCGCCCAACATGTCATTGCTGATCTTCGCGCGCGCCTCCGGGTCACCGTTGGTCAGTGCCGCGAATAGCATGTCGGTCACGTCGTTTTCTTCCGCGTCGAAGACCTCGCAGAACTCCTCGTAGGTGCCATTCCCGGCAACATAGAGCGGGCTTGCCATGGGGGCCTCCTTCACTCACTCGCCACGGGCCTGGAGGAACTCGTCGAGCACATCCAGCTTGCCGGGACGCCCATCCACGTTCATACGCAGCCACCCGCCGATGGTATTGACCGGATTGCGCACACTCGACGGCAGACTCAGGTCGAGCTCGCCCGTCCCAAACAGCGCCTCGTAGACTTCGCGGCGCTGCTCGTCATCAGCTACACGCACCGTGATCGCCAACCGTATCGGCAGGTCCCCGCTACGGTTGCGGAAGTTGACGTCCGCACCTCCGTCGATGAGCCTTTGCACCAGCGCCCCGTCGCCCGCGCCGAGATGGCGATGCCGACCGAGCAGGATCGTCAGCGCGTTCTGCCCGTATTCCTCGCGCGACGCATCCGCGCCACGATCCAACATGTCGTTGCAGATCTTCGCGCGCGCCTCCGGGTCACCGTTGGTCAGCGCCCCGAACAACATGTCAGTCACATCGTTTTTCGCGGGATCGAAGACCTCGCAGAACTCTTCGTACGTTCCCTTCTTCGCAACGTAGAGCGGGCTTGCCATGGTGGTCTCCTTCGTGTCAGTTGCGTACTACTGTAAGGCAACTGGTGCGCGCTGGCACGTTGAAAAGCCCAAACTGCTAGCCTGGCCCGCATGGAAATCAACGACATGCTCGCACCCCCGCCGCTCCACCTGCCCGATGATCCAGCGAAGGGCAAGGACCCCCTGGCCCGCGAGACCGCGCTCGCGCACCCCGACTCGCCTGCAGTGTGGGCCGCCCGCGCCGAAAAGGAGCTCGACGGCGGCGACGAGCTGATCGCCTACGCGTACGCGCGCACCGGCTACCACCGCTCGCTCGACCGCCTGCGAGCCAACGGCTGGAAGGGCTGGGGCCCGGTCCCGGCCTCCCACGAGGCGAACGTGCCGGTGCTTAAGTCAATCGCCATGCTCGCGCTTGCTTCCAAGGCGATTGGCGACGACGCCGAGTACGACCGCTGCCGCCAGATGCTTTCCGACGCCGACCCGGCAAGCGTCGACACCCTGCTCTAATCCGGGCGAGGAGCCACGATGACACGCCCCGCACCAATCGTCGCACTCGCCGCGCTGCTCGCGCTCGCAGCGTGCGACGGCGACGAGCCAGCCCCCGCCCCCAGCACCGTCACTGAAACGCAGACCGTGCTTGACAGCCCCGCCGAACAACCTGTCGCGCAATCCGATGACCCCGCGCCGTCGTGCGACACCCCTCCCAACGACCCCCGCGAGGCCTACCCCGCCGGCTCCGCCCCTGGCCGCATGCCGGCAGATGACGGCAGCGACTTCAACTACTGGATCGAGGACATCGACAACGCCTACGACCCGTGCGCGCCGCTGAGCTGGATCGTCTTCCGCGGCTCGCTTGGCGACGAGCACCGCCCCGCCGGCACCGGCGCCTCCATCGCCGACGGTCTCGCTCTGTACGTCAACGGCGCGCCCGCCCAGGACATGGCGGCGGTAGACAAGATCGAGTCCGTCACCCCCACCCCCGACGGCGGCGTGGACCTGGCCTGGGGCGAGCGCACCGGCGCCACCGCCGAGGGCATCACCGCGCACTACACGGTGCATTTGCTCAACGACGGCGGCGCGGTTGTTCCCGTCTCTGGCAACATCAACGAGTTCAACAGGTGGTGGAACTACCCGGTCCACTATCTGCTCGGCACCTACGACTAACGGCGCCTAACGGCGCCTAGCTCTGCGGGTACCACTCGGTGCCCGGGGAGTTCGCCGCCACCGAGCTCATCGGGATCGGCTCGCGCAGGCGGCCGGCGTTGTGGAGCTCCGTGACGACGCGCGGCACGTCCTCCGCAGGAACGGCGATGATGGGGATCTGGCCATCCTCGTGCTGCTCAATCCTGCCGCCCCGCACGGTGCCGCCGACCACGGCAAGGATGATCATGGCGACGTCGCCGCGGTTGAGGCGCGATGCCTCGAAGCGCGTCGTCCTGGCCGCCTTCTCGCGGTACTGGCTGCCCGCGTGGTTCGGGCCTGCGGTGAACTGGCCGTTCTCATCCAGGCTGAGCTCGCCGGTCCAGTGCTTCGTGTCCACCATGATCACGCCCGCCGCGGTGGACAGGACGTGGTCCGCGTTGGCGGTCACCGCGCTCTTGCGGGACAGCTCGCCGAGCATGCCGATCACGCCCATCGCGAGGCCGAACTTACGGGTCTCCGGCGTCGTGCCGTAGAACATCTCGGACGTTGCGTCGTCGAAGCCGTCGACGGCCTTGGCCAGCCCGGAGCGGGAGTCGGTGCGGATCGTCACGTCGTGGGCAACCTCGATGGAGTCCGGCAGCTGTTGCTCGAGCATCTCACCGATCCGTTCCTCCGCCAGGTAACCGCGGGAGACGCGCTGCAGCGGCTCCGGCAGCCCGGTTTCCTCCGGGCGGCCCTGGCGCGCCAGCCCGACGAGGCGCTCGACCTCGGCGCGGCGTTTCTCATTGACCTGCTTCTCCAGGCCCTTGTTCACATACGCCTTGTTTTCCTTATCCTTGTTAATGCGGCGGTCCATGGAGCGGAAACCGCTCAGGCCCAGGTAGACCAGTGCGAGCACGCCCGCGAACATCATGATGCCGCCGAGGCCCTTGTTGAAGAGGGAAACGATAATGCCCAGGACAAACAGGACCGGGAAGAGGACGATGGCGATGAGCCGTCTCTGGGTGCGCTTCCGCGCCTTCTTCGCACGGTCGTCGTTTTCGCCCAGCCCGTACTTTTCGGCGTGCTCGCGCATCGCGAAAGTCACGGCGTAGCCGTCGACCTCGCTTTCCAAGTACTTGTCCACCTCGGACGCAAAGTCGGCCCATCCGCCTTGGCCGGGGCGGGTCTTCCCGTACACAGTTGCCATTCGCTACGTCTTCCTTCCGGTTGAGCCTCACTGATTAATAAGGCCAATTGCATTAAAGCATTACCTTTTCTGCAATGTACCGGAAACGCGTCAGGCGAACTTCGCCTCCACGCGGCCGATGGCCTCCTTGGCCACCAGCTCCTGGATGCCCATGTCCAGCTCGGAGGTGAAGCCGACGCAGGAGCAGTTGATCTCGCCGAGGACGTAGGTGTCCTGGCCGGTCTCGTCGTCGTCGGCAAGCATGAAGTCCGCGGTCCAGATCAGCGGAATGTTGTCGCCGCCGAGCTTCTCCGCTATCACCGGGCGGGCCGCGGCGAACATGTCCACCAGCTCCTGCCACTCCTCCGGCTTCTGGTAGGTGTACGTCGCGCCCGAGAACAGGGTCGCGGAGAACGCATCGCCGCCGGCCGCCGGCTTCTTGTGCACCACGAAGACGGGGTGCGGGCCGACGAGCAGGATGCGGATCTCGCCCTCGGTGATGCGCGGCATGAAGCGCATATCCACGAGCATGCCGTTGTCGCCGATGATGTACTGGTCGCAGAAATCCATGAACTCGCCCAGCTCGCGCTCCTCGGTGTGGTTGTCCACCGCCTCGGTGCACTTGAGCTTGGTGTCCAGCGGCAGGGCGGTGCCCGGCTCCAACGCCTCAGCCTGCGCCTTATCGGCCAGCCGGACGCGCCAGATGCCGGAGCCGGTGGAGCCGCGGTTCTGCTTGAGCACGCGCTCGCCGTAGGACAGGGAGGTCGGGAACGTGTCGTGGAAAGAAGCGACGTCGTAGTAGGCGGCCGTGTCGGCGGGCACGAGGTCGGTCTGGTTGAGCTTGACTAGCGCGTCCTTCGCCCCGTACGCCATCATTTCGGCCGGGGTGGACATGCCGACCAGGCCGGCGTCGGCAAGCTTGGTCAGCAGCTCGAAGTACCCTTTCTCCCCGCCCGGGATGTTGCCGGGGTTGACGCGCGAAATGTAGGCGTCGAAGCGCTCGGTGACGTACTCGAACAGCTTCTCCGACCACTCGGGGCGGTAGAAGACGACCTCGGCGTGCCAGCCGGCCGCCTTGATCGCGTCGACGATGGGCATGGTGTCTTTCCGGTGGCCGTTGAACTGCTTGTCAGATCCGCCCTCGACCTCGAAGACGACGATTGCTTTGTGCACGGGATGCCCTTTCTGTAGGCCTGGTTGGCAAGAGTCTCGGTGGCAGGCGCTGCCGAGCAGGTGTTACCCATGGAATTTTAAGGCCAGCGCTGCGGTTCCACCGCGCGAGCGGGCGTCAGGTGTGCAACTTCACAACTGGCTGGGTGCGCGCAGCGCAGCGACCAGTTCAAACGGGCGTCCAATCCGCCGTTTTGCTCCGGCGGTGCACGGCACGCGGTAGGGTGAGCGGTGAAATCGAGGCGAAGAAGCGTCGATAAGCATGCACCGAAGGGGAACCACTATGAGCATTGAGCTCGACGACAACCCGAAATTCAAGGACTTCGCGCACCCCGAGAAGTTCGTCTCCGCCGCGTGGCTCTCCGCGCGCCTGGGCAAGCCGGGGCTGCGCGTCGTGGAGAGCGACGAGGACGCTTACCTCTACGACATCGGGCACATCCCGGGCGCGGTGCGCATTGACTGGCACCGCGACCTCAACGACCCGGTCACGCGCGATTTCATCGACGGAGAGGCGTTTGCCAAGCTGATGAGCGAGCGCGGCATTACCCGCGACGACACGATCGTGGTCTACGGCGACAAGTCCAACTGGTGGGCTGCCTACACCGCCTGGGTCTTCGAGCTGTTCGGCCACCCGGACGTGCGCCTGCTCGACGGCGGCCGCGACGCCTGGATGGGCGAGGAGCGCGACACCTCCTTCGCCGTGCCGGAGTTCCCGGCCTCCGACTACCCCGTGGTCGAGCGCAACGACGCGCCGTACCGCACCTTCGCCGCCGATTTGCTCGCGGAGACGCCCGCGCAGCTTATCGACGCCCGCCCGGCCGACCAATACGACGGCACCGCCGAGGACCCGACCGCGGACCGCGCCCCTGGCAAGTCCCCGAGCACGCTACGCCACGGCCACATCCCGGGCGCGGTCAACGTGACGTGGGGCCGCTCCCTATTCCCGAACGCCCTGTTCAAGGACCTGCCGAACATCGCCGCGATCTACGAGGACTTCGACCCGAAGGACCGCACCGTGGTCTACTGCCAGCTCGGCGAGAGCAGCGCGCACACCTGGTACGTGCTCAACCACATCCTCGGCTTTGAAAACATCTCGCTGTACGACGGCTCCTGGGCCGAGTGGGGCAACATGGTGCGCGTGCCGGTGGAGCAGGGCTCCGGCGCCTCCTAGAATCTTGCGCTCGGGCGCGGAACTTCCGCCCCGCGACCTCCGGGTTGTAACATTGGGCACCGAAAACCGATATAGTTTGGCAACACTAATCGATTGCGAGAAAGACGGGATTTTCGTGCGTACTGAACCGAGCACCAGCCAGAACCCAGTCACCAAAGTCCTGGTGGCCAACCGCGGCGAAATCGCCGTGCGCGTGATCCGCGCCGCGAAAGACGCGGGCATCGCCTCCGTCGCCGTGTACGCTGACCCGGACCGGGACGCGCCGTTCGCAGCGCTTGCCGACGAAGCCTTCTCCCTCGGCGGCACCACCGCCGCAGAGTCCTACCTGGACATGGCCAAGATCCTCGACGCCGCCGCGAAGGCCGGCGCGGACGCCATCCACCCCGGATACGGCTTCCTGTCCGAGAACGCCGAGTTTGCCCGCCGCGTGATCGACGCGGGGCTGACCTGGATCGGCCCGTCGCCGGAGTCCATCGCCGCGCTGGGTGACAAAGTCACTGCCCGCCACATCGCCGAGGCGGCCAACGCTCCCATGGCGCCGGGCACCAAGGACCCGGTCGCGGACGCGGACGAAGTCGTAGCGTTCGCGGACCAGCACGGGCTGCCGGTGGCCATCAAGGCAGCGTTCGGCGGCGGCGGCCGCGGCATGAAGGTGGCGTACACCCGTGAGGAGATCCCGGAGCTGTTCGAGTCCGCCACCCGCGAGGCGACGGCCGCGTTCGGCCGCGGCGAGTGCTTCGTCGAGCGCTACCTGGACAAGGCGCGCCACGTGGAGGCCCAGGTGCTGGCGGACATGCACGGCAACGTTGTCGTGATGGGTACGCGCGACTGCTCCCTGCAGCGCCGCTTTCAGAAGCTCGTGGAGGAGGCGCCCGCGCCGTTCCTCACCGACGAGCAGCGCGAGCGCATCCACGCCTCTGCCAAGGCCATCTGCCGGGAGGCGGGCTACTACGGCGCCGGCACCGTGGAGTACCTCGTCGGCTCCGACGGGCTGATCTCGTTCCTGGAGGTCAACACGCGCCTGCAGGTGGAGCACCCCGTCACGGAGGCCACCACCGGCGTGGACCTGGTGCGCGAGCAGTTCCGCATCGCGCGCGGCGAGCAGCTGCGCTTCACCGAGGACCCGACCCCGCGCGGCCATGCCTTCGAGTTCCGCATCAACGGCGAGGACGCCACGGCCAACTTCATGCCCGCCCCGGGCACGGTCACCGAGTACGTCGAGCCGGCCGGCCCGGGCGTGCGCGTCGACTCCGGCGTGCGCGCGGGCTCCGTCATCGGCGGGCAGTTCGACTCCATGCTGGCCAAGCTCATCGTTTTCGGCGAGGACCGCACCGAGGCGCTGCAGCGCGCCCGCCGCGCCCTCGACGAGTACGTGGTCACCGGCTTCCCCACCGTCATCCCCTTCCACAAGGCGATTGTGAACGACCCCGCGTTCGTGGGCACCGAGGACTCCTTCGACGTGTACACGCGCTGGATCGAGGAGGAGTGGGTCAACGAGCTCACCAGCGACGACAACACCGACGACGCCGACGCTACAGACGACGCCGAGACGCGCACGTTCGCCGTCGAGGTCAACGGCCGCCGCATCGAAGTCGCGCTCCCCGCCTCCCTCGTCCTCGGCGGCGCCCAGCGCAAGAAGCCGAAGAAACGCCGCTCCGGCGGGTCCAAGGCGGCCGTCTCCGGCGACGCCGTGGCCTCCCCGATGCAGGGCACCGTGATCAAGCTCAACGTCGCCGAGGGAGACGCCGTGGAGGAGGGCGACGTCCTCCTGGTCCTCGAGGCCATGAAGATGGAGAACCCGGTCAAGGCCCACAAGGCCGGGACCGTCACCGGCCTCGCCGCCGAGGAAGGCGCCCAGGTGAACAAGGCCGCCGTGCTGATGGAGCTGAAGTAGCGGCCTACCCGAGGATCCCCTCGCCCCTCCACTCCACCACGGTCTGCAGGATCTGCCCGATGACCGGCGCGGATGCCGCGAGCACGCCGACGACGATGATCGCGATCACCGGCAGCGTGCCCTCTTCCAAACCGGTGCTGCCCTCGATGCGCTTGGCGGAGCCCGCGGCGGCGCCGCTGAGCGCGTCATCAGGCAGCTCCGCCTTGTGCACAGTCGGCTGCTGCACGCTGTAGTACTTCGAGATCAGCGCGATCTCGTCGGCCGACTCGACCGGCCCGCCGTTCTTCGCCGCCGACGCGCGCGACAGCTGGTGCTCCCCCTCGCTCTTCGACTCAATCACGCTCACCCCCGAGTACACGCCGAGGAACCCGTGCCCGGGCGCCCACACCGGCCCGCCAGAATCGCCGTGCTGCCCCGTCTCGCCGTCGAAGTACACGTTTTTGTTCACACTCCCCGCGTACTTCCCGCAGATCACGCGCCGCGAGGCCGCGCCATAGGTGCACACTTGCTGCCCCGGACGCATCTCGCTTATCGACGCCACCTCGTCCCCACTCCTCCCATTCCCCGCAAGGCGCACCCCGTCGTCCCAGCGGATCGCCGCCCAGTCGTTGCCCGTGACGCTGTCGCCCCAGCGCGAGGAGGGGTACAGGGTGCCGATTTCTGGGGTGAGCGTGCCGTCGACAAGCTTGACCCTCACCCTGTCCCCCGAAAGGCCGCAGTGCGCGGAAGTGTAGCTGATGTGCTCGGCGTGGTCGTTGAACGCGACGGCGCAGCTGGAACTGTCAGCAATGACGATCTGCGCGCCCTGCGCCACCGCGGTCGCCGCGTGCGCGGGCGGGGCCACGGCGGCGGTGGCGGCGATCGTGGCGGTGAGGGCGACGGCGACTCGGTTACGCATACGGCAGATCCTACAACCAGCAGCGTCCCTGCTCCGAGTTGCTATCGTGGGGCGCATGACATTTCAATTCCGACGCGCCGTCGAAGCCGATCGCACCTACCTCCAGCGCCTGAACTACCTCACCGAGGTGTTCGGCGACGAGGACGCGCCGATGCACGAGCAGCACCGCGACAGCATCGTCTCCGGCGTCGACGACTACGTCTACGGCTGGGACCCGGATTCCGACGGCGGCATCATCGCCACCGACGAATTCCACACCCCCGCCGGCGGCCTCTGGTTCCGCTACTGGGACGCCCCGTCCAAGGGCCACGCCAACCTCGGCCCCGACATCCCCGAGCTGGCCATCGCGATCGAGGGCCGCTTCGCCGGGCAGCGCCTCGGCGCGCTCCTCCTCGAGCAGGCCGTGCAGCTGGGGCGCGAGCAGGGCGCCGAGCGCCTCGCCCTCTGGGTCGACCCGGACAATCCGCGGGCGCGCCACCGCTACGAGCAGTTCGGCTTTGACGACGTCAAGGGCCTCGACAACGTCATGGCCCTCGACCTCTAGAGTTCCGGTTGCGGGGTCCGTGCGCGTGGGTTAGCGTCGTGCGCATGGGGGAAGCACAACTGAAGGCCTTTTTCGCCTTCAAATCCGGGGGTATCGCGGCGCTCGAGCACGTCTACGACGCCGGCTACTCCGCCGAAGCGCTGACCGGCCTCGGCGCGGCCGATGACTACGCCGAGACGCTGTGCCAGCTGGCGTCGAAATTTTTCGCGCCCACCACGCACTCCCGCTATCAGCAGCGCGCCCGCGACGCCGCGCGGCGCAACAGTCACTGCGTCGAAACGCTCGACATGATCGTGTGCACGGGCCGCGCTATCACCGACCCCACCGACCGCTGGGACTACACCGAGCAGCTCTGCGCCACCCGCGGCGACACCGCGACGCTGACCAAGCGCGCCGCCACGCTGCGCAAGAAGTTCCTCGCGCCCCGCGTTCCCAAGGACGGCGCCACCATCCGGCGCAGCACGGCGCACGACAAGATCAGCGTGACGTTCACGGCCTCATCAAATGCGATGCAGGACGTCATCACCACCCTGGAGACGCGCGACGAGCACGGCGCGACGATCGACGCGATCGATTGGCTGGTGAACAACCGCTCGCTGTCCCAGGCCCCAGCGGCCGTCCACCTCATTGTCACCGACGACCAGATCGACCACATCCTCGCTGGCACCGACGACCAGCCGGACACCGAGCCGGTCGTGGTGACCAACACCGGGATCCGCATGACCACCAGCCAGGTGCTCGACCGCCACATCCTCCCCGACGGCTACATCACCCTCGCCTCCGGGCACCTCGGCCCCATTAACACGCACCGCATGCGCCTGGCCTCGCCAGTGCAGCGGCTCGCGCTCGAAGCGGACTCCCCGACCTGCTGCTGGCCCGACTGCAACACGCCAATCAGCGGGTGCCAGGCCCACCACCTCACCGAATACATCCAGGGCGGCGAGACCACCCCGGCGAACATGTGCTGGCTCTGCCCGCACCACAACGCCGTCAACGGCCAGCCGGGCCGCGGCCGCATGACCCGCATCGACGGCCGCATCGCCTGGGTCGGGCCGAACAACAGCCCACCCAAGTTCACCGGCCGGAGCTACACCCCGCACCGCGCCCCCGTCGGCGGCCCCGCCCAAGGCCGACCACCCGACTAGCCGTTGAAGATCAGGGATAGGACGGCGAGGAGCAGCTGCAACGCGCCGCTGAACACCGCGCGCAGCCAGGAATCACTGCTGCCCGCCGGCTCGGGCGGCGGCGGTTTCGGCGCGCCCGCCTGCGCGTCGTCGCTGAAGTAGCTGACGAACACGTCGATGATCGCGTCGCGGATCGGCCCGCCGTCGGCCGTCGTCGCGCCGAGCGTGAACGCTTTCGTGCGCCCCGTCAGGTTGTCGCGCCCGTCGAGCGACGCCGAGTGCACGCCGACGAAGCCGCGGCCCGGGATCCACATCGGCCCGCCGGAGTCGCCCGGGGCGCCGGGCTCGACGTCCACGAGGAACGAGTTGCCCACCCGCGCGTAGTAGGTGCCGCAGGTCGCGGCGCCGGTGGCCCAGCCGTAGTAGCAGACGGTTTCGCCACGCCGGATGTAGTCCAGCGGGATCTGCGCGTCGCCGGTGTACTCGTTCGGCCCGAGCTCGACGCCCGCGTCCCACCGGATGCGGGCCCAGTCGTTGGTCGTCTCCTCGCTGCGCGGCGAGGTGTCGAGGGTGCCGATTGCGGGGGACCACGTGCCGTCGTCAAGCACTTTGCGCACCCTGTTGCCGCTGGTGCCGCAGTGCGCGGCGGTGAAGCTTTCGCGCTCGCCGTTGAAGCCGACGGTGCACTCGGAGCCATTGACGACGACAGCGTCCCCCTGCCCCACCGTCACCGCCCCCGCCGCGGGCGCAGCCAGGAAAAGGGCCGCAGCCGCTGTCGCGACGCTGCGGCCCATCGGCACGGGAAGCATTCTCACCCGAGCAATTGTACCCAACTGCTCAGGTGGGCAAAACTTACTTTTCGGAGATGACGACCACCAGGTCGCCGCCCTCAACCTTGGTCGGCTGCGAGAACGCGAGACGCTCGATTGTGCCGTCCTGGGTGGCGGAGATGCCGGCCTCCATCTTCATGGCCTCGATGGTGGCGACCTGGTCGCCGGCCTTGACCTCGTCGCCGACCTTGGCTGTGATGTTCACCACGCCCGCGAACGGTGCGGCGACGTGGCCCGGGTTCGAGGCGTCCGCCTTCTCGGCCTCCGCGACCGTGGACTCGGCGTGCTCGTCGCGCACCAGCATCGGGCGGACCTGGCCGTTGACGGTAAGGATGACCTGGCGCATGCCCTTCTCGTCCGGCTCGCCGATGGCGTCCAGGCGCACGGACAGCGGCGGGCGCTGCTCGTCGATCTCGCCGTACCAGATCATGGTCTCCTCGCCCTCGACGAGGCCGTAGAAGAAGGTGCGGTCCGACAGCTGGTCGGTCACGCCGTAGGTGCGGCGGTGCTCCTGGAACTCGGCGTACTGCTTCGGGAACAGCAGCTTGTCCAGGGCCACGCGGCGGACGTCGTGGTCGTCGGACGCCAAGTCGCCCTCGAGCTCAGCAGGGACCTCGACGGTGTGGTCGACGGGGCTGCGGTCGGCCAGGGCGGCGTCGCGAAGCAGCGGCCAGCCGCCCGGGGGCGTGCCGAGCTCGCCCTGCAGGAAGCCGATGACAGACTCCGGAATGTCGTACTTGCGCGGGTTCTCCGCGAAGTCCTTCGGGTCCACGCCGGCGCCCACGAGGTGCAGCGCGAGGTCGCCGACGACCTTGGAGGACGGGGTGACCTTGGTCGGGCGGCCGAGGATCTCGTTAACCGCGGCGTAGTAGTCCTCGATCAGTTCGAAGCGGTCGCCCAGGCCCAGCGCGTTCGCCTGCGTGCGCAGGTTGGACAGCTGGCCGCCCGGGATCTCGTGCTTGTACACGCGGCCGGTCGGGCCGGGGATGCCGGACTCGAACGGGGCGTAGACCTGGCGCACGGCCTCCCAGTACGGCTCCATGTCGGAGACGGCCTGCAGGGAGATGCCGGTGTCGCGCTCCGTGTTGGCAAACGCGGCGACGAGCGCGGACATCGACGGCTGCGAAGTGGTGCCGGCCAGCGGCGCGGACGCCACGTCGACGACGTCGGCGCCGGCGTTGGCGGCTGCGAGGTAGGTGGCCAGCTGGCCGCCCGCGGTGTCGTGGGTGTGCACGTGGACCGGCAGGTCGAAGCGCTCGCGCAGCGCGGAGACCAGCTTCGCGGCGGCGGCCGGGCGCATGAGGCCCGCCATGTCCTTGATGGCCAGGACGTGGGCGCCGGCGTCGACAATCTGCTCCGCGAGGCGCAGGTAGTAGTCCAGCGTGTAGAGGTCCTCGTTCGGGTCCATGAGGTTGCCCGAGTACGCCATCGCGACCTCGGCGACGGTGGTGTTGGTCTCCAGGACCGCCTCGATCGCGGGGCGCATCTGGGAGACGTCGTTGAGCGCGTCAAAGATACGGAAGATGTCGATGCCGGAGGTGGCCGCCTCCTGCACGAACGCCTTGGTCACCGAGTCCGGGTACGGGGTGTAGCCGACCGTATTGCGGCCGCGCAGCAGCATCTGGATGTTCACGTTCGGCATCGCCTCGCGCATCTCGTCCAGGCGCATCCACGGCGATTCGTGCAGGAAGCGCATGCCCACGTCGTAGGTCGCGCCGCCCCAAGCCTCCACGGAGGTCAGCTCCGGGGTGAGGTGGCCGACGTGCTTCGCCGCAGCGACGAGCGTGTTGGTGCGGATGCGGGTGGCCAGGAGGGACTGGTGCGCGTCGCGGAACGTCGTCTCGGTGACGCCGAGCGCGGTCTGGTTACGCAGCTTCTCCGCCCACTTCTTCGGGCCGAGCTCGAGCAGCTCGTCGCGGGAGCCGCGCGGCGTGTCGGAGTACTCGGTGGTGGGCAGCTTTTTCGACGGCCGGATCGTGGTCGGTCGCGGACCGTTCGGCTTATTCACCGTGACGTTGGCCAGGTAGTCGAGGATGCGGCCGGCGTCGTCAGCTGCCGGCGGGGCCTCGAGCAGGAACGGGTGCGCGGCGATGTAGCCGGTGTTGATGCGCTCGTGCTGGAAGTCGTCCTGGGAGAGCAGCACGCGCAGGAAGCCGATGTTGGTGGAGACGCCGTTGACGGTGAACTCGTTGAGCGCGCGCAGGGCGCGGTCCACGGCGACCTGGAAATTGCGGCCGCGGCAGGTCATCTTGACCAGCAGGGAGTCGAAGTTCGGGGTGATCTCGGTACCGACGGACACGGAGCCGTCGAGACGCACGCCCGCGCCGCCCGGCGAGCGGTAGCCGGTGACGGTGCCGGAGTCGGGGCGGAAGCCGTTGTTCGGGTCCTCGGTGGTGATGCGGCACTGCAGGGCGGCGCCGTTGACCTCGATGAGGTCCTGCTCGAGGTGGACGTCCTCCAGCTTGGCGCCGGCGGCGATGTACATCTGGTTCTTCACGATGTCCACGCCCGTGACCTCCTCGGTCACGGTGTGCTCGACCTGCACGCGCGGGTTCATCTCGATGAAGACGTGGTTGCCCTTTTCGTCCACGAGGAACTCGACGGTGCCGGCGCCCTCGTAGTTGATCTCCTTGCAGAACTTCACCGCGTCCTCGCAGATGCGCTGGCGCTGCTCCTCGGTGATGTGCTGTGCAGGCGCGATCTCTACGACCTTCTGGTGGCGGCGCTGCAGCGAACAATCGCGCTCGTAGAGGTGGACCACGTTGCCGTAGGAGTCCGCCATGACCTGGACCTCGATGTGCTGCGGGTTGATCACGGCGCGCTCGACGTAGACGTTCGGGTCGCCGAAGGCGGCCTCCGCCTCGCGCGACGCCTCGGCGGCGAGCGCCTCCAGGTCTTCTGGCTTTTCCACGAAGCGCATGCCGCGCCCACCGCCGCCCGCGACGGCCTTGATGAAGACGGGGAACTGGAATTCCTTCGCGTACTCGGCAAGCTGTGCGACGTCCGAGGACGGCTCAGAGTCCTTCAGCGTGGGCAGCCCGGCGCGCTCGGCAGCCTGGACGGCGGCGGACTTGTCGCCGGTCAGGTCCAGGGTGTCCGCGGACGGGCCGATGAACTTAATGCCGTTGGCGTCGCAGGCGCGGGCCAGGTCGGCGCGCTCGGAGAGGAAGCCGTAACCCGGGTAGATCGCGTCCGCGCCGGTTTCCTTGGCGGCGCGGATGATCTCGTCTATGTCCAGGTACGCCTTGACGGGCTGGCCCTCCGTGCCGATCTGCACGGCCTCGTTTGCAAAGGGGCGGTGGAAGGAGTTGCGGTCCTCCCGCGGGTAGACCGCCACGGTTTTCGCACCGGTCTCAAACGCTGCGCGGAACGCGCGCACCGCGATCTCGCCGCGGTTGGCAACGAGGATCTTCTTGAAGGCGGGGAGGTCATTAAGTGGGAGTTGTTCCACGAGAACTTTGTCCTTTCGCTGTGTGCAAGGCACGGTTCGCATATCGAACGGAGCACCTCGACTCTACCGCGTCCGACGACGCCAGATGTACATTTTATGAACTCATTTGGGGCGGGCAGCGCGCGCAACAGCCCGCCGAGCGCGTTGTGTGCGACGGGGCGGGCTGGCGTCGATAAGCAAATTGCTAGAGGTGGCGCTCCTCCGGGCCGTTGTAGGCGGACAACGGGCGGATGAGCGAGTTGTTCTCGTGCTGCTCGATGATGTGGGCGATCCAGCCGGTGATGCGGGCCATGACGAACAGCGGGGTGAAAAACTCGATGTCGAAGCCCAGGATGTAGTAGGCCGGGCCCGACGGGAAGTCCAGGTTGGGCTTGATGTGGATGGAGGTGTTCTCGTACATCGTTGTTTCCATGATGTCGTAGATGTCCACCCACTTCTGGGAATCCTTCTCCGGGTGCTCGGAGGCGAGCTTCTTAAACGCGGCCTCCATCGTGGGCACGCGCGAGTCGCCCTTCTTGTACACGCGGTGACCGAAGCCCATGACGAGCTCCTTGTTTTTCAGCTTGTTCAGCGTCCAAGCCTCCGCGTTGTCCGGCGAGCCGACCTCGACCATGTTGTGCATGACAAACTCGTTCGCGCCGCCGTGCAGCGGTCCCTTGAGCGCGCCGATCGCCGCGGTGATGGCGGACCACGCGTCGGACTGCGTGGAGGTCACCGTGCGGGCGGTGAAGGTGGAGGCGTTGAAGGAGTGCTCCGCGTACAGGATGAGCGACTTCTCAAAGGCCTCGATGTCGGACGGAATCGTGGCCGGCGAGCCTTCCTCGTCGCCGAAGACCATCCAGAGGAAGTTCTCGGCAAAGCTCTTGTCGTGCGACGGCGCGAGGTAGTCCTTGCCCTGGCGGCGGCGGATGTCGGTGGCCACGACGGTCGGCAGCTTGGCCAGCAGCTGGGTGCCGATCTTGCGGATGTGGTCCGCGTCCGGCGTGAACTTGTGCTCGTCGCGGGTGCCCAGGAAGGACACGGCGGTGCGCAGCACGTCCATCGGGTGGCAGTCCTTGGGCAGGAAGTTGATGACCTGGATGAGGTCCTCGTCGATGTCGCGGTTGGCCATGCAGCCGTTGCGGAACTCCTCGCGGCCCTGCTCGTCCGGCAGCTCGCCGTGCCACAGCAGGTACGCGACCTCCTCGAAGGTGCAGTTTTCGGCGAGCTCCTGCACGGGGTAGCCCTGGTACAGCAGCGAGTTGGTCTCGGGGTTGACTTTGGAGATGGCCGTGTAGTCGGCGACGACGCCGGCGAGGCCCTTGCGAATTTCCTGATCAGACATGATGTGCTCCTTTGGGGGGATGGGGATGGGGTCTACTCGAACGTGGACGAGTAGCTGTCCTTGGAGTAGGTGAAGACGGACTGGTCGAACTGGTTGTATTCGTCGTAGCGGACGAGCTCGTAGAGGCGCGAGCGGTGCTGCATCTTGTCCAGCCACGGCGTTTGGATGCCGGTGTCGGCGATGTCGCGCAGCATCGCCTCGGTCTGACCCATGGCGATGCGGAACGTGGTCACCGGCCAGATCACCGCGTTGTAGCCGAGGTTTTCCAGCGTGCCGGCGGACAGCAGCTCGGTTTTGCCGAACTCCGTCATGTTGGCCAGCAGCGGGGTGTCCACGGCGGCGCGGAACTTGGAAAAGTCTGCCTCCGAGTACAGCGCCTCGGTGAAGATGAGGTCCGCGCCCGCGTCGGCGTACGCCTTCGCGCGCTCGATGGCCTCGTCGATGCCTTCGATGCCGGCGGCGTCGGTGCGCGCGCAGATGACGAAGTTGTCGTCCTGCCGCTCGCGCACCGCCGCGGTGATGCGACGCACCATGAGGTCGCGGGGCACGACCTCCTTGCCGTCGAGGTGGCCGCAGCGCTTCGGGTTCACCTGGTCTTCCAGGTGGAGCGCCGCGAGTCCTGCGGCTTCGAATTCAGCGACGGTGCGGGCTGCGGACATGGGTTCGCCGAAGCCGGTGTCGGCGTCGATAAGCACTGGCAGGTTGGTGGCGCGGGCGATCTGGCCGCCGCGGTTGGCTACCTCGGACAGGGTGGTCAGGCCGATGTCGGGCAGGCCGAGGTCGTTGGCCACCACGGCGCCGGAGACGTACACGCCCTCGAAGGCGCCGATGTCCTCGATCAACCGCGCCGTGAGCGGGTTGAACGCGCCCGGCAGTGTGGTGATGGTCTCCGAGGTGAGCGAGTCGCGCAATGCTTGCCGACGCTCACGCGGTGTCTTCTCTGGTGCAAACATTTAGAAGATGCCTCCTGGGATCTCGGGGGCGCCCGCCTTCGCGTCGTCATTGACCGCGATGTTGAGCGCGGACAGGTCAGTGAGGTGTTCCAGGTCCTGCACCGCGGCCAGGAAGCGGTCCTGCTCCTCCGGGGCGACAATGCCCTCGGCGAGGGTGCGGAATTTCTGGATGTAGTTGTCGCGCTCGAAGGGGCGGGCGCCGAACGGGTGGGCGTCGGCGACAGCCATCTCGTCCTCGATGGCGGTGCCGTCGGCGAAGGTGATCACGGCGCGCGCGCCGAAGGCCTTCTCGTTCGGGTCCTGCGAGTGGTAGCGGCGGGTCCACTCCTTGTCCTCCACCGTGGAGATCTTGTGCCACAGGGCGACGGTCTCGGGGCGGCCGGCGCGCTCCGGGGTGTAGGAGTTGACGTGGTGCCAGGTGCCGTCCTCGAGCGCGACGGCGAACATGTACATGATGGAGTGGTCGAGGGTTTCGCGGGATGCGGTGGGGTCCATCTTCTGCGGGTCGTTCGCGCCGGTACCGATGACGTAGTGGGTGTGGTGCGAGGTGTGCAGGACGATGGATTCGATGTCGGCGGTGGACTTGCCGGCATCAGCGATGGTCTGCTTCATGCGGCGCGCCAGGTCGATCGGCGCCTGGGCCTGGTACTCGGCGGAGTGCTCCTTGGTGTAGGTCTCCAGGATGGCGCGCTTGGCCTCGCCGTCGGCAGGCAGCGGCACGGTGTAGGTGCGCTCCGGGGAGTGCAGCATCCAGGCGATAAAGCCGTCCTCGCCCTCCCAGATCGGGGCCGGCGCGCCCTCGCCGCGCATGGTGCGGTCGACGGCCTCGATGCCCATCTTGCCGGCAAACGCCGGTGCGGACGCCTTCCACGAGGAGATCAGGCCCTTGCGGGACTGGCGGGTGGCGGTAGTGGTGTGCAGCGCCTGGCCGACTGCCTGGTAGATGGTGTCCACGTCCAGGTCCAGCATGGTGCCGATGCCGGCCGCCACCGACGGCCCGAGGTGCGCGACGTGGTCGATCTTCCACTCGTGCAGGCAGATGCCCTTGACCAGGTTGACCTGGATCTCGTAGCCGGTGGCGATGCCGCGGATAAGCGCCTTGCCGTCGAGCCCCTTGTGCTGGGCGACGGCCAGGATCGGCGGGATGTTGTCGCCCGGGTGCGAGTATTCGGCGGCGAGGAAGGTGTCGTGGAAGTCCAGCTCGCGCACGGCCGTGCCGTTGGCAAACGCGGCCCACTCGGCGGAGTAGGCGCCGTCCGCGCCGAAAACCTGCGCGCCGCCCTCGGCGACCGGGTGCGCCAGCGCCATCTCGCGCGCCGTGGCGACGGGGCGGCGGCCGTAGGAGGCGACGGCGACGGAGGCGTTGTCGATGATGCGGTTGATAATCATCTCGCGCGTGTCTGCCGGCACCTCGACCGGGTCGGCGGCGACTTTGGCCACCTTGTAGGCGAGGTGTTCCTCGATGGGGAAATCGTCGGCGGACTTCCGGGTGCGGACTTCGTGGTTGATCATTCGATGTGCAACTCCTCGGCTGGTGTGGGGGCGAGTGGGCGTCGATAAGCGACTTGGTGCACCTCATAGTAAGCGGGCGAATGTGTCGCACGACATATTTTGCTGTGTGAAAAGGAGTGTCACGGGTGCGCGGTTTTTGTAAACTTTGTAAAACCACAGTTCAACGCACCGAAGCGGCGGGGAGGCCCAATGACCAAGCACTACGCGGGGGCAAGAATCCACACGCTGCGCGCCAACGAGGGGCTCACGCAGGTGGACATGGCGCGCAAGCTCGGCATCTCCACCAGCTACCTCAACCAGCTGGAAAACGACCAGCGGCCCCTCACCGTCACCGTGCTCCTGCAGCTCACGCAGGTCTTCGGGCTGGACGCGACGTTCTTCTCCCCCGACGCCGAGCAGCGCGTCGCCGGCGAACTCGCGGAGCTGCTGCCCGGCGCGCCGGAGTCGGAGCTCGCGGAAATCGCGCTACGCTACCCCGCCGTTGCGCAGGGCATCAAAGACCTTCCCGGGATGCTCGCCGGCGCCGCCAGCAACCCGCACATCGTCGTGCGCGACTTCTTCCAGCAGCACAACAACTACTTCCACGACCTGGACACGGCCGCAGAGGACTTCGCCACCCCGCTGCACGCGCGCCAGCTGCGGCTCACCCGCATCGCCGCCGTGCTGGACCGCGACTTCGGCTACACCGTCCGCTTCAACCAGCACACCGGCGGCGAGCGCTCGGCCGCCAGCGCCGACGCGCGCGAGATCCGCCTGCGCACCGGCCTTTCCGAGGCCCAGCAGTGCTTCGAGCTGTCGTACCACTACGCGCGCATCGCGCACGGGCAGCTTCTCGACGCCCACGCCTCCCCCATCGCCAACCCCCGCGCCCGCCAACTCGCGCGCCACGGCCTGGCGCAGTACTTCGCCGCGGCCGCCACCATGCCGTATTCGCTCATCCTGGAGGCGGCGGAGGAAACCCGCTACGACGTGGACGTGATCTCCGCGCGCTTCGGCACCGGCTTCGAGTCCACCTGCCAGCGGCTGGGCACCCTGCAGCGGCCCGGCGCGACCGCCATCCCCTTCGTGTTCATCCGCACCGACCGGGCGGGCAACATCTCGAAGCGGCAGTCCACCACCTCGTTCCACTTCTCCCAGCGCGGCGGGACCTGCCCGCTGTGGGTGGTACATCGGGCGTTTGAGACCTCCAACCGCGTCACCCGGCAGGTCTCCGTCATGCCCGACGGGCGGACGTACATGTGGGTGGCGCGGATGGTGCAGGGCCCGGCGGTGGAGTTTGGGAAACCGCGCAAGGAAAACGCCGTGGCGCTGGGGTGCGACGCCGCCCACGCGGACCGGATGGTCTACGCGGACGGGCTCGACCTGTCGCCGGACTCCGCCACCCCGATCGGGCCGGGGTGCGAGACGTGCCCGCGCCACGGGTGCCCGCAGCGGGCGTTCCCGGCGCTGTGAGGTTTAATCCAGGTCGGACTTCTTCACCAGGCGGCGCGCCGCCTCCGTGACGGAGCCGGACAGCGACGGGTAGACCGCCATGGAGTTGGCCAGCTGCGCGACGGTGAGGTTGTTGGCCACCGCGATGGTGAGCGAGTGAATGAGCTCGGAGGCGGTCGGCGCGACGATCACGCCGCCGATGACCTGGCCGGAGCCCTTGCGGGCAAAGATCTTGACAAAGCCGTGCTGCAGGGAGCGCATCTTGGCGCGCGCGTTGGTGGCCAGGGGCAGCTTGTACACCTCGGCGGCCACCTCCCCGTCCTTGATCTGCTGCTCGGTCACGCCCACCGCGGCGATCTCGGGGCGGGTGAACACGGCGTTGCCCACGGTCTTGATGCGCAGGGGGGTCACGCCCTCGCCGAGCGCGTGGTCCACGGCGATGCGGCCCTGCTGCGCAGCCACGGATGCCAGCGGCATGAGGTCGGAGCAGTCGCCCGCAGCGTAGATGCCGGAGACGTTGGTGCGGGAGACGCGGTCGACGTGGATGTGGCCCGACGGGGTGGTCTCCACACCGGCGGCCTCCAGGTTCAGGTCCGCGGTGTTCGGGATGGAACCGATGGACATCATCACGTGCGAGCCCTCGATGGCGCGCCCGTCGGTGGTGTGGACGACCACGCCGCCGCCGGTGTTTTCCACGCGCTCGACGCGCGCGTCCTTCTCCAGCTGCACGCCCAGGTTGCCCAGGACGGTCTCGAGCACGTCTGCGGCATCCGCATCGTCGTGCGGCAGGATGCGGTTACGCGACGCCACCATGGTCACCTTCACGCCCAGCTCGGCGAAGGCGGAGACGAACTCCGCGCCGGTGACGCCGGAGCCGACGACGATGAGGTGGGTGGGCATCTCGATGAGGTCGTACATCTGGCGCCAGTTGAGGATGCGCTCCCCGTCCGGCTCGGCGCCCTTGAGCACGCGCGGGCTCGCGCCGGTGCAGACGAGCACCATGTCGCAGTCGATGTGCTCGGTAGTGCCGTCGGCGCACTCGACTTCGAGGCTGTGCGTGGTGTGGCCGTGCTGTTCGTCGGTGAAGCGCGCGCGGCCGTCGATAAAGCGCACGCCCACGCGGTCCAGCTGGGCGCGAATGTCGCGCGACTGCTCGGCCGCCAGCGCCACTACGCGGTTGTTCAGCGCGCTCAGCGCCAGGTGCGCCTCGCCCAGGCCGTGGTTGAGCCCCATGTCGTCGGCGCGACGCAAGTCCGTCTTAATGTTGGCGCCCGCAATGAAGCTTTTCGACGGCACCACGTCCTTCCGGATCGCCGATCCGCCAGCCCCCTGGTCCTCCACCACGATAATCTCCGCGCCGTAATTTGACGCGACCAGCGCGGCCTCGTACCCTGCCGGACCTCCACCAACAATGACGATCTTCTTCGACACCGAGTTTCTCTCCCCTTTTTTATGCGAGCGGAATTTTTCGTGCGCCAGTGTACAGGCCCGTCTAAGGCTTCGATGCGTTGAAGTACTGCTCCACCACGGAGCCGAAGAAGCGCACGCCGACGGCGATGGCGCGCTCGTCAATGTTCAGGTTGCCCTGGTGCAGGTCGTACTGCTCCCCGCTCCCGCTCCACGCGCCGAGGCGGACCATCGCGCCGGGGATGTGCTCGAGGTACCAGGAGAAGTCCTCTCCGCCCGAGGACTGCGGGGCAGTGACGATCCCGTGCGGGTCCACGGCGCGGCCGGCGGCGGCCGCGAGGGCGGTGGCGGCGTCGTCGTTCAGCACTGGCGGCACGCCGCGCACGTAATCCAGGTGGTAGGTGCAGCCGGTCGGCGCGACGACCAGGTCGATCAGGTCCGTGAGCAGGTCCTCCAGCCCGCGCCAGGTGGTGATGTCCGCGGTGCGGATCGTCCCGTCCAGCACGCCGACCTTTGGGATCGCGTTCGGGGCGTCGCCGGCCTCCACGTGGCCGAACACCAGCACGGTGCCGGTGCGCGGGTCCACGCGGCGCGACAGCAGCGCCGGCAGCTGCGTCACCAGCGCGCCAAGGGCGTAGACCACGTCCGTGGTCAGCTGCGGGCGCGAGGTGTGGCCGCCCGGCCCCTCCACCCGCACGCTCAGCACGTCTGAGGCAGACGTGATCGCCCCGGTGCGCACGCCGACCTGCCCCACCCGCAGCTTCGGCTCGGTGTGCAGCGCGTAAATCGTGCTCACGCCTTCGAGCGCGCCCCATTTGATGACGTCGAGCGCGCCGCCGCCCATGACCTCTTCGGCCGGTTGGAAGATGACGCGTACGCCGTGGGGCAAGGGTGCTTTGGCAAGCGCACATGCGAGCGCCAGCGCAACGGTGGTGTGGACATCGTGGCCGCACGCGTGAGAGACCCCCGGCTCAGTGGAGGCGAACGAGAGGCCGGTCTGCTCGGTGACCTTCAGGGCATCAATGTCTGCGCGGAACGCGAGGCGTTCGCCGCCCTCCGGTCCGATGTCCACGTACAGCCCGGTGCCCGGGAAGGGGACGGGCTGCAGCCCGTGCGCGACGAGGACATCGTGGATGAACCTGGTCGTCTGGACCTCTTCGTTGGAGAGCTCGGGGTGGGAGTGCAGATGTCGGCGCCACTCGATGACCTCGTCGTGGTGCTGCGTGACCCATGTGTCCACGGCTGCCGCGATTGATGCCGTGTCTGCCATTGTCCCTCCGGCTCTCTCGATGTGGCGTGTGCTTAGCCTGACAGTCTACGCGCGCACGCCCAGCGCAGAGCTAAAAGTCAATATTGCGCGGCCCGTAGAGGCGATCGCCGGCGTCGCCAAGCCCGGGCACGATGTACGCCTGCTCGTTCAAGCTCGGGTCGATCGCCGCGGTGATGAGCCGGATGGGACCGCCGTGAGCTTGCAGCTTATCGACGCCCGGCTGCGCACTCACCATGCACACACAGGTAATATCGTCCGCCCCGCGGTCAACCAACAGGTCGATCGCGTGGATGAGCGAGCCGCCCGTGGCCAGCATCGGGTCGACGAGGAAGACGGGCTGGCCGGACAGGTCGTTCGGCAGCGCCTCCAGGTACGGCACCGGCTCGTGCGTCTCCTCATTGCGGGCCATGCCGATGAAGCCGACCTGCGCGTCCGGGATCATGGACAGCGCGGGATCGATCATGCCGAGGCCGGCGCGGATGATGGGGACGATGATTGGCGGCGTCTTCAGCCGGGACCCCTGGGCGGTATCCACCGGGGTGACGGTGTCGAAGGTTTCCACCTCGAGGTCGCGGGAGGCCTCGTAGATCAGCATGGTGCCCAGGTCCGCGAGCGCCGCGCGGAAGGCTGCGTTGTTGCTGCGCTCGTCGCGCATGATGGTCAGGCGGGAGGCGGCAAGGGGATGATTCACAACGGTGATGTCCATGACTCTCCATGCTAACCCACTGGCGCGAAACGACCGCGAAACAACGAGGTCCAGCGGGCGCGACGAAAAATTTGTCACTTTTTTGGCTCTCGATGGAACCGGGGGCGCCTTCGCTGCGTCTAATACTGCATGAACGTATTTGAACTCGACGCCACACATGTCCGCACCCACACCGATGCGCTGCGCAATGACGCAGCATCGCTTGCGCCCCTGTCCGAACTGCCCATCCCCGCCACCGGCCCGCTCGCAAACTTCGCCCGCGCCACCGCTGGCGCCATCCGCTGCTCCAACGGCAAGGCCGAAGAGCTGCAGGAGGCCGCCCGCCGGATCGCGGGCAACATGGACCTCACGCTGCAGGCAGCCCACTGTGTGGACGAGACCACGGGGCTCACCCTGGAGGGCGCGCTATGAGCACAGCAACGCCATCGCCCCTGACCGCGTTCGCCCAACATCCCACCTTCACCGCGGTGCGCGATACCGCGCGGGGCTCGTGCATCGACCCGCTTTACGCGGCCACGAAGATCTTCGCGTCCTGCCCGGAGATTTTCCCGACGCTCCCGCCGTTTTCCACCCCGCAGTTCGCCGCCTTCGACCCGCTCGCCAGCGTCGTCGGGGCGGATGCCGGGCGCTACCGCGACGCGGTCACCGCGCTGACCGAGCAGCGCGACGAGATCAGCGACATCGTCGTCACCGGCACCACGCTCGTCGCCACCGCGGTGGGCGAGCTCGTGGACACCGCCATCTCCATGGTCCGCAACGCGTCCGCCGCTGCTGCCGCAGCTGCCGTCGGCGGGCCGCTCGCGCAGCTCTCCGCCGCCGCGCCCGTGGTGATCACCGGCCTGCTCAAGGCTGGCGCAATCCTGGAAACCTTGGGCAATGACCTCGACGGCCTCGCCGACCGGCTGAACCAGACGACGCTGGCGATGCAAGCCCGGGAGGCGATGGTGGCGTCGCCGGTCGCGCAGGAAGCGCAGCGCACGCTCGGCGAGCTGGTCGATCGCTCTCCCCTGGCCGCGATCCGTCCCACCACCGCCCCGGTGCCGGAAACCCGCCCGGCGGCGCAGCCGATGGCGGCGAGCGTCGGCGGCGGCGAACCCGGCCCTGCGGGCGAGGCGACCCCGCCGGAGCTCGGCAAGCCGGTGAGCCCTGCAAGCCCTGCGAGTACGGCCGGGTCCGCTGCGGTGCAGGCGGCGAAGTCGCAGATCGGCACCCCGTACACCTGGGGCGGCAGCCAGCCCGGCGGCTTCGACTGCTCCGGTCTCACCTCCTGGGCGTATGGGCAGGCCGGCGTGGACATCCCGCGCACCGCAGCGGAGCAGGCCGTCGGCCAGCAGGTGGCGTACGAGGACCTGCAGGAGGGCGACCTGGTGGTGTGGGACGGCCACGTCGCCATGTACGCCGGCGACGGGATGATGATCGAGGCGGGCGACCCCGTCCAGCTCAATCCGGTGCGCACCGAGAACATCGGCATGCCGTTCCGCGGCTTCTGGCGTCCGACGGCGTAGCCGGGAGGGGTAGCGGGTTGGGTGCGTCGCGCGCGGCGACCTTTAGTAAAGTTTGCGTTCATGAGCACGCGCGCGATCCTCCCCGTCAAGATTTCACTGACCCTGGGCGATTTCTACACCCTGTGGGCCCCGACCTGGAAGGAGCACGGCTCCGAGTGGCAGGCGTTCCTCGGAGACGACCAGTCCATCCTGGTGTTTAATTCACCGGCCGAGCTGCTGGCGTACATCAATACCCACGCCGAGCACGACCTGACGGACCACCCGAAGTGGGCGCACTTTAGCGGCCAGGGCGACGACCGCGTCGTGCCGGACGAGAAGCACACGTTCGACATCATCGGCGCGCCGGAGTACTTGGCGGGACGCCCGAGCCACGTCAACGTCTCGTCGCTGGGCGGCGTGCTGCAGATTGCTCGCTCGCTGGCGGACGTGGCCAGCGCCGAGCACGCGCAGATCTTCTTCGCCTCGCACTCGGTGCTGGGCAACGTGGCGCGCGGCGCCGACCACTACGCGGGCGAGAACGGCATGGACGAGTGGACCGGGCTCGGCCACGTCATCCTGGCCAACTGGAAGGGGGTCGTGGAGTCGCTCGATGGCGCTGTGCGTTTGGTGTCGGCGGATGAGCTGGATGCTGCGAGCGTCGATAATGCGCGCGCCGCGATCGAGTCCGCCCAGGCAACGCGCGCCGCGAACAAGGAACGCGAGGAGGCGGCGGCGAAGGAGCAGGCCGCCGCGGCGGACCCGTACGACGCCACGGTGTGGGCCAACGCCGGCATCGACCCGGTCAAGATCTCCATCCAGGGCAAGAGCGTGTACACCCTGCGCACCTACCTCGGCTCCGCCCCGGTGTTCATGGGCAAGTACGGCGAGATCATGACGTTCCCGTCCACGAAGCATCTCGGCCGCTGGATCTTGCAGAACGACGAGCACGACCTGGCCTCCCTGTCCACCTGGCCGGACTTGGTCAACGCCGCCAACGCCGGCGACCTGAAGGTGGAGGTCCACCCGGACAACTCCTACTCGTTCAACGGGCTTGCGCAGGACATCGCGAAGGGTGTCGACACCGTGGACACCCAGCAGATGGCGAAGGCGTACGAGCTGCTTGCCGACGCCGCCGACTGGGCCAAGGACGACTCCCTCAACTCCTTCCTGCTGGCCAACCCGCGCTTCCAGGACTACCTGGCCTACATGCTCGGTTCCACCGAGGCCGCAGGCTACGTCCCGTCCGCCCCATTCACGGATAAGGCGGAATCCTGGACCGAGATGGAAAACCAGCTGATCAAGCGCTTCTCCAAGTTCTAGAAAGCTTCAGGCATCCCACGCCATGACCCCCGATCAGGTCGATCCCCTTATCACCACTATCTACCGTTGGTTCGACGTCTCCGGTGTGCTGCTCATGGGCATCATCGGCGGAACCCTGGCCCGCCACCGCGGCTACGACATCATCGGTTTCTTCTTCATCGCCATGCTGTCAGCCCTCGGCGGGGGCATGCTTCGCGACGTCCTGATCAACCAGGGCACCGTCGCCGCCATGAACCAACCCGAGTACCTCATCTTGGCGTTCACGGGCGCGCTCATCGCCCGCTTCACCTACTTCAAGGGCAAGGCCTGGGAGCTCTTACAAAGCCACGGCGACGCGTTCGTCTCGGCGCTGTGGGCCGCCACGGGCGTGGGCAAGGCGATCACGTACGGCCTCCCCATCCTGCCCACGATCATGATGGGCGTGTTCACGGCGACGGGCGGCGGCATGATCCGCGACGTGGTCACCGGGCGCGAGCCGTCCATTTTCGGCGACAACCAGCCGACGGTCATCCCGGCGGTCGCCTGCGCGCTGATCATGCTGCTGGGCAACGCGACCGGGTTCCTCGCCGTGGGCATGGTGCTGGGGCCGATCGTCAGCTTCGCGCTGTTCCTCGCCGGCTACTGGGGGAATTGGCGCGTGTCCACCAACCCGGAGTACGCCCCGGTGAATGAGACCGCGGTACAGGTGGCGCACCTGGCCAAGAAGGCGGAGCACCGCTCGCGCGCCGTCGCCCGCGAGCTGGAGCCGACCCGCGTGCGCTCGTGGCGCCACCGCCAGATGGAGAAGGCGCTGCAGCGCCGCATCGAAAGCGAGGTGCGCAAGGGCAAGCGCCGCGCCACCGCGCAGACGGAGGCGGACGATTTCCTGCAGGAGTTCACCCACGAATTCTCCGCCATCGACCCGACGATGCTGGACAAGGCCGAGCAATCGCCTCGCGACGCCACTGAGCCCGCCGAACCCGAGAGCCTCCTCGACGGCCTGGGCGTGGACCTCGCCGGCGACTCGTACGACGACGACCCAGCCCCCGAGGACCGCCGCCCCGCCGACGCCGACACAATTGCAATGCACAACGACATGCTCGATACGATCCTCGCTGACGACAAGCTCACCGACGAGCTCATCGAGCGCCTCGCCGCCCGCTACGCCCAGAACGACGAGTAGCGCCGCCCGCGCGTCCGTCCGCGGGCCCGTGGCAGGCAGCGCGTACGATCATGCGATGTGTTTGTGCAACGGAGAAGTGTCGCTGCCGTGGCGGTGGCGTCGATAGCCATCGCGGTGCCTGCCGCCCCGAACCTGGCGGTCGCGCAGGAGACGTCCACGACTGCGCTCACCCCAGGCCCCGGCCACTTTGACGAGTTTGGCAACTGGGTCCCACCGGTGCGCGACCGCGCCCCGGACACCGACAACTGCCCGAACGCGCAGCGGCCGTCGGCAGCGATGTCCACCTCCGAGCGGCTCGCGCCGGGTCAGCCCACGCCGACGCCGCCGCCGCAGGTCTACGACGGCCCCTGCGGCGTGATCGTCCCGCCCGGCTATGCGGTGCCGCGCGACGTGTACGCCTCCGCCTGGGCCGTGTTCGACGCCGACTCCGGCGAGGTCGTCGCGATGAAGGACCCGCACGGGCGGTACCGGCCGGCCTCGATTATCAAGGTCCTGCTCGCGCTCGTGGTGATCAACGAGCTCCCGCTAGACCAACAGGTCCCGGTCTCGGAAGCGTCTGCGAACCAGGAGGGCTCGCGCGCCGGCATCGGGGCGGGCGGCACCTACACCGTCAACGACCTCCTGCACGGCCTGCTCATGGCGTCGGGCAACGATACCGCCCACGCCCTCGCCCAGGCGATCGGCGGCGACGACGCGGCGCTGCGCAAGGTCAACGCGCTCGCCCAGGACCTCGGCATGCGCGATACCTACGTCGCGTCCTACTCCGGCCTCGACGCCCCCGGCATGTCCACCTCCGCCTGGGACCTGTCGCTGGCCTACCGCGCCGCGTTCCAGAACCAGACCTTTGCCGGCATCGTGGACACGGATTCCTACGAGTTCCCCGGCTTCGACGACCTGCCCGGCTTCCAGCTCTGGAACGACAACCAGCTCTACCTCAACGACCCCGAAGGCATCGGCGGCAAAACCGGCTACACCGACGACGCCAACCACACCTTCGTCGGCGGCGTGCACCACGACGGTCGCCGCCTCGTTGCGGTGCTCCTGGACACCACCGTCGGCGAGCACCGGGCGTGGGGCCAGGCCCAGGAGCTCCTCGCCGCCGCCTACCCCGTCGCCGCGGGCCAGGGCGTCGCATCGCTTGACGACGCCACCGCCCCCTCCACCTCGCCCTCCACCACTCCCCTCGCTCCGGGTCCGGACGAGGGGGCGTCGACAAGCACTGATGCGCAAAAAGCGCCGGCGACCACCCCGTGGAAGTCCATCGGGATCGTCGCCGGCGTGGCCGTGCTGGCGCTGGTGGCGCTGGCGCTTAGCCTCGGGTCAAGAGGGACACCACCCCGACACCGACGGCGCCGATAGCCGCGCCGACACCGAGCGCCTTGCCGGTGTTGGAATTCTGGCGGGCGGCGCCGGAGCGCACGTTGATCACGGCGGGCTCCGGCACCTCCGCGGGCGCACGCTTCAGGCTCTCCTGGGTTGTCGCGGTCCACGCGGACATGTACAGGACGACGCGCCAGATCAGATAGAGCACAACCATCAGGGAGATCAGCGGGCCGAAGATGGCGCCCGCCGGGTTGCCGGTCATCGAGCCGATGATGAGGCCGGCGAACTGCTTGATCACCTCGAAGACGATCGCGCCGAGCAGCGCGCCCTGCATGCCGGACTTCACCGGCACCTTCGTGCGCGGCAGGAACATCACGACCCACAGCATGACGAGGAAGTTCGCCAGGATGCCCACGAGCAGCCCGACGACCCACACCAGCACGCGCGCGCCCGGGACCTGGTCCAGGCCGATGTACTCGAGCAGTTGGTCCGTCCAGCCCGACACACCGAGCGCGGTGACGGCGAACGCGACGACGAACAGCACAATGAGGCCGATCAGGCCAACGAGGTCCCACAGCTTCTTGGACACGAAGCCGCCGCCCTCGTTGGCGTCCAGGTTCCACATCGCGGAGACGCCGACGCGCAGGTTGTTCATCCAGCCCAGTCCGGACCACAGGGTGGTGAGCAGGCCGATGCCGGCGACCGCGCCGCGCTGATCAATCGCGGACTGGATGAGGTCATTGACCATGCTGCCCATGTCGCCCTCCAGGCTCTCGCTGACCTGGTTCTGGATGTCCTGCATGAGGTCCGGGCGGGCGTTGAGGAAGAAACCGAGGCCGGCGAAAACCAGCATCAAAAGCGGGAAGAGCGAGAGCACGGAAAAGTACGTGATGCCCGCGGCGTAGTGGTTGCCGCCCTGGGCGCCGAAGCGGTCGTTCATGCGCAACAGGTGGCCAACGGCGGGCGCCTTCTTCTGCACCCCGCCCATGGCGCCGTCCTGCTGCTGCTTCGTGGCACGCTCAATGCCGTGCTCGTCGGTGTACGCCTTGGACGGCGACGTCGATGTTGCCATGCGGCAATCCTTCCTCACTCAGTGGACTGTTGTCAGCACCACAATCGTAGAGGAAGCGTTGGGGCGTCGATACTTGATGCCCCGTGTGGTGCTAGGCGCGCTTGAGAAAACCGGTCTTCTCGTAGACATCGGCGAGCAGCGGCGCGGCGACCTCGCGGGCGCGCTCCGCACCGCGGGCGAGGATGGCCTCGAGCTCCGCCTGGTCCGACATGAGCTCGTCGTAGCGGGCGCGCAGCGGGGTGGTGAACGCCTCGAGCGCGTCCGCCGTGTCCACCTTGAGCGCGCCGTAGCCCTGACCCTCGTAGCCGGCGACCAGGTCATCGATGGATTTGCCCGTCAGCGCCGACTGGATAACCAGCAGGTTGGACACGCCCGGCTTGTTCTCCTTGTCGTAGGCGATGACGCCGTCCGCGTCGGTCATGGCCGAGCGGATGCGCTTTGCCGACGTCTTCGGCGCGTCCAGCAGGTTAATCAGGCCCTTCGGGTTCTGGCCCGACTTGCTCATCTTGGAGGTCGGATCCTGCAGGTCATAGATCTTCGCCGCGCCCTCCGGGATGAAGCCCTCCGGCACCACGAACGTCTCGCCGCGCTTGGCGTTGAAGCGCTCCGCCAGGTTGCGCGTCAACTCCAGGTGCTGGCGCTGGTCCTCGCCCACCGGCACGAGCTGCGGGGAGTACAGCAGGATGTCCGCGGCCATCAAGACGGGATAAGTAAACAGGCCCACCGAGGTGCGGTCCTGCCCCTGCTTCTGGCTCTTGTCCTTGAACTGGGTCATGCGGCTGGCCTCGCCGAAACCGGTCAGGCACTGCAGCACCCAGGTCAGCTCCGCGTGCTCCGGCACGTGCGACTGCACGAACAGCGTCGACTTCTCCGGGTCGATGCCCAGCGCGATCAGCTGCGCGCAGCCGGCGATCGTGCGCTGGCGCAGCTCCTCCGGGTCTTGCTCCACCGTGATCGCGTGCAGGTCCGGGATGAAGTAGAACGCCTCGTAGTCGTCCTGCAGGTCAATCCACTGCTTCAGCGCACCGAGGTAGTTCCCCAGGTGATAGGAGTCGGCGGTGGGCTGGATTCCGGAAAGGACGCGTTTCATACACCACATATTAACCCGATACGTAATCGAGGGAACCGGGGGTTCTTTATCGCTACGATGAAGCCCACGAAAAGAGCAGCGATGACTGTAAGTAACCGCCCTGAGACAGTTCAGGATGCCAAGGGAGAACATCCGCACCGCGGCTAGACTTCATTCGAGAAGCTGGCCCTCAAGAGAACGCGAGGGCAACGGCAGATCCGCGTCACTGATGAAATGCGTCACATCGTCTCGTTTGATTCCTCAACGTGCGTATCACTGTCCTCCAGCTCGACCCGATCCGCCCGCTCCAGCGCCTCGGCCACCAGATCATCGCCGACTGCTTCGGCGGCGACGTCTCCGTTGGCCTGGCCAGCCAGAACAAAAAAGGGCACCGTACGGCTGTCGCTGACCGAAGCCGGTCGCACAGACCTTCTCCTCGCCCCCTCATCCTCGAGCCGGTTGTCGTCGAATCCCACCACGACGCAGTAGTGTCACTCCCGCCCGGCGCGCAACTACTCGGTTCGAGTGCTCACTGCCCTATCCAGGCAATGTGGCTCGACCCCATCGTTTCGGTGCAGTTCTCCCCCGAATGCGCCCCTGATGTCGCAGGTCAATGGGCCGCACGCAGCAATTACGACGCCACCACCGTCGCCCACGATCTCTCGCGCCACGTCGACCGCCTCACCCATACCGGCGACACCCTCGCCACCGGCTCCCTCCATGCCCCCCAGGTGTGGCGGTAGTTGCGGTAGGTATTTCAGATTTCGCCTACCACTTGCTCGACCCGACCAGTAGTACAGGGATGCAGCACTGCTAGAAATCAGCGCTGACAAGCAGCTTTCGCGACCTAACCGGCCCTACCGGCGCGTTGGAAAATTTGGGGGTTGACACGCCAGCCTTGCTGGTTCTATGGTTACCCACATGAGTGGTAAACCCATATACCAACAGATTGCCGATGAGTTACGTGACCTCATCGGCGCTGGCGCCCTCGCTCCCGGCGACCGGGTGCCGTCCACCAACGAGTTGTCCGCCTATCACTCCGTCAACCCAACAACCTCCGCCAAGGCGCTCACCGAACTATTCGACGAGGGCCTGCTGGAAAAGCGTCGCGGGCTCGGCATGTTTGTTCTAGAGAGTGCGCGTGACCAGGTATTAGGTACGCGTCGCGAGGCATTTGCCCGCAACTTTGTCCAACCGCTTGTCCATGAGGCCAACCAGCTCGGCATCACCACCGAGGAGCTGGCCGCAATGATTAAAAAGGAGCGCCCCCAATGAACCCCGGCTTCTACGCGCTGGTCGGCCCAAACGCCGCCGGCAAAACCCATTTCCTACACACACTCATGGGCCCGCACGCCGCGTTTGTCCCGGCTGGTGCGGACGCGAAGTTTGCGGGCACGACCGTAGACGACCACCTGCGCGCGGTCGCGGCCATCCACCCACATGCAGAGCTCGACTTCCCCAACACCCGTATCAGGGACCTCTCCGTTGGGCAGCGCCGCCTCCTCACCATCGAGGTGGCCCTAGCCATCGGCAAGGACCTGCTACTCCTCGACGAGCCGTTTGACGGCATCGACACCACCACCCGTAAACAGGTCCGCCAGCGGCTGATTGACTACATCGCGGAGAACCCGCAGCGCAGCGTGGTGATGGCGTCGCATCGCGCCGAGGACTTCGCCGGTTTGGCCACCCATGTCATGCAGACATTCGATCACGAGGTCTCGCGCCCTGTCCCACTCGACGACGCCCGCCTGCGTTTTCCGACGGTCACCGGCCCCACCGCCGAGATCAAAGAACTTATCGCCCGCTTCCCTGTTGCGGAGTCAGCGAGCCTCGGGCCGACGACACGCGCCACTTTCACCGAACCCATCAGTGAGAACGATGTCCACCTACCCATCGAGTACCCGGACGATGCCGAACTCATCGACCTCCTTGCGACAGAAAGGCCCGCACGATGAAACTCTTCCTCAGCCCCTTCAAGCCGCTGTCCTACCTGGTGGCGTTGGCCGTATTACTAATCCTGGCCCCTCTGGGCCGTTTCTACAGTGGAGACGGTTCCTTCTGGACCATCTTCGGAGGCTTCGCCCTGACCGCCCTATTTTTCCACGCTGGCACGCAGTGGAGCGCGTTAAACCAGCTCGGCGCGAGCTTTTCCGCGTGGATGAACTCTGCAACAATCACCGCCGTCATTGCGGCGGTGATACTTGGAGTGTCCACCGCGGCATCCTCGATCTACAACCAGTTCAAGAACCCGTACTACCAGCCCTATGACCTGTTCCTATTCACCAACGGCGCAGACGTACCCTGGACGGACACGAACGGCGATGCCTACATCATGGCGAACGCCGGGCAAGACACCACATCTATGACCCTGACGATGCTGCTCCACATCGCGTTCTTCTTCGTGGCTGCCATCGTGGGGGTTGCGCTCGGTTTGGTCTACGCCTCCTACGGCACCGGGCGCGGCCTCATCACCGCTTTCTCCACCTTCCTCATCGCGGTGACACTGTGCTGGACTATTGAATCCCATATAGGTGAGTGGTACACCGCCGAAGTCAGTGGCATGAGTGCCGCATGCCTGGTCACACTCGCCGTCAGCGCGATAGCGTTTCGTAGCACAAAGCGCTTCGTGCCCTAGCAACCACTCGCACCTCCGCTACCGCTCTAGCCACTCCGAGCGCAGGATGCCGTGGCGGGAACAGCACGCCTCCCAGCCGAACGGGCTGATCTTGACCACCATGCGACGCTCGCACACCGGGCAAATGCGCGGCGCGTCATAGGGGCGGTTCGGGTTCACGGGCAGCTGAAGCTCGCCGGACAGGATGGCGTCGGCAAGCTCGGTGCTCTCCGGCACGCGCATTAGAGGGCCTTGATAGTGTCGTAGACCGCGCCGTGGCCGGACTTCATCTTCTGGCCGACCGGGGTGATGCCCAGGTCAAGCACGCGGTCAACGGCCTCGCGGTCCTGCTCGATCGGGCGGCCCAGGGTGGTCAGGTAGTTGCCGCCGATGATGGCGTTGGCGCCGCCGAGGAGGCCGGCTTCGGTGCCGTCGTCGCCGAGCGCGAGCTCGGTGCCACCAGCAAAACGCAGCTGGGCGGTCGGCATGGCCAGGCGGAACGCCGCGACGGCGCGCAGCGCCTCGCCCTGTGGAACCAGCGGGCGGTCCTCAAACGGGGTGCCCGGGCGCGGATCGAGGAAGTTCATCGGGACCTCGTGCGGCTGGATCTCCGCGAGCTGGGTGGCAAACTCGGCGCGCTGCTCCAGGGACTCACCCAGGCCGATGATGCCGCCGCAGCAGGTTTCCATGCCCTCGGCCAGCACGTACTCGAGCGTGTTCTTGCGCTCCTCCCAGGTGTGGGTGGTCACCACGTTGGGGAAGTAAGACTTCGCGGTCTCAAAATTGTGGTTGTAGCGCGACACGCCCATCTCCTTGAGCTGGCGCGCCTGGTCCTGGGTGAGGATGCCCAGGGATGCGGAGATGGAGATGTCCACCTCGTCCTGGATGGCCTTGACTGCGGCGGCAACCTGGTCGAGCAGCTGCTGGGTCGGCCCCTTCACGGCGGCGACGATACAGAACTCGGCCGCGCCCATCTTCTCGGACTGCTTGGCAGCCTCGACGAGCTCGTTGATGTCCAGGGTCACGGCGCGGACCGGGGACTCGAACAGGCCGGACTGGGAGCAGAAGTGGCAGTCCTCCGGGCAGCCGCCGGTTTTCAGGGAGATGATGCCTTCCAGCGACACGTCAACGCCGCAGTGCTTAATGCGGGTCTCGTGCGCGATCTCCAGCAGCTCCTGGAGGTCCTCGTCAGGAACCTGGAGGACCTGCAGGATCTCCTCCTGGTTCAGACCCTCGCCCTTCTCCAGGGCCTTTTCGCGTGCAATATCAAGAATAGGTGCGTGTGACATTGGTTAAACTCCGTTCTCAATGTAATGACTGCCAAAAGGCTACCGCATTGCTTGAACAGTGTTCAGGTGTTGCCCCAAAAATCCCCCGCGTCCCCGAATCTGGGGGCGGGGGTGCGCGATGTCAGGATCACTCGCCGTCGGAGCGCTTCCGCTCGCTCCTGGGCGGCAGCTTCATCTTCTTCAAGCCCCGGTACGCAGTGCGCGCGCCCGGAATGTGGCGAGCGCGGTGATACATGAAGGTGGTCAGCGCGTAGCGCGGGTCGTAGGCGGCCGCCGCCTCCTCGTCGTATTCGTAGACCGGCAGGCTCCAGCCCCGCTTGAGCGAGAACAGGCGCACCCCGAGCACCGCGACCAGGGTCACTAGGATGACCGCCCACTCGTGGATGCCCAGCCAGGACAGGACCCACCACACCACAACACCGATGACGGCAGCCGAGGCGTACATCTCCTTGTGGAAGACGAGCGGGACGCGGTCGGAGAGGACGTCGCGAAGCACACCGCCCGACACGCCCGTGGTCACCGCCGCAACGCACGCGATGATGAAGCCGTGCCCGTTCTCCACAGCAGTTTGGATACCCAGCACGGCGAACGCCGCCAGGCCGATCGCATCGGCGACGAGGAAGCTGCGCCGCAGCCGCACGAGCAACCAGCTCACCCGCACCGTCACCGCAGCCGCGACGATCACGGTGACCAGGTACAGCGGCTGCTCCACCCACGTCAGCGGGTACGTGCCGAGCAGCACGTCGCGCACCGTGCCGCCGCCCAGCGCGGTCAGCGCGCCGAGCGTGATCACGCCGAACAGGTCCATGCGCATCCGGCCCGCCGCCACCGCCGCCGTCATCGCCTCGGCCACGATGCCGATGACGTAGAGGATGGAGACCAGGTTCGCGGTGCTGAAGTTGGAAACATAGGAAGCGATCATGCTCCACCCCCGTCGGCGTACTCGACCAGAAGCGGAGAGTGGTCCGACCAGCGCAGCTCCACCGCGCCCGCCTTCTCCACCCAACTGCGCTGTGCGCGGGCAAGCATGTCTGCGGTCGCCGCCTGGTAGTCGATGCGCCACCCTGCGTCGTTGTTAAACGCCTGTCCGCGGTAGGTCCACCACGTGTACGGCGCGCCCTCGGGCGACAGGCGACGGGCCACGTCGAACCACGCCGGCTCCGCCGCAGCCGTGCGCGGCGCTGGATCCCCAGCATCCCCGGCACCGTATTCCACCGCGCCGGCCCAGCCCGAGTTCGCCTTGTCCTCTATATCCTGCGCCTCATCGTCGGGGAATGCGCCGAACACCGAGTCCATAAACGCGCGCTCCGGCGGCAGGAAGCCGGACTTTTTGCGGTTCGTCTTCCAGTTCTTCAGGTCCTCGCGGCGGTGGCAGATGTTCCAGTCGCCGCCGATCACCATCTGCGGGTACTGCGCGGCCCACTGGGCGAGCAGGGGCTCGAACTGATCGAGGAATTCGTATTTTTCGTCCTGCTTCGCGGTCTCGGCCGCGCCCGACGGCAGATAGAGGGAGGCGACGCGCGTCCCGCACGGCAGGGTCCCCGCCAGGAACCTGCCGGCGGTTTCGAATCCGGGGATGCCAGTGTGGACGTCGATAAGCGAATGCTTCGACAAAATGCCGACCCCGGCCCTCCCCTTCGCCTCAGCGGGCGCAACTACCAGCTGCCAACCCTCATCGAGGGCGGGGGCAAGCGCCGCGTGCGCCTGCTCCTCCGTCGCGCGGACTTCCTGCATCAGTACCACGTCGGCGCTGGTGTGCTGCAGCCACTCGAGCATGCCCAGGTTGTCCTCGTTGCGAACCTTCGTCGCGGCCCGAATCCCGTTGACATTCACAGAAGCGATAGTGAGACTCATGCCCCCGAGACTACCTTTTACAGGACAAGCGGTATGTAAACGCTGTACGCTGAGAGGTTGAACACTGCCAACCAGAAATATGAGGAGCACAATGGCTAAGATCATCTGGACCCGCACCGACGAGGCGCCCCTGCTGGCGACCTACTCGCTCAAGCCGATCGTGGAGGCGTTCGCCTCCCAGGCAGGGATCGATGTGGATACCGCCGACATCTCGCTCGCCGGCCGCATTATCTCGCAGTTCCCGGAGCGCCTCACCGATGAGCAGAAGCTTGACGACGCATTGGCGCAGCTCGGCCAGCTGGCCAAGACGCCCGAGGCGAACATTATTAAGCTGCCGAACATCTCCGCATCTCTGGTGCAGCTGAAGAAGGCTATCGCCGAGCTGCAGGCCGCCGGTTTTGACCTGCCGGAGTACGAGGAGGCGCAGGAGAAGTACGACGCCGTCAAGGGCTCCGCCGTGAACCCGGTGCTGCGCGAAGGCAACTCCGATCGCCGTGCGCCGGAGGCTGTGAAGAACTACACCAAGAAGCACCCGCACTCCATGGGCGAGTGGTCGAAGGACTCCAAGACCAACGTCGCCACCATGGATGCCGGCGACTTCCGCCACAACGAGAAGTCCGTCATTATCCCGTCCGAGGACACCCTCACCATCAAGATGACCGACGGCACCGTGCTCAAGGAGGGCCTGAAGGTCCAGGCCGGCGAGGTCATCGACGCGACCTACATGTCCGCCGCCGCCCTCGACGCATTCCTGCTCGAGGCCGTCAAGCGCGCCAAGGAAGAGGGCGTGCTCTTCTCCGCGCACCTGAAGGCCACCATGATGAAGGTCTCCGACCCGATCATCTTCGGCCACGTCGTGCGCGCATACTTCAAGCCCGTCTTTGACAAGTACGGCGAAGAGCTGCTCGAGGCCGGCCTGAACGGCGAGAACGGCCTCGGTGCAATTCTCGACGGCCTGTCCGAGCTGGAGAACGGCGAGGAGATCCGCAAGGCGTTCGAGCAGCAGCTTGTCGACGGCCCGTCGCTGGCCATGGTCAACTCCCACAAGGGCATCACCAACCTGCACGTGCCGTCGGACGTGATCATCGACGCCTCCATGCCGGCCATGATCCGCACCTCCGGCCACATGTGGAACGCCGACGACCAGGAGCAGGACACCCTGGCCGTCATCCCGGACTCCTCCTACGCCGGCGTCTACCAGGCCGTGATCGACGACTGCCGCGCCAACGGCGCCTACGACCCGACCACCATGGGTACCGTCCCGAACGTCGGCCTCATGGCGCAGAAGGCCGAGGAGTACGGCTCCCACGACAAGACCTTCAAGATCCCGGCAGACGGCACCGTACAGGTGGTCAACTCCGCAGGCGACGTGCTGATCGAGCACGACGTCCAGGCCGGTGACATCTGGCGCGCCACCCAGACCAAGGACGCCCCGATCCAGGACTGGGTCAAGCTGGCCGTCAACCGCGCACGCCTCTCCGGCATGAAGACCATCTTCTGGCTCGACGAGGAGCGCGCACACGACCGCAACCTCATTGAGCTGGTGAACAAGTACCTGGCCGACCACGACACCGAGGGCCTGGACATCTCCATCCAATCCCCGGTCGAGGCCACCAAGACCTCCATCGAGCGCATCCGTCGCGGCGAGGACACCATCTCCGTCACCGGCAACGTGCTGCGTGACTACAACACGGACCTCTTCCCCATCCTCGAGCTGGGCACCTCCGCGAAGATGCTCTCCGTGGTCCCGCTGATGGCAGGCGGCGGCCTGTTCGAGACCGGTGCCGGCGGCTCCGCCCCGAAGCACGTCCAGCAGGTCCAGGAAGAAAACCACCTGCGCTGGGACTCCCTCGGCGAGTACCTCGCACTGGCTGAGTCCTTCCGCCACGAGAAGAACACCAACGGCAACGAGCGCGCCGGCGTCCTGGCCGCCGCGCTGGACAAGGCCACCGAGCAGCTTCTCGACGAAGGCAAGTCCCCCTCCCGCAAGGTCAACGAGATCGACGACCGCGGTTCCCACTTCTGGCTGTCCCTGTTCTGGGCCGAGGCACTCGCCGCCCAGACCGACGACGCCGAGCTGGCCTCCGCGTTCGAGCCGATTGCAAAGGACCTGCGCGACAACGCCGAGCAGATCGACTCCGAGCTGCTCGCCGCACAGGGTTCCGCCGCTGACCTGGGTGGCTACTACTGGCCGGACGAGGAGAAGACCACCGCGGTCATGCGCCCGTCCGAAACCTTCAACAAGATCATCGACGCGCTGAAGAAGTAGGCGCTCGGCCATTCCGGCCCCGGTTGCTGCGTTTTCGTGGCGGCCGGGGCTTTGGTTTACGGCTCTTGACCTGGCCTGTCGATGTCGCACTACGTAGCCTCAGAAGCGTAGCCCCTAATGCGTAGCCTCTAGAACGTAGCCTTTCGAGTAAATCATGTTTGAGTTGGCCAAAGTTTTTCCGTTTACTCGAAAGGCTACGTTTTAGGGGCTACGCTTCTCCCGCTACGTTTTAGCTTTCGTGTCAGCCGCATCAACGTAGCCTCCGCCGCACCGCTTTCTGCTGCCCCACCAGAGTGTCGCGCACTTCTTGCACAAACGTCTCCGGATTTCTGCGCAGGAAGCCCGGCGAGTACCGCAGGAACACATACCCCTGGTTCGCTATCCGCTTTTGCCGGCGAAATTCCTTCTGCCTCACCTGTTCTGCGTCTGGGCCTTGGTATTTCACCTCACCATCGATCTCGATGAGCAGCCAGCCATCGATGCACAGATCGGCATACCGCCCAGCCACCTCATACTGCGTTGTCACCGGACCAATTCCTGCTTGGATGAGCAGCCCACGCGCGAGGGATTCGTACGGTGAATCGGAGTTGGCTACCGCGTGGTCCAAACATTTTCTTACCGTACCGATTCCCTTGGCTCTTCCGAGCAAGGCAGCATGTGTATGCAGCATCTCCAGATCGAACCCTCTCCGGAGTAGGTAGTCGGCCGCCACGAGTCCCTCGACGAATCCGTGGTAGCGGGCGATGTCAGCGAAAGTGCGGAAACCGGTTGTCAGTCGGTGCCCGTCAACGTCGCCAATGTCCATCGGGAGCAGTTTCGATCGACGAAACACCAGGCCCTGACTACGATCTCTGTTGGTAGAGACACCCCCGGATGGCAAGGCGAGCTCAATGTGTTCCGCTGACGTGCTAATGACCCACATACCGTGCATCCGCGCAGCCGAACGTCCAACTAGGATCGCGCTGTTACTTGTCCTGCCAGCGGCTTCGACGCGCAGCCATTGCCGCTCATGGTATCGCAACTCCTCCCACGCGCTACGCGGGTAGTAGATCACTGAGCTCAGCGCCAAATAGTGCTCAGCGAGATACACGAGTGCCTCCCGCGACAGCGCGCGCTTATCGACGATCCCCCGCCGCAGCTCCCCCTTCCGTGCTTCCCACCGCCGCAGTTCGACCTGGTTTTCTCTGTCAATCCCCATACCTAGTTTGACGATGAAAACCAGGTCCAGGTTCCCTCACTCCGCAGAAATCTACCCCGCGTTGCGCAGCGCGGTGGCGAGACCGTTCATGGTGACCTGGATGGTCTTGGAGACGAGGAAGGTTTCGTCGCCGGCGCGGTAGCGGCGAAGCAGCTCGAGCTGGACGGCGTTGAGCGGCAGTAGGTAGGGATAGCGGCGCTTGAGCGAGCGGGCCTGCCGCTGATTCTCGGCAACAAGGTCCGTGTGCCCGGTGATGCGGAAGTACACCTGGCGAGTGCGCTCAAATTCGTCGGAGATGAGCCCGAAAATCCGCTCAGCGACATCAGCGTCTTCGACCAGGTCGGCGTAGAGGCGAGCCAGCGACATCTCCGCTTTCGCCATCACCTGCGCCATGTTTGCCATTACAGATCGGAAGAAGGGCCAGTCACGGTAGAGTTCGCGCAGCTCGTCCCAGCGTGCTTCGCTCTCGCCCGCCCAGCGCTCCACCGCGGTACCGACGCCGAACCAGCCGGGCACGTTGGTACGCGACTGCGCCCAGGACAGGACCCAGGGGATGGCGCGAAGATCGGAGATCGCAGTGGTTTGTTTGCGCGACGCCGGGCGGGAACCGAGGTTGAGCTCGCCGATCTCGTGGAGCGGGGTGGACTGGGTGAAGTAGTCGATGAAGCCGGGGTCACGGACGAGCTCGTAATACTTCTCGCCGGAATACGATGACAGCGCGCGCATGATGTCGTAGGCGCGGGTCGGGTCGGCGATCGGCTCCGTGTCCAGCAGGGAGGCCTCGAGGGCGCCGGCGACGAAGGCCTCGAGGTGGCGGCGCGCGGTCTCGGGCGAGCCGTACTTGGCGGAGATGATCTCTCCCTGCTCGGTGATGCGGATGGAGCCGTCGACGGCGCCCTTGGGTTGGGCGAGGATGGCGTCGTAGGTGGGCCCGCCGCCGCGTCCGACTGCCCCGCCGCGGCCGTGCGCGAGCCGGAGACGGATGCCGTGGCGGTTGCAGAGTTCGACGAGGGCGAGTTCGGCGTCGTAAAGCGCCCAGTTGGCCTGCAGGTAGCCGCCGTCCTTGTTGGAGTCGGAGTAGCCGAGCATGACCTCCTGCACGTCGCCGCGTTCGCGCAGGTAGTCGCGATAGAAGGGCAGCGACCAGAGGTCTTCGAGGATGCGCGCGCCGTGCGCGAGGTCGTCGATCGTTTCAAACAGCGGCACAACGTTGACCGCGTCGAGCCCGACCTCTTTGAGCAGCACCATGGGTTCGAGGATGTCGGAGACCGCCCCCGTCATGGCGATGATGCATTGCGTGACCGCGCCGTGGCCCAGGTAGCGGACGGCGCGTGCTGCTGCGGTGAGGATACCCATTTCCTTGCGCGTGGCGTCGCTAAGCTGCGCCTCGGCGCGCAGCAATGGCCGCGGTGTGCACAGCTCCTCGACGAGCACCTCCACTCGGTCCTCCTCCACGAGCTCCGCGTAGTTTTCGCAGACACCGGCTGTCGCGAGCACCTCCGCCACGACCGCCTCGAAGGACTCGGAATTCTGCCGCAGATCCAGCGTGTACAGGTGGAAGCCGAAGGTGGTCACGGCCGAGCGCAGGCGCGCGAGCCGGTCATCGGCGATAATCGCGCCGCCGTGCGCACGCAGCGAGTCGTCGATGCAGTCCAGGTCGGCGAGCAGTTCCGCGGGGTCAGCGTATGGATCATGCTTGTCGACGCCCACCTGCTCCCCCGCCAACGCCGCGCGCGTCGCCGCAACGCGGTGCCGGATCCCGTACACGGCGCGGCGGTAGGGCTCGTCCACGCGGGACTCGGCGGTGTTGTCGGCGGCGTCGGCGAGCTGGGAAAGCTCTGCCGAGCAGGTGGAATAGCGGTCCGACAGGGAAAGTTCGCGCTCCAGGGCGGCCAGTTCGTCCAGGTAGTGTGCCAACGCTGTGTCGGCGGCCTGGCGGGTGGCGTAGGTCAGCGTTTCGGCGTTGACGTACGGGTTGCCGTCGTGGTCGCCGCCGATCCAGGAGCCCGGGCGAAGGACCGGGGTGAGTGCAGGGACGGTCCCGGTGGCGTCGGCAAGCAACTGCTGGATGGCGCGGTTGAGCTCCGGGATCTGCTCGAGCAGCGAGAGCTTGTAGTAGCGCAGGCCGACGTCAATCTCGTCTTCGAGGCGCGGGCGCGCGATGCGGATGAGGGCGGTCTGCCACAGCAGGGTCATGCGCAGCTCCATCTCGCGCTCGATCGCCTCGGGGTCCGCACCGGCGTGAAGCTCGCTGAGCAGGCGTTTGATGCGTGTCTGGGTGTCGAAGACGGTGCGCCGGCGCGTCTCGGTGGGGTGCGCGGTGAGCACCGGCGAGACCTGCGCGCCGGCGACCAGTTCGGCGACCCGATCTGCGCCCACCCCACTGTCGTGCAGGTGCGCGAACGTGTTGCGCAGCGACACCGGGGCGGGGACCTTCTCGTCGTCCAGGTCCTCGACGAGGTTGGTCAGCAGCGCGAAGTGGCTAAACGCGCGGGCGACCAGGTTCACGTTCGTGATGTCCAGCTCGCGGAGCACGGCGAGCAGGTCATCCGGGGTGGCGTCGCCGTGCGCGATGTCGAAGGCGGTGCGGCGGGTGGATTCAACCAGGTCGAAGACTTCCTGGCCCTCCTGTTCGGCGATCACCCGGCCAAGCACCCGCCCGAGCAGTCGGATGTCTTCACGGACGTGGTCTGCGGGTTGGGTTGGCACGTGGTGTCTCCTTACAGCTTCGAATTCTTAAGCGGTGTCCAGCACACCACCTAATGTAACCCAGATCACATCCCCGCTCACCACAACGCACATCACACTCTCACGAGCTGGGCAAACCACCCCAATTTTATTCAGCCGTTTAACACGCAAAATAGACAGCTTGGTACACAACGGACCGACCGCGCGTTACGGTCAGGGGCCATGAGCAACTACGACAACTCCAACGCCAACGAGTGGGCCTTCGCCACCCGCTCCATCCACGCAGGCCAGCCCGTCGACTCCGATACCGGCGCGCGCAACCAGCCGATTTACATGACCACCAGCTACGTCTTCGACGACGCGCAGCACGCGGAGAACCGCTTTAACCTCTCGGACGCGGGCCCGATTTACACACGCCTGACAAACCCCACCCAGCAGGCGCTGGAGGATCGCCTCGCTTCCCTGGAGGGCGGCGTCGCCGCCGTCGCTTTCGCCTCCGGCATGGCCGCGGAGACCGCCGCGATCCTCAACCTCGCCTCGGCCGGCGACCACATCGTTACCTCCCCGCGCCTCTACGGCGGCACCGAGACGCTTTTCCAGGTCACGCTGCCGCGCCTGGGCATCAATGTCACCTTCGTGGACAACCCGGATGACCCGGCCAGCTGGCAAGCCGCCGTCACCCCCAACACCAAGGCCTTCTACGGCGAGACCTTCGGCAACCCGATCGCGGACATCCTGGACATCCCGGCGGTGGCCGAGGTTGCGCACGCCAACCAGGTCCCGCTGATCGTGGACAACACCATGGCCACCGCCGCGCTCGTGCGCCCGATCGAGCTGGGCGCGGACGTCGTCGTGGTCTCAACCACCAAGTTCTACACGGGCAACGGCGCGGCCATCGGCGGCGCGATCATCGACGGCGGCTCCTTCGACTGGACCGTCCAGCGCGACGGCGAGGACGTCTTCCCCTACTTCACCACCCCGGACCCGGCCTACCACGGCCTGAAGTACGCGGACTTGGGCGCGCCCGCGTTCGCACTGAAGGCCCGCGCCGGTCTGCTGCGCGACACGGGTGCCGCGATTTCCCCGTTCAACGCCTGGGTCGCGCTGCAGGGCCTGGACACCCTCCAGTTGCGCGTGAACAAGCACAACGAGAACGCTGCTGCGGTCGCCGAGTTCCTGGCCAACCACGACAAGGTGGCGAAGGTCAACTACGCCGGCCTGCCGGATTCCCCGTACAGGGCTGTCAAGGACAAGCTCGGCCTCGCTCACACTGGCTCCGTGCTCTCGTTTGAGGTCGCGGGCGACCCGGACGATCGCATCAAGGCCTGGGCGTTTATCGACGCCCTCAAGCTCCACTCCAACCTGGCCAACATCGGCGACGTCCGCTCCCTGGTGGTCCACCCTGCCTCCACCACCCACTCGCAGTCCAACGCGGAGGGGCTCAAGCGCGCCGGCATCAGCCAGGCCACGGTCCGCCTGTCCGTAGGTATCGAGGACATCAACGACATCATCGACGACCTCAAGCGCGGATTCGCGGCGATCTAGGCGGACCCCATGCTCACACTCGCCCCCGAGGGCCAGCTCGCCACCGTCGACATCGGCACCCTCCGCACCGAGGCAGGCGCCCAGATCGACGAGGCGCAAATTGCTTACCGACGATGGGGCGAGCCGGCCGGTGACCCCAACGGCACCAACAACATCCTGCTTGTCGAGCACGCCTTGACCGGCGACCCGGACGCCTCCGATTGGTGGTGCGAAGCGATCGGCCCCGGCAAGGCGCTGGACACCAACGAGTGGTGCGTGATCTGCACCAACGCCCTCGGCTCCTGTTACGGGTCGACGGGTCCGGCCTCGCCCTACCCGGGCGGCACCGGAGTGTGGGGCTCCCGCTTCCCCGCCGTCTCCATCCGCGACATGGTGCTGGCCGAGCACCGCTTCCTCGAGGCCCTGGGTATCTCGCGCGTGCACGCGATCCTGGGCGGCTCGATGGGCGGCGCCCGCGCGCTGGAGTGGACGCTGCTTTACCCGGAGCAGGTGGACTACGCGCTGGTGATTGCCGTCTCCGCGCGCGCGAGCGCCTGGCAGATTGGGATCCAGACGGCGCAGATCACCTCGATCACGCAGGACCCGGACTGGCAGGGCGGGAACTACCACGGCACGGGTCGCGCCCCGGACGCGGGCCTGGCAGCCGCCCGCCGCCTGGCCCACCTGACCTACCGGGGCGAGCTGGAGATCGACGAACGCTTCGGCACCTCCGCCCAGCCCGGCGAAAACCCGCTCGGCGCCTACCGCGAGGACGGCGAGCGCTTCGCCGTCCAGTCGTACCTGGAGCACCAGGGCCGCAAGCTCACCGAGCGTTTCGACGCCGCCTCCTACGTCACCCTCACCGAGGCCCTCAACCGCCACGACGTGGGCCGCGGGCGCGGCGGACTGAACAAGGCGCTGGCCTCATCAACCGTGCCCACAATGATCGTGGGCGTTGACACCGACATTCTCTACCCCTACCACCAGCAGGAACACCTCTCCCGCAACCTGGGCAACCTGCTCGCGATGTCGAAGCTGTCCTCGCCCGTCGGCCACGACGCGTTCCTCGTCGAGGCGCGCCAGATGGACCGCGTCCTGCGCAACTTCATCGCGCTGACCCGCGAGGCCCCGTCCGCGCACGACATCGCGGCCGCCCGCGGCGACTACGACATCTAGGAAAAACTCAGAGGTCGCGGAGGGTCACGTGGGCGTCGTCAAGCGTGGCGATGAGCCCGCGCCCCATACCCACCCAGCCGACGGGCACGGCCGCGTCCAGCTCGATCCGCTGGTGCACGTGGCCGAGCGCCCAAGCGTCGTAGCCTCGCGTCTCGAGCTCCTCAACGTCGCAGGGCAAGCAGGCGTTGTTGGAGTATTCGCCGGTGACGGAGGTGTGGAGGAGGCCGAGGTTGGGCGCGCCGCTGATACGCGAAGGAAACGACGGCACCAATCGGCGCGGGTCGCGGTCCACCTCAACGGCGGCGGTGTGCAGCGCCCACCCGCCCGCGCGGATCGTCTGCGGCCGCGTGCCCGCCACAGCGACACCTGGCGGGATCACTGCGGAGAGGTCGTGGTGGACGTCGTGGTTGCCGGCGATGAAGACGGTGGTGTCGAACAGCTCGAGGGCGCGGGCGAAGAAGCGCGTGACCTCGCCGAAGGTGGCGCTGGTGAAGCGGGAGCGGTCGATGACGTCGCCGAGCATCACAAAGTGCGCAGCCCCTGCCTGCGCCCCGCGCTGCAGCGCTTCGAGCGCCCACTCGATGCCGGGACCAGTTTTCTTCGCGCCGGATTGCGGGCGGCCAAGGTGGATGTCTGCCAGGACGAGGATCGGAGCGGTCATTGGACCAGGTTAACGCGCGTGGCGGGACTGCCACCAGCGCACGAGCACGAGCACGAGTGTCGAGGTGCCGACGCCGATGAGCGTCATCGCCATCGCTTCGGCGCGGTGGCCCTGGTCGTACTGGTTCATGATCCACGGCGCGAGCAGGTTGATGTTGCTCGGTCGAATCAGTGAGGACATGACCAGCTCGCGGATGCCCACGAAAAAGGCGAGCAGCCAGCCGGCGAACAGGCCCGGCGCCAGCAGCGGCACGGTGACGCGGGTGAAGGTTTGCGCCGGGGTGGCGCCGCAGATCGCGGCGGCCTCCAACATCGTCGGCGACATGGATGCCGCGGACGTCTTCACGTTCTGCACCGCCATCGGCGTAAACAGTACGGTAAACGCCATGACCAGGATGATCTGGGTGCCGTAGGGTGTCCACGGCAGGTTGGGGGAGTTCCACAGGAGGATAAAGCCGATGGCCAGGACGATGCCGGGCACGGTGTCGGGGGCGACGGCGAGGAAGTCGGTGAGCTTTGCCACGATAGTGGAGCGCCGCATGGTCAGCAGCGTGATCGCGAGGGCGACCAGCACCGCGGTCGTCGCGCCGATCGCGCCGAGCAGAATCGAGCGGGTGAGCGCCTCCTGCGCAGACGGCATGGACAGCACGATGGCGAAGTAGTCGAAGGTGAGGTTGTTCGGCGTCGGCGCCTTGGACCGCAGGATCGTCATCGCCGCCAGGACGATGGAGATGTACGGGATGAATACGGACAGGGCAAACACCACCATGCTGTACACCCAAGCGAGGGCCATTGCGCTTTTCGACGCCCGCAGTCGCACCGGCCGCGACGCCCTTCCCCCTCCGGTGAGGTCTTTCCGGCTCGCCCACTGCTGGATGGCCCACGCTGTGACGCCGAGGGCGAACAGCACGGACGAGGTCGCGGCCGCGCTGCTGAAGCTGAGGGGGTCGATGGTCACGTCCTCGTAGATCGAGGACACGAGCACCTTGTAGCCGATTGCGTTACCCAGCGTCACCGGCGTGCCGAACTCGCCGGCCGCCTTGATAAAGACGATGAGCGCGCCCAACGAGTACGGGCCGACCACCATCGGCGCGATGATGCGGGTGAACTGCTGCCAGCGGGACGCGCCCGCCACCTGCGCCATCTCCAGCTGCGAGGCGGGGATGCCCTCGAAGCAGTTGCGCAGGATGAGGTAGAGGAACGGGAAGAGCTCCGCCGCCATGATGAAGCCCATGCCCCAGACGGAGTAGATGGCGTCGTGGGCGAACCCGCCGAGCGTCTCGCCGAGCAGCATGTCGGCCACGCCGCGCACGCGGGTGAAGTCCATCCACGCCATCGCCGCGGCGAACGGCGGGGTCATGAACGGCACCATGATGAGCACCTCCACCCAGCCCGCCTTGCGCATGGGGGTCCAGGCGCGGAACAGGGCGAGTGGGGCGGCGAAGAGCGTGGCGAAGAGGACGACGATGAGCGAGAGCACAATCGTGTTACCCAGGACCTTGAGCATGCCGGGCTCGACCAGCTCGCCTAGCGCGGACGGCTCATCGCGGTAGCCGGTCACCGCGGTGACCAGCACGGAGAGCAGCGGGGCAGCGACGAGGACGAGGAGAAGGAGCAGCACCACGTAGATGCCGGGGCCGTTGCCCCGCCTGGTGTTACGCCCCGGGCGCCGCCCCGCCCGCGCGTTGTTGCTTCCTGGCTCGGCCGACAGCGTTCCCGGCTCGGCCAGCGGCGTTCCCGGCGTTCCCGTGTTCAAGGTCGTCACGTACTTCCTCGCTCCTCGCGCAGGCGGCGCCAGTCGCGCCGCGGGTGGGTGTTACAGGTAACGCTCGGCGAACTGCTCGCGAACGTTCTTGGACTCAGCGGAGATGGCCTCCCAGTCGTCCGAGATCTGCGTGATCTCGTCCAGCTTCGGGCTTTCCTTCGGCTCGACCTCCGGGTTCGCCGGGATCATGTACTTGGACGCGGAGATCTGCTGCGCTTCCTCGGAGAACATGAAGTCGACGAAGGCCTGTGCTGCCTCCTTGTTGTCGGAGGTCTTCATGATCATCACCGGGCGCGGGGAGACCGTGGTGCCGGACAGCGGCAGGCTGATCTCCAACGCCTCGCCCTTGTCCTTCTTGGAGTACGCGGAGTAGTCCACGCCGCCGAGCACGATGCCCTTGGAGCCGGAGGTGACCTTGTCCAGCGCCGGGCCGTTGGCGCCCTCGACGATCATGCCGTTGTCAAACAGCTTGTCAAAGAGCTCCCAGGTCTTGTCCTCGCCCCACTCTGCAACCATGGCGGCGAGCAGGTCGGCGGCGGTGCCGGACTCACGCGGGTCAGGCATGATGACCATGTCCTTGTACTTCGGGTCGGCCAGGTCCTCCCAGTCGGTCGGGGCCTCGTCGATGACGTCGGTGTTGGCCACCAGGGTCAGCGCGGAGCCGTCGCGGCCGTGGAAGGTGTCGTCCTGCGCGTTCCACTTCGGGTTGGAGTTCTCAATGTTGGCGGGCTTGTACGCCTCGAGCGCGCCGGCCTCTGCCTGCTTCGCGGCCGCCTTCCAGGACGCCAGGTAGACCACGTCGGCCTGCGGGTTCGCTTCCTCCGCCTTGAGCTTGGCGGTGATCTTGCCGGTGGTGTCGGCGAATACGTTGACCTTCACATCGGTGCGTTCCTCGAAGGCTTCGACGAGGGCGTCGGTAAGCCCCTGCGGGTTCGCGGAGTAGTAGTCCAGCTCACCGGAGAGGCCTTCCGGGGCCTCCCACTTCTCGGCGGATACGGCCTGGCTCTCGGAGGCGCCTTCGGAGCCGGTGGATTCCGCGTTGTCGGCGGACTCGACGGAACCGCAGGCGGTCATGGTGAGCGCTGCGGTCAGGCCGACGATGGCGGCAGCAATCTTCTTCATTGTTGTCTCCTAAAAGTTCTTGTTCAGTGCTCGCAGGCCGGTCGGCCCAGGAGGAGGACGTGATGACGGGTGGTTACGGTGTGGTCACCGTCAGCAGGACGGTATCCCCGCGCCCGATCGGCGCGCGGGTGTAGGCGAGCCACGGCTCGGGGGCGCCGTCCACCAGGCAGCGGATCTCGTACCGCCCGCCGGTGTACTGCCGCTCGACGACCTCGCCAATGACGGAGTTCTCCGGAAGCGATTCCGGGCGCTTTCCATCATCCAGCACCGTGACCTGCACGTTTTCGGGTCGGTTGTCCGGTAGCGTGTCGTGCGTGTTGGTCACGCCGACGAACCCGGCGACGAACGAGTCCGCCGGGTGGTCGTAGAGTTCCACCGGCGCGGCGAACTGACGGACCTCGCCCTCGTTCATCACGGCGACGCGGTCCGACATGGCCAGCGCCTCGGCCTGGTCGTGCGTGACGTAAATGACGGTGAGGTCCAGGTCGTACGCCAGCCGGGTGAGTTCGCTGCGGATCTGGGTGCGCAGCGCCGCGTCCAGCGCGGACAGCGGCTCGTCCATGAGCAGCAGGTCGGGCTGCGACACCAGCGCACGCGCGATCGCCACGCGCTGCTGCTGCCCGCCGGACAGCTCGTTCGGCCGCTGGTCCGCCTTCGAGGCAATATTGACCATCTCCATGGCCTCCGCCACGCGGCGCTCGCGCTCCTTCGCGTCCACCTTCGCGGCCCCCGTGGTCAGCGGGAACTCCACGTTCTTCGCCACGGTCATGTGCGGCCACAGCGCCAGGTCCTGGAACACCATCGACAGGTTGCGCTTGTTCACCGGGGTGTTCGTCTTCGGCCCGAACACCTCGCGCCCGGCAAACGTGATCGTGCCGGCATCCGGCGTCTCCAGCCCCGCGATGCAGCGCAGCATCGTGGACTTGCCGCAGCCAGAGGGCCCGAGGATGGAGACGAACTCGCCCTTCGCAATGCTTATCGACGTCGCGTGCAACCCCGTCCCGTCAGGAAACTCCCGCCGCACGCTGTCCAATTCGACCTGCGCCGTCGTCACTGCTGCCACCCGCTTTCAATCACGTTGCCGGTCTTAAATGCGTCCTCGTGCACGAGCAGGCCTGCCCGGTCCAGCTCCGCAACTAGTGTGTCGCGTTTGCGCACCGCGTCCTTGCGGGAGGTCTCCTCCTCGGAGATCTCGGCCCACACCTGGCCGCCGAATGTGGCGATCTCCAGATCCGTCTTCACGCCGCCGATCTCGACGCGCCACGTACGCTGCTCGACGGTCTGCGTCATCTTGAGGTCCGACGCCGCCAGCGTAGTGCCGGTCGCCTTTGCAAACTTCCCGGGTTCCAGGTCCTTCACAATTGCCACGGCCTTATCGGCAGACGGAATCTCGCACTGCGCAGTCACGCACGCCGCGCTCTTCTTGGTGCTGAAGTCCAGCGTCGACGTCGCGTAGCTCGCGTTCACTTGCGCCGCGTAGTTGGTGTCCGACGCGTCAAAGTTCTGCTTGCGGGCCTCCTCCAGCCCGGCACCGACGCTTTCGGAGGACACCGAATTGCCCTCGAGTGGCAGGCGATATTTATACGTCACGTCGTATCCCTGCGCGCCGTCCTTGTATCGCAGGCGCGCCGTCCACCCGTGGTTGGCCAGGAGTCCGTCGGCGGTGTCGAAGTACACTGACTGCTCCGCCCCAGAGGATTCACGGACGTCGAAGAAGGAGCGGAATTGCGCGGACGGTGCGCCGTCCGCGCCGACGGCGGTATCACTCAGGCGGAGTTTTACCTGGTAGTCGGGGGCCGCAACCGCCGCGGCACCCGCGTGCGGAAAGGGCGCGAGCGCTGCGGCAACGCAAAGCGCAAGCGCGGGAAGTGACCGTTTCTTTACAAACACCCGGTAGACGGTAGGCATTCAATGTTACTTCCGGGAAAATCCCGTATGAAGTTTGTGTGAACACGGTCCGCCGGTGGCCGCCACAAATCATGACCCCAGCGAGTCGACGGTACCCGCGAGTAGCACCATGGCCAGCCCGCAGCACACACAGAAGACGGCGTCCGCCCGGCGCGAGCGCACGGCGAGCAAGCCGACGATGCGCGAGTCGCAGGCGTAGCGCATCACCGCGAGCCACATCATCGACGCCCCCAGCACAAACGTCGCGCGGCGCCAGTGCTCCGTGGCCGCGAACAGTGCGGAGGCGACAAACCCCACGACAAAGAGGGCAACCATCGCCCACTGTGCCCAATCGGGGAGGCGCGAGGGAGGGTTGCCGATGTCGTGGGGGTTATCGAGTGAGAACACGAATGCCCCAACCTTTACGCGTCGGACGCGATGCCGGCGGCGCGCTCAGCGCTTTCCACGATGTTGCGCACCAGGAAGGTGCGCGTCATCGGGCCGACGCCGCCCGGGTTCGGGGAGACCCAGCCGGCCTTGTCCCACACATCCGGGTGCAGGTCGCCGACGGTCTTGCCGTCGACGCGGGACACGCCGACGTCGAGAAGCGCTGCCCCCTCCTTAATCATGTCGGCCGTAATCATGTGCGGCTTGCCTGCGGCGGCGATGATAACGTCGGCGCGGCGCGTTTCTGCGGCGAGGTCCTTCGTGCCGGTGTGGCACAGGACGGCGGTGGCGTTGACGTCGCGGGAGGTGAGCATCAGCGAGATCGGCCGGCCGACGGTCACCCCGCGCCCGATGACGCAGACGATCGCGCCGTCCAGGTCGACGCCGAAGCGCTCGAGCAGCTTGATCGAGCCGTTCGGGGTACACGGCAGCGGGGCGGGCTCGTTGAGGACGAGCTTGCCCAGGTTCACCGGGTGCAGGCCGTCGGCGTCCTTGGCCGGATCAATGAGCCCGAGGATGCGATTCTCGTCCAGGTGCTTGGGCAGCGGGAGCTGGACGATGTAGCCGGTGACGGCATCGTCCTCGTTCAGCTCCGTGATCACCTGCTCGAGCTGCTCCTGCGTAGTGTCGCCTGGCAGCTCCTTCATAATGGAGGCGATGCCGAGTTCCTCGCAGTCGCGGTGCTTCATACGCACGTAGTTCTGGCTCGCCGGGTCCTCCCCCACCAGCACGGTGGCCAGGCCCGGGGTCACGCCGTGTTCCTCCTTGAGACGAGCAACGCGAGCCTCAAGGTCCGCGAAAATCTCCTCGCGGTAGAGTTTTCCGTCCAATTTGATCGCAGTCACGCACCCCATCCTAGACTGTCGGTGTGTGCGCACTTCACGTCATCTTTGATAACCCAGTCATCCCCGGCAACACCGGCAACGCGATCCGACTGTGCGCCAATACTGGTGCCGTCCTGCACTTGGTCGAGCCCCTCGGCTTCAACTTCGACGACAAGCACCTCAAGCGCGCGGGCCTGGACTACCACGACCTCGCGGACGTGCAGATCCACCCAGATATAGAGGCCTGCTTTGCCGCGCTGGACGGAGCGCGCATCTTCGCGTTCACCACCAAGGCCACCACGTACTACCACGACGTTGCCTACCGGGACGGCGACGCGCTCCTGTTTGGCACCGAACCCACCGGGCTGTCCGAGGCACACAGCCACCACCCAAAGGTCACTGACCAGGTGCGGATTCCCATGCTGCCCAGCCGGCGGTCAATGAACCTGTCTAATTCGGCGGCCGTCGCAGTATTTGAGGCGTGGCGGCAGCTGGGGTTCCCCGGTGGGGTGTAGGCCTGTCTAGGCCAAGCCTCACCCGAACCGGGCGTCCAACCGCTGCTGATACATCGGTGGCATGATGCGTAGCTCCCACAAGCGCCGCGACAACTCCGCGTCGCCCATCTTCGCACGGAACGCCTCGCCCATGGTGAACCCGTGCGAAGGCTCGTCCAGCACCTCGATGGCATCGCCCGGCGTGATCGCGCCCTCCTTGTTCACGCGAAAGTAGCAGCCACAGTCCCCGCTTAAGGTAAACGCCTTCACCCACTGCGGCTCCCCCATCCACGCCGCGAACGTGCGGCACGGCGAGCGCGGCACGCTCACCTCCAGCTCCACCTCGCCGATGCGGAAGCGCTGGTTGATCAGCACTGCGGTCCAGTCGATGCCCAGGGTCGTAAGGTTCTCACCAAACATGCCGTTGTCCAGTGGGTACCCCAGCTGGTTGCCCCACCAGTCGAGGCGCTCGCGGCTAAACACGTAGACCGCCTTCTGCAGCCCGCCGTGGTGAGCGGTGTCCCCCACCGTGTCGCCGACCACGCCGCTGCCGTCGCCGTAGTGCGGCCCCGGAATGATCACGTCGAGCCGCTCGGCAGGCTGCTTATGAATGCCACTCTGCCGCGCCGCCCCGCCCGGGTCGCGCTGCGGGCGGGCGACGTTTGCACTCAGCACTGTCGCACGTTCGTGCGACTCAGATCCGCTCATAGTGATGTAGCGTACACCCCGACTGTTAGGATTTGCCCCTGTTCCCCCGTTTACACACAACGCTTTGAAAAGAGGCGCACATGTTTCCCACTCTGACGGCACAGCGTCGTCGCAGCCTCGCCGCAGTCGCGGCCGCGCTCAGCACCGCGGCGCTGTTGGCCGGCTGCGGCGACTCGGGCGACCCGGGCGATTCAGAGCCCACGACCTCCTCCCAGAATTCCGCCGCCGCCGAGATCTCGGAGATGCTCAATGCGCCCGTCGAGGCGGATACCTCGACCTCATCCAAGCCGACCACGTCCAGATCGACCGCGTCCTCCGCGCAGCGCTCGGCCGAGCCACCCATCGATCGGCGCGCGATCGACCCGGACAACGACGCGTCCGGCCAGCGCGGACGCGACGATAACCTGGGCATTTACTACCACAACTCCACGGACTGGCAATGGCTCCAGGCGCCGGGCGGGGTCGTTCCAGGCGGCATGATCCACAACGCCACGACGGACACTGAGTGCTCAACGGGCTTCCTCGCATCCAAGGGCGACCGCCTCTTTATCATCACCGCGGGCCACTGTGGCCTGGTTGGCGACGACTTCTACGTCAAGGATTCCAACGGCAATTGGACGCGCGCGGGCACGATGGTGGAGTCGCTGTGGCAGCAGGACCAGCGGACCACCGAATTCGGCGCGGACATCGGGCTCATCGAGCTTTCTGGCGAATCCCAGTACTCGTCCTCGCTGCCGTTGGACCGCCCGCTGCAAGGCTGGATCACCCCGCAGGAGGCGCAGCGCCAGGGCATGGCGATTTGCCGCCTCGGCGCGACCACCGGCTACTCCTGCGGCGAGTTCACCGAGATCGGCCACGACGGGCAGTTCTACTTCCGCAACATCTCGGACCGCGGCGATTCGGGCGGCGCGATCTTCGCTGTCAACAACCAGGGCGCGTGGGCGCTCGGCGTGACCTCCAACGGCTCGGACACCAACAAGACCATGCTGGGTGGGATGGAGATCGCCGGGGCCATCGAGCACTGGGGCCTCACCCTCCACACCTAGCTCACCGCTTATCGACGCCCCTCTGCCACCCCATCAACCGCATCCTCACCTATCACGTCCGTGGGCTCCAGGGCGGGCAGGGTGCGGGCGCGGAGGGCGTCGACAAGCGTGCGCGCCTGCGCGTCGTCTAGGTCGCGGGCGGTGACCTTCACCGCGCCTGGGACGAGGTCGAAGCGCACGTGCGCCAGGCCAAGCCGGCGCTGCCACGGGCCCTGCCTGTAGGTGAGCTCCTGGATGTGCGGGATCTTGACTGCCTGGAAGCGGCGGGTCAGCCGCCCGAAGGTCACGCGCGCAACGCCTCGGCCGCTATCCACTGCGACGCTCTGCTGCCGCCAGTCCACCGGGGAGACCCAGCGTGCCTGGCGCGGGCTGCGCGCTGAGACGGTCGCGGTGGAGATTCGAGGTGCAGTGAGTTCGGCAGCGGTAAGTGGGCCGATCGCGTCGATCACGCGGGCGGCCTGCTCGTAGGTGCCCACAGGCAGGAGCTTCGAGGTGCCCGAGGCCTTGTTCATTTCAGAGCCGTACCCCGCCACCGTCACGGTGACCTGCCACCAGCCGAACGGGCGCCACAGCATGGGGCGCTTGAGCTGCACCGCGTGGATGCGGTCCACGGGGACGGCCTGGCGGCGACGGTTGGCCAGCCCGTAGGTCAGGTTGATCACGTCGCCGTCGAGCGAAGAGTTAAAGCGCCAGGACTGGTCGATCGTGCGCCAGATCTGTGGCATGAAGCTCACCAGCACCGGCAGCACCGCGGCAATTGTCAGCCCGGAGAAGACGGGGATCATCGCCCACGCAACGGTAAACAGGGTGGAAAACTGCAGCGCGGCCGCGGCCAGCGAGCGCTTGATGGGGATCGGCGCGACGAGGTCGGGGGATGCGGTGGGGACGGTAAATGTGGCGTCGTCAAGCGGGGCCTGGCCCTGCATGCGCGAGAGGATCTCCCGGCGCAACGCCTCGGCCTCGCCACGTGGGAGGAAGGCGATTTCGATGTTGGCCTGCGCACCACCGGCGGCCTCGATACGCACGCCGGCCAGGCCGAACAGACGCGGGGCGAACGGCTCGACAATATCCACGGCCTGCACGCGGTCATAGCGCGCCGTGCGAATTTGCGTGGTGAGCACGCCGCGGCGCATCTCGATCTCCTCGTCGTCAACGCGGAATCCCGTGCGCGCCCACCACAGCTGCGACACCCCGAAGATGACGAGCAGGGCGAGCACGACGGCGCCGAGCGCCCAGCCTGCCTCGGTGAGCCCAACGTCTTCTTCATCCAGCCAGTTGTAGATGGGCATGGTGAAGTTGAACACCGCGATCGCCAGGAGGGCGAGCAGCGTCGTCCACACGCGCAACAGCGGGGTCAGGCGGTGGACGCGGCGGTACTCGGGCTGGTGCTGTTTCTGGTCTTGCGCAGACTGAGTCACAGGCCACTCATCCGTTCGCACGCCTTGACGGCCAGCCGGTCGCGCAGCGCATCCGCATCCGCTGCGGGAAGTCCAGGCAGACTCGCATCCGAGGTAGTCGACGCCGTGTTGACTTCCAGCTTTTTCAGCCCCAGGGCGCGCGAGACCGGCCCGGAGGTGACGTCGACAAACTGCACACGCCCGTAAGGCACAACCGTCATGGTGTGCCACATCTTGCCTTTGCTCAACACCAGGTCATCATCGGTTTCCAACCACCCCATGTTGCGCACCTGGAACGGAATCAGAAAGTACTGCCAGACAAAATAGACCGCGCACACCCCGAGCGGGATGGCCCAGCCCCAGCCCCACTTCCACCACGCGAACCCCAGAAACCCCAGGACGATCAGGGCCCAAATGGTGTTGGATACCAGCTTGGGCACCATCAGCTTTGGCGAAACGCGGTGCATCTGTTCCACGGATGTCGGCAGCTGCGGAACCGCGGGTTCAAGCGGAGACGGGGTGGTTGACATGGTGGTCAACCTACCAAAAGCCCCCTACCGGTGAAACGGCGCGGGTCCGCGTGACGAGTGCGGTCATAATTTCAGCCGTAGATGCTGCTGCGGTGTCCTACGTCAATGACAACAATAATCACCTGCTGATCGTGAATATCCTGCGATGACCCGAAAATTCCCCACTCGCCATCGCCATAACCCTACTTTGTTCGCTACAAGTGGCTTTCCTCGCGAACGTGGGTCTTCCAGCTCTGCTATTTCACGCAACGTTGAAGAAATTCGGCGCTGCGCTGCTTTATCGAGTTTTCGAAATGCTTTCGCCGCTCGTGGAGTGAAGTTAATTTCCCAAGCCGCACTCAGCCTCAAGCTCATCGAGTGAAAGAGTTTTCACTTCACCTCGACGTACGGCCCCAGCTTCTGCTTCAAGCGTTTGTACGTATTCCAGCTCATCGAGGTGAGCCTCAAGCGCCTGTCGGACATAGTAGGAACCAGGCCGCCCCGTTTTCGCAGCTAACTCATCCAGTCGCCGCTTCTGTTCCGCGTCCACACGCAATCGAATTACTGACCCGTTCATGCGTGAAAGTTTACAGTCCTGCAAGAGCTCAGAACAGGACCACTACTTTTCTCCGGTGCCTCGGGCCGGAAAAACATCCACCTACCGGAAGTCACGGGAGCCACGCGAGAGCCACTCCCCTAACTCGAGCGGCTCGAACTTGTCCGCCACCACGCTGACCGCGCCGGTAGCGTTTTGCACGATGCCGCGCACAATCAACGCCCGCGACGTGCGCGCGAGCACACGCTGCCTGCCCCACAGGCCGGGCGAGACCATCACGTTGAGCAAGCCCGTCTCATCCTCCATCCCCAAAAACGTCAGGCCCTGGGCAGTGTGCGGGCGCTGCCGGTGCGTCACCACCCCGGCGATGCGCACACGGGTGCCGTCCTCCACGCGCTTCAGGTCCACCGCGCGCAGGATCCCCGCAGCCTGGAGCTGGTCGCGCAGTACCTCCATCGGTTGCGCATCCGGCGTTACCCCGGTGGCGGCGACATCGGCGGCGAGCAGTTCGAACGCGTTCATCCCCGGCAGCGCGGGCGCGTCGATGGCGGAGAGCCCGGGCAGCATGCCTTCGCGCTCGGTGGCGGCCACGCCCGCCTGCCACAGTGCCTGCCTGCGGTCCACGTCGAAGCAGTCGAGCGCCCCGGCGCGCGCGAGCGCCTCGACCTGCTCCACCTTCAGTTCCGCCCGGCGCGACAGGTCCGGGATCCCGCTAAACGGCTGGGCAGCCTCGACGCGGTCGGCGGCCGCGTCGCCAAGCCCGCGCACCAGGTTCAGCCCTACCCGGATCGTCTCGTTGTCCAGGCAGCGCGCCTCGCGGCCCGACTCGTTCACGCTCACCGGCAGCACGGTCACGCCGTGGCGCCGCGCGTCCTGGATGAGCGACTGCGGCGAGTAGAACCCCATCGGCTGCGCGCGCAGCAGGCCCACGCAGAACTGCGCCGGGTAGTAGCGCTTGAACCAGGCGGAGAAGTACACCAGGGACGCGAACGACTGCGAGTGCGACTCCGGGAACCCGTAGGCAGCGAAGGCAACGATCTTGGTCCACAGCTTCTCCGCCACCTCCTCCCCGATCTGGTTGGTCTCCCAGCAGCCGCGGAAGAAGCGGGCTTTCAGCGCGGCCATTTTGGCGGGTGAGCGCTTGGAGCCCATGGCGCGCCGCAACGCGTCCGCCTCGCGGCCGGAAAAGCCCGCGGCGTCGACGGCGATCTGCATGAGCTGCTCCTGGAACAGCGGGATGCCGAGCGTCTTGCCCAGCGACTTCTCCAGCACCGGGTGGTCGTACACCACCGGCTCGAGGCCATCGCGCCTGCGCAGGTAGGGGTGGACGGAGCCGCCCTGGATCGGTCCGGGGCGGATGAGCGCGACCTCCACGACCAGGTCGAAGAACACGCGCGGTTTGAGCCTGGGCAGGGTGCCCAGCTGCGCGCGCGACTCCACCTGGAACACGCCGACGGCATCGGCGCGGCAGAGCATGTCGTAGACGTGGGCGTCGTCAAGCGAAAGCTCCCACAGGTGCACCTCGCGACCGGTGGTGTCGCGCACCAGGTCGATCATGTGGTGCAGCGCCTCGAGCATGCCCAGGCCCAGCATGTCGAACTTGACCAAGCCTGCCGACGCGCAGTCGTCCTTGTCCCACTGCACCACCGAGCGCCCTTCCATACGCGCCCACTCCACGGGCACCACATCGGCGATCGGGCGGTCACAGATCACCATGCCGCCCGAGTGAATGCCCAGGTGGCGGGGTTGCCCTTCAAACTGAGCAGCAAGCTTATCGACGCTACCAGGCACCTCCTCAACGCCCTTGGCCCACCCATCCGCGGCCCCCTGCGCGTACCCCAGCGCGCGAGCCGCGTCCCGCACCGCGCCCTTGCGGCGGTACGTAATCACATTGGCCACCTGCGCGGCGTTGTCGCGCCCGTACTTGGCATAAACGTACTGGATGACCTCCTCGCGGCGGCCGGACTCGATGTCGATGTCAATGTCGGGCGGGCCCTCCCGGTCCGGGGACAAGAAACGCTCGAAAAGCAGCCCGGCAGAGATCGGCTCCGCATTCGTGATGCCAAGGGCGAAGCACACCGCCGAGTTGGCCGCCGACCCCCTGCCCTGGCAGAGGATATTCTCGCGGCGGCAGAACTCCACGAAGTCGTGGACGATGAGGAAGTAGCCGGGGAAGTTCAGCTCCTGGATCACGTCCAGCTCGTAGCAGATCTGCGCCAGCGCCTTGGCGCGGACCTCCTCCGACCAGGAGGCGTAGCGCAGCTTCGCGCTGGCGAGGGTGAGCGCGCGCAGGTGCTCCATCTCGCTGCGCCCGTCCGGGGTATCAAAGCGCGGCAGTTCCGGGGCGACCAGGTTGAGCGTAAACGCGCACTGCTTCGCCAGCTCCACCGTGTAAGCCAGTTTGTCCTCGCAGCCCGGGAGCATGCGGGCGAGCTGTTCGCCGGAACGCAGCCAATTCGCACCCATCGGATGCAGGTGGCCGTTGGCCTGGGCGAGCGAGTCGCGCCTGGCCAGCGCGCGCTTCGCCTGCGCGAGGCGCGCGTGTTCCCGCGTGGCTGCGCCGGGAGCGGCAGTAACAATGGCGGGCAGTGTGTCGTGACGGTCCAAAAGCTCGTGGTGCTCCGCGTCTTGCGGGGTCATGGACGCCTCATACTCGCGCACGACGTTTCCGGGCCCGAACGCATCGACCAGACGATCGATGGCACCCTTTTCCTCTGCCCACTGCCAGCCCGCCAGCACCACGCAGGTCCCGCCGAGTTCCTCGCCGATCAGCTCCAACGGCGGGTAGGCCACCTTATCCTTCTCGCGCGTTGCCATGTGCGCCTCCGCCATGAGGTGCGACAGGCGCTTGTAGCCCTCGGGCCCGCGTGCGATGACGGGGAGGACGCGCCCGTCCAGGGTCAGCTCCGCACCGAAGACGGTACCCACTCCTGCAGCCGCGGCGGCCTCCGCGAACTTTACCGCCCCGTAAAAACCGTCCCTGTCCAGCAGCGCGAGCGTCTCGACGCCCAGTGCCGCGGCTCGCGCGACCATCTCCTCCGGCTCGCTCGCACCCGAGAGGAAGTTGTAGGCGCTCACGGCGTGGAGCTCGGCGAACGGGACGCGCGAGGTGCTCGACACGCGCTGCGGGCTCTGAGCAGGCGCGGTGTGCTGCACCGGCACGGGTGCAGCCGTCTCCGCGCCGGAGAGGATCCGCTCCAGCTTGGACCACGAAAGTGGCGCGCCTCCATTGAATCGCATGTTCGAAACGCTAACAGGTTTCGAACCTCCGTGCTACCTCGCCCAGGGGGTGACGTACTCGTTAGGCTCCCACCCCTCGGTTGCGGCAAGAAGCTCAGCCGCCTGCGCGCCATCAAGTTCCTCGCGCATGATGTCCGCATGTCCCGCATGCCGCGCGAACTCTTCCACATAGTGCACATAGAGGTAACGCAGCTTCGCCGGACGCGCCTCATCCATGCCATACCAGGGGAAGGGGCCGACAGGCAGCTCCGCCTCCAAGTCGCCGCCACGACTCATCTGCATAAAGTCAGCACGAACCACATCGAAGCGCTCCAACAAAACCTCCAGCACTTCTTCCTCGGTCGGCACAAAGCTCGAGGCAAAGTCCACAGCCGCATCCTTGTAACCTTCGTTTCCGGCTCGGGAGAGCGACTGTGCCATCACAAACGTGACGTGCTTGAGAATGCCACTGACACTCAGATCACTACGCAGTGGTGTGCGGCGCGCAGCGGCATCATCAAGCCCGTAGGCGCTGGCACGGACCGCATCGAGTTGCGCATCGAGGTAGTTGCACAGAGTATCCAGCTCATTGTCCTTGCGTGGGAAGTACATCAGGTTTCCTTTCTGTCGAACGATGACACCGATACCCTAAAATGCCTTCCGGACAGCTCTTGTCCGCAGTGTGAAGCACAATAGAGCAATGGCGGATACAACACAGCGAGTCCTCCAACTCCTCGGACTCTTGCAAGCGCGCGCCACTTGGCAGGCACACGAGCTCGCAGCGAAACTCGGCGTCACGGAACGCACGGTTCGCAGAGACATCACTCGCTTGAGAGACCTCGGTTATCCAGTCCATTCGAGCCGCGGTCTTGACGGCGGCTATCAGCTCGGCGCAGGCCGACATCTACCGCCACTCCTGCTCGACGATTCCGAAGCCATCGCACTCGTGGCCAGTCTGCGTATGAACGCCCTTTCCGGCACCGACGAATTCGGCGAGGCCGCATTCCGAGCCCTTACCAAACTCGACCACGTCATGCCGCCACGCCTGCGAGCCATCACGCATACGCTCACAGGCGCCTCGACCACACTCAATCACGAGGGTTCCGCTACCCAGCAACAACAAAAAAGCAATCTAAAGCTGCTCCAGCAGCTCACCAACGCTCTCCGAGATCACGTACTGGTGCGCTTTACGTACCACAAACCGTCCGCCACCCCTACGGAGCGCGAGGTTGAGCCAGCCAAGCTCTTAACCCAAGGAGAGTACTGGTACCTCCAAGCCTTCGACAGAGGCCGCAACGACTGGCGAACGTTCCGACTCGACCGGATAGCAGAGCCCCACGTCACTACATGGACGTTTAGCCCTCACGCAGCCCCACCTCCAGCTTTAAGCACCAATATCGCGCAACGTTTCAGCTGCGTGGCTCGCGTCCAACTCACAGCGGCACCGGAAGAGGTCGCCGCCCGAATCCCCTCCTCGTACCGCTCAGAGATCGAAGCTACTGATCACGGCGTTGCCGCCGTCGTCGGCAAGCGTTGCGTAGAGCGCCTCACCTTCCTCCGGCGTCTCCACGTACGCGGTGAAGCCGAAGTCGCCCCGGTTGAGGCTGGTTTCATTGCGCTCGAGGTCGTCTCCGCCCGAAATGGAAAACGGACCGGTAAGCGTGGCGTGGGCGATAGCCTCGCACGGCGGGTCGAAGGGGAACTTCACCCCTTGATCCAGCTGTTCGCCGTAGGTGAGCAGCTCAAGATCGCCGCCGAAGACGGATTGGTAGAACTCCAGCACCTCGCGTGCGTTGCCGGGGAAAGAAACATAGAGCTGTGTCGTCGTTGCCATGTGCGCCGAATCTAACAGGACATGAGAAACACCCGCCGACGCTCGACGGGTGTTTGGGTGGAGACAACCTACGCGGTCTTCTCCTTCGAACGGTCGAAGGCCAGCAGAATCAGGCCAACGACGATCCAGCTGCACAGGACGATCCAGGAACCCTGCGCGTCCGCGCCGTCGAAGAAGCTCAGCGAGCGCACGAGGTAGCCGGTCGCACCAATCGGCATGAGCTGGCCCAGTGCGGACCAGCCGGCCGGCAGCAGCCATGGGCCTGTGGCCAGGCCGGCCAGCGGGTTAGCCACAAAGATGGTCAGCACCGCGCCGAGGCCAGCACCCGGCACGCCAAGAAGTGCGCCAAGACCGGCGGTGACCGACGAGGTTGCGGCGATGCCGGCAGCGATAGCCAGCCACTCCATGCCCACGCTGCCGCTGAGCGAGCCGTAGATGCCGTGCAGCATCCAAACCGCAACACCCGCGCCGAGGATGGACACACCCGTGATGACTGCGACCTTCGACCACTTGCGGCCACGAAGCAGCACGGTTGCAAGCATTCCGGAGATCACGCCACCGAACGCGAGCGGCAGGCCGAGCAACGCGAGGCCCTGGGCCTGCGGGTCATCCTCGGTCGTGGGGGCGAGATCCTCGGTCTCCACCGGCATGCCGGAGGACTGCATGTTCTGGGCAAGGCCATTGAGCATCTGCACGTACGGTGCACCGTTACCGGAAGCGGTGTAGACCGTGGCGCTGCCCTGCCCGATTGCGATCGCGCCGACCGCGTCGCGGTTTCGCACCATATCTTCAGCCTCGTCCTGTGAGCTCACCACGACGAAGTCCGGGTGCTCCTCCTGCTGCTCCGCCTGAGCACGCAGCTTCTCAACGACCGGCTCCGGCCCCGCCACTGCCACCGGCACCCCGTCCGGGCCGGAGGCGAAGGTGGGCGCAAGAAACGCCCACAGCATGAGGCCGAGGATTATCGGCAGGCCCAAAATCAGGGCGATGGTCTTTTTCACGGTGCTGTTGGTGTTGTTGATGCGGCTGCCATCGGTGGTGGCGGTTTCCTGTTGCACCACGGTTGTGCTCATCGTTTCCTCCAAGTGGAACAGACTGTTTCGCTTTTACGAAGTGGATCATATTGTTTCATTTTTCGGTTGTCAAGGGTAAAGTGCCGGATATGCGAAAAGATGCTGCTGAAAACCACAAAGCGCTTGTAGAGGCGGCCACGACGCTCATTGCCCAGATGGGGCCGAAGGTCTCGCTGCGCACCATTGCGAAGGAAGCAGAGGTGGGTGTTGCCACCGCGAGCCGCCACTTCCCTACCAAGGATGACCTCTACCGCGCGGTGCTGGAAAACATCATCGACAAGATGCGCGCGATCGTAGACAAGCACGTTCCCCGCCTCCCCGGCGCCCCCGAGGCGACGTGGCGCTGCGCCATCACTGAGATGGTGGACAACGGCTTCCCTGCCGTCGGCCAAGAATTCCTGCCCGTGTTCGCACCCCACATGGGCCAAGAGGAACGAAACATACTGATAGAAAAGGTAAAAGCCCTCTACCGTCCCCTCCTCACGGAGGCGAAAAAGTACGGGCTGTGCCCCGGCGACCTCGACGTCCTAGACTTCCATTTCGGCATCATCACACTGTCGCGGCCGCTGCCAACCATCGCAGAAGAGGTGTTCGCCCGTAGCAGGGGGTGGCTCGTAGACGTGTTTATCGACGGGCTGCGGGCGCAGGCCGAAGGGTCACAAAGCAACCACTCACAAAGCACAATCGTGTAATTCGTGCCACAATGCGGCGGTGTGAGGATCGAGAAGCAACGCTCCCGAAAACCGTCCAGCAATCCGAAGTACGCAACCTCCCCCTCCACCACCCACTACCGCGGCACGTCGCCGGCACGCATGCAGGCGTCACGGTTCCGCAATAAGCAGCGCATCCCGATGACTCCGGCGTATTAAAGGCCGTTACAGGAGTTCGTCGATAAGCGAGCGCACACGGGCGTCAATGTCGTCGCGTACGAGGCGCATGCGCTGCATGCCTTCGATGCCGCGGAGCGAGGGTTCGTCGGTACGCCAGCGCTCCAGCGTGCCGCGTGCGTCGTCGGGCATGTCCACCTGCGCGTCTTCGCCGAGCACCACAACGCGATCAACGCTGCGCAGCAGTTCCGGATCGATGGGTTTGGGCGTGCCGCGCGACATGTCGGCGCCGGCCTCTGCGATCGCCTCGACCGATTCCTGGTTCAGCGACGTGCCAGGTTTGGTGCCCGCGGAGTGGATGCCGAGCTGGCTACCCGCGTGCTTCTCGGCGAGCGCCGCCGCCATCTGGGACTTTCCGCCGTTGCCGACGCACACAAACAAGACTGAGGGCTTCATAACGTCTCCTTAGGACAATTTGGGCAGGGTTGGGTCACCCGGGAACAGTTTCGGGCCGATCCCACGCATGAGGTAGACGAGGCCGACGAGGATAGGGATCTCGATAAGCGGCCCGATGGTGCCCGCCAGCGCCTGGGCGGAGGTGGCGCCGAACGTGCCGATCGCCACTGCGATGGCCAACTCGAAGTTGTTGCCGGCAGCCGTGAACGCCACCGAGGCCGACTGGGCGTAGTCCATGCCGGACAGTTTGGCTACCAAGAGTGCAATAGCGAACATGCCGACGAAGTAGCACAGCAGCGGGATCGCCACCCGTGCCACCGTCCACGGCTGGGAGAGGATCTGGTCGCCTTGCAACGAGAAAAGCAGGACGATTGTGTACAGCAGGCCGATCAGCGCGAGTGGGGAGATCCGGGGCAGGAAGGTGTTTTCGTACCAGTCGCGGCCCTTGGTGCGCTCGCCGATAATGCGAGACAGCAGCCCGGCCAACAGCGGGATACCCAAAAAGACCAGCACGGAGGACACGATCGCCCAGAACGAGAACTTCACCGAGGTGGTTTCCAGCCCCAGCCAGGCAGGCAGGATTTGCAGGTAGAACCAGCCGAGTACGCCGAACATGACCACCTGGAACACCGAGTTGATAGCTACCAGCACTGCGGTGGCTTCCCGGTCAGCGCAGGCGAGGTCGGACCACACCAACACCATGGCGATGCAGCGGGCGAGACCGACGATGATCAAACCGGTGCGCAGCTCCGGGGCATCTGGCAGGAAGATCCAGGCGAGCGCGAACATGAACGCGGGGCCGACAATCCAGTTCAAGATGATGGACACGGTCATGAGACGTTTGTCGGTGGCAATCTCGCGGGTCTTGTCGTAGCGCACCTTGGCCAAAGGCGGGTACATCATGACCAGGAGGCCGAGCGCGATCGGAAGCGAGATGCTTCCGACTTCGAGACTCTCAAGTGCGCCCGAAAGCCCCGGCACCGCTCGGCCGAGGGCGAGGCCCGCCGCCATGGCGAGCATGATCCACACCGGCAGGAAGCGGTCAAGAAACGACATACGCTCTACCGGCTGAGAGGTTGTGTCTTCCATCTGGAATCCTTATCTATTGACAGCATTCAAAACGAACACTAAACAGCATATTTATCACTGTCAATATGACGAGGTAGGAAGAATGACCGATTACGTCGCCACCACAGAAAACACCGGCCTCGACTGCTGCTCGCTGGGCTCCGGCTTGCTCTCCGAAGACGACGCGACGCGTTACGCGGACCTGTTCAAAGTTTTAGCGGACCCCGGCCGACTACAACTTCTCTCCAGAATCGCCGAAGAGGGCTGCGAGCCGATGAGCGTGGGCGAACTCACGCAACGCTCCGGGCTAAGCCAACCGACAGTTTCCCACCACCTCAAAATGCTTACCGAGGCCGGCCTCCTAGAAAAGAGCCGCCAGGGCAGGACAGTCATACACCGGCTGCGCCCGGAGCTGTTCGAGGAACTTCGCACCGTGCTACAGATGGACTGAGACTAACGGGCACAGACCCTCTAACTCCCGCAGCACGTAGCTTGGCCACGTCTTCTAATGCATACGTCGCGGTGATTTGGGGTCGTTACCGCCGGAGAGGTTCACTTGCGACAGACGTACCCGGCGCGCAGCGCGCAGTGGTTGAGCCAGACGTCGTCTGCACGCGGTGCAACGACCAGAAAACGGTGCCGCTCGACGAGACGAATGGCCATGCCAGGCGGGCAGAGCACGCCATCGACGCCGGTGATCACGCTGTGGCCGGGGAACTTGCGGCAGGTTTAGCCCTCGCGCAGCCCCACCTCCAGCTTTAAGCACCAATATCGCGCAACGTTTCAGCTGCGCGGCTCGCGTCCAACTCACAGCGGCACCGGAAGAGGTCGCCGCCCGAATCCCCTCCCCGTACCGCTCAGAGATCGAAGCTACTGATCACGGCTCTAGCTTCATCACCGGTGCGCCGGACTGGGACGATCTTGCATGGCATTTGCTCTGGGTATGTCGCGATTTAGACACTCAACTACTCATGGATTCCAGCCCCGAAGCCGACCATCTGCGCGACGCACTGCGCCGCATTGCAACGGACGCGCAAAATGCCGAAGCAAACACAGCTCGCAAAGATACGCATGGGCCAATTCCAAAGACAATATAGACAGCTTAGTAAGCAATATGCCGTGAAAATAGACTAAGCGGTACATTGGGTGCTAGATTTCTATCCGTCAACAATTCCCATACTCAACAAAGGAGCCAACATGCGTATCCCGCGCACTCTCGCCACGATCGCGACCTCCACCCTTCTTGCCACCAGCCTCGTCGCCTGCTCGAGCGAGTCCGGCGACACGGCCGGCCAGAACACCGACGGCGACGGCAACGTCACCGTCAAGATCGGCACCACGGATGCGGACCAGAAGGCGTGGTCCGTCTTCTCGGACCTAGCCGCCGACGAGGGCATCGACCTGGACATCGTCCAGTTCTCCGACTACGCCCCGGTCAACGAGGCGCTCGCGCAGGGCGAGCTGGACCTGAACAAGTTCCAGCACATCCTCTACCTGTCCTCCTATAACAAGGACTCCGGCAACGACCTCAAGGTCGTTGGCTCCTCCGAGATTTACCCGCTCGCCCTGTTCTGGAAGGATCACGACTCCCTCGACGGCATTGAGGGCGAAGAGGTGGCCATCCCCAACGACGACACCAACCAGGGCCGCGCCATCAACGTGCTGGTCCAGGCAGGCCTGCTGGAGTTGAAGGACGGCGCTGACGAGTACGCGCCGGCTCCGGTCGATGTAGACACCGAGGCGTCCAAGGTCTCCGTGGTCCCGGTGGACGCATCCCAGACCCCGTCCGCGTACGGTGAGGGCCGCCCGGCAATTATCAACAACTCCTGGCTGGACCGCGCCGGCATCGAGCCGGATCAGGCCATCTTCCAGGACGACCCGGGCTCCGAGCAGGGCGAGCCGTACATCAACGTGTTCGCCTCCCGCGCCGAGGACGTGGAAAACCCGACCTACGTCAAGCTCGCCGAGCTGTGGCACGACCCGGCCGTGACCGAGGCGGTCCAGGAGGACTCCCGCGGCACCGCCGTTGAAGTCACCCGCCCGGCCAACGAGCTCAACGACATCCTCGACCGCCTGCAGAGCAAGTAGTTAGCAAAGGATTTTACCGTCATGCGTACCAACCGTTTCCTCGCCGCAGCAGCGGCCTCCGTCATCGCCGCGACGAGCCTTGTGGCGTGCGGCTCCGAGTCGGATTCGTCGAATAGCTCCGGCGACACCACCACGGTGAAGATCGGCACCACCGACGCCGACCTCAAGGCGTGGTCCGTGTTTGAGGAGCAGGCCAAGGAGCAGGGCATCAAGCTGGACATCGTCCGCTTCTCCGAGTACCCGCAGGTCAACCCGGCGCACACCGAGGGCCAGATGGATGTGTCGAAGTTCCAGACCATCAACTACCAGGCGCAGTACAACGCCACCTCCGACGAGGATCTCCGCATCGTCGGCTCCGGCGAGATCAACGTGCTGGGCCTGTTCTGGAAGGATCACGATTCCGTCGACGGCATCGAGGGCCAGGAGGTCGCGATCCCGAACGACCCGTCCAACCAGGGCCGCGCGATCAACGTGCTCGTCCAGGCCGACCTGCTGAAGCTGAAGGAGGGCGCGCCGAAGCTCACGCCGACCCCGGCAGACATCGACGAGGCCGCCTCCAAGGTGAAGGTCGTCGCCGTCGACGCCTCCCAGACGCCGAACGCGTACCACGAGGGCCGCCCGGCGATCATCAACAACAACTGGCTGCAGCGCGCCAGCATCGACCCGGCTTCCTCCGTCGCCGCGGACGACCCGAACTCCGAGCTGGCCGAGCCGTACATCAACGTCTTCACCGTGAAGGCGGACGAGGTGGACAACCCGACCTACGAGAAGCTCGTGGAGATCTGGCAGTCCGCCGAGGTCACCGAGGCGCTCAACGAGGACTCTAACGGCACCGCCGTGCAGGTCCAGCGCTCCAAGGAGGACCTGAACAAGATCCTCGATGAGCTTGTGGAGGAGTACAAGTAATGTCCACCGCCGGCACCCGGATCGAGTTCCGGGACGTTTCCAAGGTCTTCAAAACCGGCAACCGCGAAGTCACCGCCGTCGACGGCGTCACGCTCACCGTCGAGCCGGGTGAAATCCTCGGCGTCATCGGCTACTCGGGTGCCGGCAAATCCACGCTGGTCCGCCTCATCAACGGCCTCGATTCCCCCACGGGTGGGCAGTTGCTTCTCGACGGCACCGACGTCGTCGGCAAGTCCGAGCGCCAGCTCCGCAACATTCGCCGCAATGTCGGCATGATCTTCCAGCAGTTCAACCTCTTCAATTCTCGTACCGCCGCTGGCAACATTGAGTACCCCTTGAAGCTCGCGGGCGTCGATAAGCAAGAGCGCAAACGCCGCGTGAACGAACTGCTCGACTTTGTGGGCCTGGCCGAGCGCGGCAAGAACTACCCCGAGCAGCTCTCGGGCGGACAGAAGCAGCGCGTCGGCATCGCGCGCGCCCTGGCCACCAACCCCTCGCTGCTGCTCGCCGACGAGGCGACCTCCGCGCTCGACCCCGAGACCACGCACGAGGTCCTCGAGGTGCTGCGCCGCGTGAACGAAGAGCTCGGCATCACCATCGTGGTGATCACCCACGAGATGGACGTGATCCGATCCATCGCCGACAAGGTCGCCGTCATGGAGGCCGGCAAGGTCGTCGAGTACGGCAGCGTCTACGACGTCTTCTCCGACCCGCAAACCGCGGTGGCCAAGCGCTTCGTCTCCACCAGCCTGCGCAACACCCCCAACGAGGTCGAGGCACAAGAGCTTCTCGACGCCGCGCCCGGCCGCCTCTTCACCGTCGACCTCTCCGAGGACTCCGGCTTCTTCGGCGCCGCCTCCAAGGCCCGCGAACGCGGCGTGAGCGTCCAGCCCGTGCACGCGGGCATTGCCACCCTGCAGTCGCACTCCTTCGGCAAGATGACGGTGCGTCTCAACGGCGACGACGACGCCATCAACGAGTTCCTCCACACCCTGCAGTCCACCACCGACATTGAGGAGATCACCCGATGAACGAAATGATCCTCGCCGAACCCGACTGGGACCGCCTCGGCCCCACCTTCATCGAATCCATCGGCGACACCATGTGGATGGTGGGCATCACCATGGTCGTCGGCGGCTTCTTCGGCCTGCTTCTGGGTATCTTCCTCTACACCACCCGGCCGGGCGGCATTCTGCAGAACGCGGTGGTGTACTGGATCATCAACATCGCCGTGAACTTCTTCCGGCCGATCCCGTTCATCATCATGATCGCCATGCTCTACCCCATCACGCTCGGTGTGGTGGGCACGACCATCGGCCGCGGCGCCGCCACGTTCGTCATGTGCTTCTCCGCCACGTTCACCGTGGCCCGCATCGTGGAGCAGAACCTGGTGGCTATCGACCCGGGCGTGATCGAGGCGGCCCGCTCCATGGGCGCCGGACCGTGGAAGATCATCCAGTCCGTGATCCTGCCTGAGGCGCTCGGTCCCCTGATCCTGGGCTACACCTTCATCTTCATCGCCGTGATCGATATGTCCGCGATGGCCGGCTACATCGGCGGCGGCGGTATCGGTGACTTCGCCATCGTCTACGGCTACCGCCAGTTCGAGCCGCAGGTCACCTGGGCGGCCGTGATCGTCATCGTGGTCGTGGTCCAGCTCGCGCAGCTGCTGGGCAACGTGCTGTCGAAGAAGGTCATGCGCCGGTAGGTGTAGGCTGCGCCGGTTCTATTTGACGAGAACCCCTTGACGAAGGTGCTGGGATTCACCAGCGATCTCGTCAAGGGGTTCTCGTCATGTGTCTTGTCGGGGCCGCGCACGTCCCGTCGGCCGCGCAACCCCGTGGCCCCGCAGCCCGACGGTCAGCCTAGAGCTCCTCGGCGAAGAGCGTGACGTTCTCTGCGGCCAGCATCTCCATGGTCAGGTCGTCGACGGGGATGGCCTGGAACGCCGCGCGGTCGGGCAGGCCCTCGTCGGTAAGCTGCCCGGCGCTGGCGTCCATCACAGCGACCATCCGGACGTACTGGTCGGCGGTCAGGCTGGCGACAAGGCCCTCAATGGTGTCCTCGTTGTCCTCGCCGAACCACCACGGCGGCACCAGGTCGTTCACGGCGCGCGGCAGCCAGGATTGAATGTGCTCGAGGAGCCCCATCAGCGCGTCCAGCTCGAGCGCCTGTGGCTCGGTTCGCTCGGCCATCCTGGCCACGACGTCCGACATGTGCAGGGGGAACTCGTAGCGGGGCGAGTGGGCCGCGAGGAATTTCAGGGACTGCGCCAGGGCGTCGATGACAAGGCGTCGATAGGCGTTGTCCTCCTGGAAGGCGTCGGTGAAGCGCAGATCGCTGACGTGCTTGGCATAGGCCGCCTCGGCGTAGAAAGACGCGGGAGGCAGGCCAGGGAGGGCGTCGAGCATGCGCTCGGGCACCGCGGCGAGCGCGCGGAGAACGCCGAACGCTGGGCCGTCGGTGCGCAGCGTCACGGCCGCCATGATGTCCGCAACCTCGGCGTACACCTCCAGCTCTGGCGCCGGGTCCTCGGTCCAGAGCGAGGCGTGGAATGCCAGCCCCTCGTCGGTCTGCTCCGGCGCGGGCAGGAGGCCCGGCAGCTCCGCGCAGACCTGCTCGACCGCGCCCAGGTCGAAGTCGCCGGCCGCGATCCACCCGCGGCGGGCGAAGTACCGAGCCGGGACAAAGCGCGGGTCCAGCTCCGACAGTCGCGCCAGTTCCTGGTCGATCCGGTTCAGGCGCAACATTGCCTCTGCGGGCGAGATCCCCTCGTCGAGCGCCTCGCGCAGCTCCCCGATGCCGTTGAGCGTGTGTGCCAGCGACTCGACCGCCTCGTTCGGGTATTCGGTCGGCAGCTCCTCGGAGCCGGTGTATTCGTCCGCGGCCTCCCGCACCGCGTCGACGAGAGCCTGCGCGAATTCCGCCTGCTCCTCGTCCTCGGGGCGGAAGAAACGCGGCGCGACCTCGGCCTGGATCTGCAGGGGTGCGCCGCCAGCATTTGTTTCCCATTGTGCGATAGCCATACGGGAAGTATATGGGCGCGGACGCGATGCTGTCGGTGCAAGTTCATGGCCTCGTGCTGCACCCCTAGACTCGTCAGTATGAAGATCGCGGCCTTTGACTTCGACGGCACCCTCCACCACCCCGACGAGCCGAAGGGGTTCAGCCCCGCCGACCTTGCCGCGATCAGGGCGTGGCGCGAGGCCGGCCACCTGGCCATTTCCGCCACGGGCCGCTCCCGCTCCGCCCTCGCCTACGGCATGCGCGGCAGCACGCTCGCCTTCGACTACCAGGTCCTTTCCAACGGCGCGTCCGCCGCCACGGGCGACAACCGCGAGCTCATTTTCGGCTACACCATCGACCCGGACGTGCTCCTTGCTGCGATCGACACCTTCGGCGAGCGCGCCGGCCTGGCCGTCTACGGCACGACCATCGGCCCCATCGACGGCGTCTTTGCCGACAACACCGGCGGGGTGAGCCACTTCACCGAGCACTTCACCCCCATGACCCGCGCGGACATCCCGAAGCATCAGTTCGCCGTCGTGCCGATCTGGGTGCCCACGGATGAGGCGTTGCGCCGCGAGGTGGTCGCCTGGGGCGAGTCGCTTGCCGGGAACTACACCGTCGCGCAGAACCAGCAGTACGTGGACATCATGGCGCCGGGCCGTACGAAGGGCGCGGGCATCCTCGAGCTCCTCGACCGCCTGCACATCGACCGCGCCGACGTGGAGCTTTACACGTTCGGCGACTCATGGAACGACATGTCCATGCACGCCATCGCCGACCATTCCTACGGCTTTACGCACTCCCCGGCCGACGTCCGCGCGGCCACCGACCACGTGATTAGGCGCGTGGCGGACGCGCTGTCACCGCGGTAGGCACCCAGCTCTCGCCGTCCTTCGCGGGCTTACCGCACGACGGCACGACCCCGGAAATCTCCTTGCGCGCAAGCTCCACGGTGTAGGACGCCCCGTGCTTATCGACGCGCACGTATCCCCCATCACCCGCCACCGCAACGTCGGTGACTTCCAGGTCGCCGTAACGCACCTGCTCGCCCGCGCGCGAAAGCTCGGCCGCGACCGCAACCTCGGCGGCCTGCGCCGGCGCGCTCAGCGTGCCACGCCCCCGGTTGCCGGGGACGAAGTACTCGCCGCGCAGCGCTGCCTCCAGCATGGCGTCGGTGGCCTCGAAGGTCATCCGGCCGAAGCTGTACGCCCAAGGCATGAGCAGCATTGTCGGCGCGAAGCGGTGCCCCTTGATGTGCGAGGTTTCCCACACCACGTCGTTGCCCTGACCAAACGGATACTTCTGCACCAGCTTGTTGATCATGCTGCGGCCCTTCACCGCGCAGCAGCGGTCGCGCTTGGCGTGCGTGCATACAAGCAGCAGTGGCTTGGTACGCGCAGTCGCGCCCACTGCGGCATTCTTGCCCGGGCCGGACAGGTCCAGCTCCAGGAGTGCTTCGGGGCCGTCGACGTGCATGACCTCGGTGGCCTCGTCCTCGGCGAAGACGAGGTAGACGTGGTGGTCGTCGATCTGGCGGCCCTCGCGCGTGGGGTGGCGGATGAGGAGCAGGGAGGCGTCGTACTCGGCGAGGTGCGCTTTGAGCTTCTCGGTGAACTCTGCCCCGAGCGTGCCGCCGTCGAGCACGTCGTGGGTCCAGGCGTGCGGCCACTCGAAGAGCACGTACGTCGAACCCGGCTTCGCCGTGCCGGGAAGCGACTCGACCTGGACGTCGGAACAGGACGCGGCCGGGGTACTGGTCAACGTTTCCTCACTCATGGCCTCTACCCTACAACCTTTAGGGTGCCCTAATACACGGCCCTAATACACGGCCTCAATACACCGCTTCGACGCGCCAGCTGCGCCGGGTCCACACCAGCAGCCACGCTTCCTCGACGCTGCCCGCCTCCGGCTTCTCACCGACGACCTGGAGTCGCGCCACGCGCTGCCCGGCCGCACCCCACCAGCCTTCGTCCACGGGCCAGGGGCCGGCCCACCCCGTGACCAGGTACTTGTGCTCGCCCCAGGCCAGCGCGTAGGGGTCCGAGGACAGGAGGGCTTCGGCGGTGACGGTGATGGGGTTGGCGTGGGCGTCGATAAGCATGATGCGCGAGGCCGGGTGGTCGAGGCCGCCGCCGAGGCGGGCAGGCAGCGGCGCAGGGATCGCGCCCGGCCAGGGACGCGCGGCCGTGGCGGGAGGCTGCTCACCGAAGGGGGAAAAGGCGATGCGCTCGGCCACGCCGCGGCCGCCGACGGCGCGCGGCTGGACCACTGCGTCGATGCCCAGCTGGGACTGCACGCGCTCGATCACGCGGCGCGCCTCGCCGCGCGTCTGCGCCGCCCCGCCGCCGAAGAGCTCGCGCGCCTCGGGCGCGGCCAGCTCGAGTGGCTCCAGGATGAGGGAGGTGATCGCGCCGGCGCCGCCGCCGGTGAGCCAACCGTCGAGCTGCCAGCGCACGCGGTCCGCGGTGGCGGACTCGGTGAGTGCTTCGCGGGTGCGCCAGACGCGCTCGACGCGCTCGCCGGTGGCCAGCTCCGCGATCACCTTCAGGCGCAGGCAGCTCGCGCCGCGCTCAGCAAGGCGCTCGTGCAGCGTGGCGGCCAGCGCGCGAGCGGCGAACGCGGCGGCGTCGACGCGCTCGATCGGGTCCTCCGGGGTCAGCCCGACGGCCAGGTCCGCGGCCGGGAGTTCGGGGGCGACGCGGCGATCCGGTGCGGCGCTCGCGATGCGGTGGATGCGCATCCCGCCGGCCCCGAAGCGGGTGGTCACCGCCTGCGGGGGCAGCTGCGCGAGCTGGCCCAGCGTGGTGATGCCCAGCTGGCCGAGCGCGTTGACGGTCTGGATGTCCGCGCCGAGCGCCACCTCCGCGACCAGGATGTTCAGCGGCTGCTGCGCGAGGAATTGCGCGGACGCGCCCGGGGCGACGAGCTGTGAAGTGCGCGTGGCAATCACCGCGGTGGCCAGCTCGTCGGCCGCGCCCACGAAGGCCTCGATGCCGCTGCGCTGGGCGGCGTCCAGCATCATTTCCAGCGCTGTGTCCTCGCTGCCGTGGAAGCGGGCCGCCGCCTGCAGGTCCGCCGCGATCAGGCCGGGGCGCAGGACCTCGACGGAGGCGGCGACGTCGTCGAGCCCGCCGGCGAGCGAGGCGAACATGCGCCCGTCGCGGTCCGGGTTGTCCTCCACCACCGTGAGCTCCGGCGCGAGCGCCTGGGCGTTGCGCACCCGCATGCCGCGGCGCACGCCCGCCCGGCGCGCGGCCTGCGAGCACACCTTGATCCGGTGCTGCGCGGCAATGGCAATCGGTTCTTGCAGCGTATCGGCCGCGTCCAGGGTGGCGGCCTGCACGGGCCAGTCGGGGAACCACAGCGCCGCCACCCGCATTTAAGGCACCGCCTTCAGGCGACGGCCGGGGGCAGCGCTCGCAGCACCCGCAGCGCTCGCCGGCCCCGCGCCGAGCGTGAGCGTTACCGTCGCGCCCGGCCATCCCTTCGCCTCGGCGCGCACGCGCACGTCGATCCCCCGGATGCGCCCCGTGCCTCGGCCGATGCCGTGGAACTGCGCGATCTGCCCGGTGACCCGCAGCGTGGGCGAAGGCACCGACACGTTCACCGCCACCAGCGCGGCGTTGCCCTTGCGCAGTCGCGCGAGCAGTGGCCGGGCGCGCACCGGGCTCAGCTGGAGCGCAGTCCGGGTGCGCAGCACCACCAGGTCGAGCCCCTCCGCGAGCACGCCCGCCACCGCGAGGTCCTCGATCCCCGGCTCCGGCACCGCGATCACCCGCTCGAGCGCACTGGCCGCCACGCCCGCGTACGAGAGCTCCGGCCACCCGATCACGCCCGCGCTGCCTCCCGCCCCGGCAACGCGGTCGAGCAGCTCGACTACCAGCGCGGGCGTCTCGCTCACCTGCGTGACAGCGTGGCGCGGCAGCCCGCCATTCGGCAACACCTGCGAAAAACCGCCGCCCACAGGCAGCACATCCTCACCCACCACAACGTTCGGCGCTGCCTGCCCGCCCATCTCCGCCATCCGGGCGCGGAGCTGCGCAATCCGGGCATGCCGATCCACGTCAGGGACACTTTCCACACCCTGACCTGCGCTGTTCTGCACCCCGCTGAGCGCTCGAATGGACGTTCTGTTCACGCCACATAGTATGCACCCCGCCCCGAACATGGGCAACCGCCGAGGTCGCACGGGTTTGCGAATATAGCGAGCCACGCTTCTCGACGCCACACCCTCCGCCACCCCACCTACTCCTGCTACAGTACTGCCCATGTTCCCCAGCGACATCCGCTCCCGCGTCACCCCGATCCCCACCCCGCTCGCCGTGCGCGCCGCGGGGTCCGCGGGGGTGGCCGGGTCGGTCGCCATCATGGCGTCGTCGGCGCCAATCGCGGTCCGGGCGGTCGTCGCGATTGCGTGCATCGCGGTGGCGCTCGGTGTGACGCTTGCACACCCCTACCGGCGCGCGATGCGCGAATTTGCGGCGCAGAAAGGTGCGTCCACGGTGGCGTCGATAAGCATGCTCGTGCCGTTGATGCTCTGGTGGCTGCTGCTCATGCTTGCGCCGCTGCTGCAGTGGCCGGTGTGGGGCGCGCTGCTCGTGTTCGTGGGACTCTTCGCGCTCGCGTGGCTACTATTTCCTCACGTCGACGGCTCGCGGCGGCTCGCCTACGCCTAGCTAGTCCAAGTCCCGGTCCGCAGCCCAGCGGGTGAGCTGGTGGCGGTTGGAGGTCTGCGTCTTGCGCAAGATATTCGACGCATGCGTCTCCACCGTCTTCACCGAGATGAACAGCTGCTTGCCAATCTCCTTGTAGGTGTAGCCGCGGGCGAGCAGGCGCAGCACCTCCAGCTCGCGGCGGGTCAGCGCGTCCACGGCCGGGTCCTCCACCTTGACCGGCTCGCCCGCCGGGTCCTCGACCACCCCGCCCGAAGCGAAGGCGTCGAGGACGAAGCCGGCCAAGCGCGGCGAGAAGTACGCATCCCCGCCGTCAACTCGGGTGATCGCCTCGGCGAGCTCCACACCATCGATGTTCTTGGTCACGTAGCCGCGGGCACCCGCGCGGATGAGCGCGATGACGTCCTCGGCCGCGTCGGACACGCTCAGGCAGAGGAACTTCGTGGCCAACTCCCCCTGCTGTGTCTTCTGCACCGCGCGCAACACCGCCAACCCGCCGCCGTCCGGCATGTGCACGTCGAGCAGCACGACGTCCGGGTTGCTCGCGCGGATGCCCTCGATCGCGTCGGCGACGGTGCCGGACTCGCCGACAATCTCGACCTTTTCCGCCAGCTCGGCGCGCACGCCGGCGCGGAACACGGAGTGATCATCAACTAGAAAGACGCGAACCATACCCATAAGGCTAACTGCGCGACAGGGTCAGCTCTACTTCTGTGCCCTCTCCCGGCGCGGACGTGATCCGGGCAGTCCCGCCGGTGCGCTCCATGCGGCCGATGATGGAATCGCGCACCCCGTGACGGTCCTCGGGAATCGAGCCCTGGTCGAAGCCCGCGCCGCGGTCGCGCACGAACACGCTGAGCTCGCCGCCGAAGTGCTCCGCGTAGACGTCGATCGCTTCGGCGCCGCTGTGCTTCGCGGCGTTCACCATGGCCTCACGCGCGGCCAGCGCCACCGGCTCGTTGTCCTCCGTGAGCGCGGGGTCCTCGCCCACCGTGACGGGGCGGATCACCACGCCGAAGGTGTCCTCGACCTCCCCGGCCGCCCGGTTGAGCGCCTGGAAGAGTGAGGCGGGCGTCGTCGAGGGGTGCTCGGGGGCGTCGAAAAGCCAGGCGCGAAGCTCGCGCTCCTGGCCGCGCGCAAGGCGGGCGACCTCCTCGGGGTGCTCGGCCTGCTTTTGAATCAGGGCGAGGGTCTGCAGCACCGAATCGTGTAGCCGGGCGGCGATCTCCGCGCGCTGATCCGCTACCGCCTTCGCCTCGCGCTCCGCGAGCAGCGAGGAAGTCAGGCGCATCAGCAGCGGGATGACCAGCACCGCCACGCCGCACACCGTGACCAGGACCGACACCACCACCCCGGTGATGCCTGCGCGCTCGCCCAGCATCGCGATTGCAAACACCCCGCCCATCACCAGCAGCGCACCCATCGACAAGGCGATCACGTTCGCCGTCGTCCCCATCTCCCTGTCGTAGGCCTGCAGCGCCAGCACCGCGCCCACGGTAAACAGGCCGAGGACGAGCACCACCGAGCTGCCGAAGCCGCTCGACACCTTCAGCGAGGCGAGCGCGCCCGCGACCGCCACCGCCACCAGCACGAGGTTGACCACCCGCGTCCAGCTCTGATGTCCCACGATCTCCGGCGTCACCGCCGGCTCAGCGTCGGTGGCCTTCGGCTCCAGCGGCGTGGTCATCCACAGCGCCGCGTAGGCCAACGCGCCAGCGCCGCCGACGAATGCGCCAACGATGAAAAACAGGCGCACCCAGCGCTCGTCCACCCCGAGATACCGCGCCAGGCCCGAGGCGATGCCTGCCACCATGAGGTTGCGGCGGCTGCGGGTGAAGCGCGAATACAGTGCGGGGGGCTGCGCTGCGTACGGGGTGGATTTTGCCATGCCCTTAATTCTTCCACCCGCACCTGCAGCGCGGATCGGGGACAACCCTGACTTTTCCGCGCACCCCGCCGCGCGCAAAGTTCAGGGGAATTCCGGATGGTCGCACACCCTCTGACCGGCGATAATGAAGGTATGGAAACGACACAGACCTTCACCAAGATGTGGGAGACCCGCCCGCCCCGCATCCCGAAGGACCAGGGCGGCAACGCGGTCCTCGCCGGTGTGGCCGAAGGCTTCGGCGCACGCTACAACATCGACCCCGTGATCATCCGCATCGCCTTCGTCGTCCTCACCCTCTGCTTCGGCGGCGGCCTATTCCTCTACTTCCTGTGCTGGATCAACATGGGCCGCTTCGGCGTCCCGTTCAGCCCCTGGTCCGCGCTCGCCACCGGCCGAGGCAACATCGCGCGCGAGTCGAAGACGGGCAAAAAAGAACGCACTCTGGCGATCTGGCTGCTCATCGGCATGTTCGTCTTCTTCCCGTCCCTGTCCTACGCCAGCGACGGCACCACCATCTACAGCGCCGCCATCACCTTCGCGCTCTTCGGGCTGGGCTGGTACCTGCTCTACCAGCGCGCCCCGGAGCCACCCGCCGGTCTGCTCGTGCCGCAGCAGGGGCGCACGCTTCACGACGCCCACCCGTCCGGCCCCTACACCACCCCCGGTAACACCGACGCAGGCGGATCCACCGCGTGGCGAGCAGACGCGGCCGAATCCCCAGAGAACCCTTACGCGCAATCCGCCACGGCGAACCTGACCACCCCGCCGGAATTCCCGCACCCCGCCACCCCGCCGGCGTGGGACCCACTCGGTGCTGCACCGGAGCTGTGGCACCTGCCGGATCCGAACAGCGAGGCCGACGCTTCCGACGACGACACGCCTCCGAAAGGCTCCAAGCGCAGCTGGTGGATCGCCATCGCCGTCGTAGTCGGCGTGCTCGTCCTGGGAGTGATCTCCGCCGTCGTCGAGAACGGTAACGCGGGCAACATGTTCGGCGGTTCCAATATCACCACCACCACGGAAACCGAGGTCAACAACGTCTCCGAGACCATGGGCGACGTGAACGTGGACTATCGCGACCTCCCGTCCCTCGATCAAGAGCGCACCGCCACGCTGCACACCAACATCGGCAACGTGGACGTCGTGCTGCCGAAGGACGTGCCGGTCGAGGTGCGCTGCTCGACCAACCTTGGCTCGACCGACTGCCCCACCGATACCGTCAACCCCGATGCACCAGGCAAGACGCTGCGTATCAACGCCACCACCAACATCGGCAACGTCACCGTCCGCGAGCCTTAAGGGGCCCTTCCGGTTTTAGAGTGCGTTGATTTTGTCCTGTAGTTGTCCGGAGTGGATCAGGCACCGCAAGATGTAGTGGTTGAGGTTTTTGAATCCTAGGGCGATGCCGCGTAGGTGTTCGAGTCTGCCGTTGATTGCCTCGACGGGGCCGTTGGATGCACCGGTATCAAAGTAGGCGAGCACATCTTTATGAAAAGATTGTCAATTATCTATGCCCTGACATTGGGCCGTCGCGGGATCATTCTGGATGAGCCGACGAACGGTTTAAACGATGAAATTGTCGAACGCTTTTTGACAACGCTACGTGAATATCGCAGCACCCGTACTGGGGCAGCGTATGCGCTCTAACAAGATAGGAATTGTGATGGTCGCAATAGTTTGGAATAAAATCTCTTTTCGATACTCGAAATATGGGCCATATATTCTGCGGGATGCCGCGCTGTCGTTGTCACGGCCTGGCATCTACGCAGTCCGGGGCCCATCGGGAAGCGGTAAATCCACGGTTCTGGATCTGCTAGCCGGTCTGCGCTCACCCAGTGAAGGCAGGGTAACCATCGACGGTAAACGGTTCGGAAAGGGCGCGGCCAAGAAGCTCACCTCGTGGCGGGCCGCGCACGTCGGGTACGCACCACAGGCACCGACCCTCCTGCCTAGCCTCAGCTGCCGGGAGAACCTCGAGCTGGCAGTTCACGTCGCCGGACGGGGCCTCGACGCCCAGGGCAGGGATGAGCTGCTTGGCACGTTGGGCATGCAGCCTTTCACAGAGGCCCTGCCGGGGGAGCTATCCGGGGGTCAACGCCAGCGCGTTGCGGTGGCCCAGGCACTAGCTTCCCAACCGGACTTGGTGCTCATGGATGAGCCCGTCAGCGCGCTTGATGGAGCGAATGTCACCGTGGTCGAGGACTTGTTGCTCCAGTCGGCGAAGCGGGGAGCGATAGTGGTCTATTGCTCCCACCGTGAGCTTTTCGACGGGCAGGCAAAAACGCTGCTGCAGATGGGGCATAGCTCATGAAGACCATGACTCCCACCGCCGCCTACCGGAGAGAGCTGTCGGTGACGGCGCGCCCCTTCATCGGGGGAATCGTACTGGCTGCGGTAGTAATAGGCACGCTCGTCGGCACCATCCTTTACGTCGCATTCTCGACTGGCGGAAGCAGCGACTTCAAGGCCGGCGTGACGAATATGAGCCTGATTGCGATCATCCCGGCATTCGCCGGGATCCGGTTGGCGCATCAGAATTTTATCGCTGACCACCGAAATACCTTGCAAGCGCTGCGGATTCTCGGCATAGGCAGGGCGTTTTTCACCAGGCGCCTGCTCCTGCAAGGGGCGTGCCTGGCGCTTCTGGCAAGCGCTTCCGCGGTCGTGTTGGGACGGTTGTTAGCGACGCCGCTTTTCAAGGTGATTCTGCTAGGGCTCAACAAGCAACTGCCAGATCACTGGGGCTCGCCCATTGACGTTGCCTGGTCGTCACTGCTGGTCTTAGTCCCCCTGTACCTCCTCGGCGTGGGGATTCTCAACGTCGACAAGGTGCTGGCCAAAACCGGGGATCGGGGAGCGGCGACAGTAGGTAAGTCCAAATCCTTGGTGGGGCTGGTTGGCCTAGTGCTCGCAGTGGTCAATATTGCCGCGGGTATCTGGTGTATGGTGACGACTCCGCCAGGGCCTGTCGTGTTGATATTCGTCTTCACCTTGCCGTTCCTCGCTGTCACACTTGCCGGCACCTTCGCCCGGGCGCTAGCTCGTTGGGCAGCCGCAGCGATCAAAAAGGTGAGCGGATGGTCGGCACCCGCGCTAGGCATCCGCTCCTCCGAAACCGTCGGGACGACCTCGAGGGTGGGGCTTGCTACCGCGCTCGTAGCCATTCCGCTGGCAGGCTTCACAGGTGCACAGACCTCGTTATGGGCGGCAAATTACGTAGGCTCCCAGAATTTCCAAACGGTCCCTGTCGTCGTTGGCCAAGATTTTCGCCTACTGGAAGCGCAGGAAGCAGACGGTGTATGTGAGGAGATCGGCGACGACTGCCGTGGGGTCGTCTACTGGCAGCCTTCGGACTTCGAATCCGCGGGGGAGACCTCCGTACCGATGGAGAAGGCGAATGACTATTCTCTGGCCGGATCGAATGACCACGTGATAGGGCAGCTACTCTCGCCCGCGGCGCCGGTGAAAGCTCACAGCCCCTTCTACCCAGACTTCATGGTGCCGTTCTCCGGTATTTCTAGCGAGTCTCCGGTCAAACCGGAATGGGGGCTTCCCGTGGTCGCAGAATCGGCTAGCGCACCGGATCATCTCCGAGTGGAGTCCGCGCAGGATTGGGTACGGCATGTGGATATGGATAGCCAGATCATGTACGGGCCCCACGGCGACGGAACCGCCGGCTTCGTACCCATCGCGGCCTACACTCTGCTGGCGATCTGCCTGGTCCTCGCGGTCTCTGTGATGGGCAAGCGGGCCAATTTGCATGCGTTCTTCTCACCACTGCGTCTTCTGGGCCGTACCCAAGGCGCGATCCAGCGAGCAGAGTTCTGGGCAATCCTCTTTCCGTACTGTGTTGCCATGCTGACAGCGCTCCTAGTGGGCATCTGGTACACGGTCGCCGTCCATGTCGCAGTCTCGGCGTACCCGGGGGCGCTGCTGCCTTACCTTCCCCCAGGGCTATGGGTGCTCTTTGTCCTCGTCTTCTTAGGCACGAGTGCGACTGCCTTCTTGCCAACTCCAGACAAGGACGAGCGTGGCGCAGATGCGCCCTAGACACTGGCGTGCCGGCGCCTAAACCCCATTAGTTGGACCCCCTACATTCCTCGTACACAGAGAACGCGACAACCGCCGTCTTGCATGGACTGCAAGACGGCGGTTGTCGCGTCAGGCGTGCGCCTACACACGCAGACTTACTCCCACTCGATGGTCCCCGGCGGCTTGGACGTCACGTCCAGCACAACGCGGTTGATCTCTGCGACCTCGTTGGTGATGCGGGTAGAGATCGCCTCGAGCGTCTCGTACGGGACGCGGACCCAGTCGGCGGTCATCGCATCCTCGGAGGCGACAGGGCGCAGCACGATCGGGTGGCCGTAGGTGCGGCCATCGCCCTGGACACCGACCGAGCGGACGTCGGCAAGCAGCACGACGGGGCACTGCCAGATCTGCTCGTCCAGGCCAGCCTTGGTCAGCTCCTCGCGCGCGATCGCGTCGGCGGCGCGCAGGGTTTCCAAGCGGTCCTGGGTGACCTCGCCGATGATGCGGATGCCCAGGCCTGGGCCCGGGAACGGCTGACGGTTCACAATCTCCTCGGGCAGACCAAGCTCGCGGCCGACGGCGCGGACCTCATCTTTGAACAGGAGTCGCAGCGGCTCGACGAGGGTGAACTCCACGTCGTCCGGCAGGCCGCCGACGTTGTGGTGGCTCTTGATGTTGGCGGTGCCGGTGCCGCCGCCGGACTCGACCACGTCCGGGTACAGGGTGCCCTGGACGAGGAAGTCAACGCTTTCATCCTCGCCGGAATCCGCCAGGATTCCGGCGACGGCGCGCTCGAAGGAACGGATGAACTCCGCACCGATCGCCTTGCGCTTGGCCTCCGGCTCAGTCACGCCGGCGAGCTTGCCCAGGAAGGCCTCGCGCTCGTCCACGGTGACCAGCTTCGCGCCGGTGGCAGCGACGAAGTCGTTTTCCACCTGCTCGCGCTCGCCCTGACGAAGCAGACCGTGGTCCACGAACACACAGGTGAGACGGTCGCCGATGGCGCGCTGCACCAGCGCCGCGGCCACGGCGGAATCCACACCACCGGACAGGGCGCAAATCGCGTGGCCGTCGCCGACCTGCTCGCGCACCTGCTCAATGAGCTGCTCGGCGATGTTGGAGGCGGTCCAGTTCTGCTCCAGGCCTGCAACCTCGGTGAGGAAGCGGGTGAGCACTTCTTGGCCGTGCGGGGAGTGCATGACCTCGGGGTGGTACTGCACGCCGGCGAGCTTCTTGTCCACGCACTCGAAGGCGGCCACCGGTGCACCCGGGGTGGACGCGGTGACAGTGAAGCCCTCCGGCGCCTCGGTGACGGAGTCGCCGTGCGACATCCACACCGGGTGTTCCTGCGGGGTGTCGGCGTGGAGCACGCCGCCGTCGACAAGCATATTGGTGCGGCCGTACTCCCTGGCCCCGGTCTCAGCGACCTTGCCGCCGAGCGTCTGGGTCATGATCTGGAAGCCGTAGCAGATGCCAAAGATGGGCAGATCCAGCTCGAAGATCTCCGGGTCCAGCTGCGGGGCACCCTCGGCGTACACCGACGACGGGCCACCGGAGAGCACCAGCGCGGCCGGGTTTTTCTCGCGCACCTCAGCGGCGGAGATGGTGGACGGGACGACCTCGGAGTAAATGCGAGCCTCGCGCACGCGGCGGGCGATGAGCTGCGCGTACTGGGCGCCGAAGTCGACGACAAGGACGGGGCGATTTTGCGGAGTAGTCACGGCACAGAGTCTAGCCCACGGCCCCGCCGCGGCACCACGCGCGCCCAATTGGCCCTGTCTACCGCGGCCTACTGCGGGGCCGACGATCCTCCCTGCCCCTGCGTCTGACCCGCCGCAACCGCAACGCCAAGCGCAACAATGCTGGTCAGCACCACTCCGCCAGCGGCAGCGGCTCCGCCGAGGTGAAAGCCTGACCCCTCCAGCGCAGCATCCAGCGCACCGGTGACCTCGGGTGGCAGCGCGCGCAGCTGCGCGTCGAGCTCATCAAGCGCCGGTGTCAGCCCCGGCACCTGTACCTGCTGTGCCAGCGCAATCGGGACGAGCAGCAGCAGCGGGCTGGCCGCCAGCGCGAGGAGCATGCTTGTCGACGACCCGCCGACCCCACTCCCCGTAGACCCGCTACTCGACGAGCCCGGCTTGCCCTGCACCCCGTCCCGCGGCGGGGTGGTGGTTGGCGCCGTGGTGGGCACAGAGGTTGTCGTGTGAGACGTGACAGTGGTCGTTGTCGTTGACGACGCCTCAGTTGTCGCGGTTGTCGGCGCAGCGGGCGTCGTGACCGTCGGCCGAACCGGCTTTGCAGTCTGCGCCGGCCCGGAAGGCTGCGCAGTCGCTGTTGGCTCTGCGGTCACGGTCGTCGCGCTCGCCTGCGTCGTCGCGCTCGCCTGCGTTGTCGCAGCCGCCTGCGTCGTCGCAGTCGCCCGCGTCGTCTGAGGGGTCGCCGTAGTCGACTGGCCGCCGCGCGCCACCTTCGCGGTAAACGCCGCGTCCTGCGTGCTGCCGTCCGGGTAGGTCAGCGCAACGCGCACCGGGGTGGCGTCCCCGACCTTCGCACCGGCGGGCGGGCGCAGCGTCACGGTGCCCTCGCCGTCCGTGAGCGCGACGTCCCAGCCGCCGGGGCCGGTCGCGGCGACGACGGTGCCCTCCGGCAGCGCGTCGCCGACGTTCGCGGACGACAACTGCGCCCCGGCGTCGCCGGCGACGTCGCGCCACTTCGGGTGTAGGTTCGCGGCCAGCGAGGTCACCGCTACCGGCAGGGTCAGCTGGACGCGCTCGCCGCCGGGCAGCGTGGCCACCACCGGGATGTCGTAGGACCCGGCCACGACGAACTCGGCGTCGCGCTTCCGCGCGGCGGGCGTGAGCGTCGCGGCGCCGGTGGCGGGGTCGATCGCCACCCAGTTGCCATACGGCGAGCCTTCTGCCAGGGCGAACGTGGCCGAGTCGCCGAACCCGCCCGGGGCCTCAGACCGGGTTGTCTCCCCCGCGGGCGCCACGACCGTCCCCTCGGGGTAGGCGCGCGCGTCGGTCACCCGCACGGTCACGTCCTGCGTGTCGCTGCTGCCGTCGCCGTAGGTGGCGGTGATGCGCAGCGTCGCGCGGTCCCCCGCCTTCGCGCCCGCGTCGGGGTGCACGGTGACGGAGTCGCCGTTGGCGGAGGCGGACCAAGATGTGGCGTCGATAAGCGATGCCTCGACCACCGCACCTTCCACCGAGTCGCCCGAATTGGCGACCTCGATCGGCTCGCCCTGCGGCGCGCTGGCATCGGCCCAGGTCGGCGCGGTGCGGTCGCTGACCGTGCGCACCGTCACCGGGACCTCGATGTCGCGAGTCGCGCCGCTGTGGTCGGTCACGCGCACGCGCAGCGTCCGCTCGCCGGCCTGCGAAAGCTTCGGGGTGTACGAAATGGTGCCTTGCTTATCGACGCTCCCCTCACCCCCAACAACCGCAAACTCCAACCCCTCGCGCACGCCCTCGAGCGGCGCGATGGTCACCGGCTCGCCCACCTGCGCCTCGGTCCGCGTGGGGTAGGCAACCTCGGAGCGGTTCGCGCCGACCGTGACGGGGACCTCGATGATGCGGACGTTGCCGCTGCCATCCTCTGCGCGCACCGGCACCTGCACCTGGCCCGACGGGACCTTCGCGTCCGGGCGCAGCGTGATCGTGCCGTCGGCGTCTACCTGCGCCCACGTCGGCGTCGGCCCGGTGTAGCCCGGCGCGCCCGAGTCAGCCTCCGTGACCGGCGCGAACGCGATGTTTTCGCCCGCGGGGGCGGCGACCTTACGCTCCTCGTCGCGGGCGATCCGCTGCGGCGGGTAAGGGGCATCGCCCAGGTCAGCGACGTTATCCCCCGGGGGTGCGACAACGGTGACGGTGAAGGTGTCGGTGTCAACCGTGTCGGGCTTGCCCTCCGTAGTGTCGGAGTACTTCGTTGTCGCCGTGAGCGTCGCGGTCGTGCCGACCTTGGCGTCGGCGGGCGCGGTGACGGCGATGGAGCCGTCCGCGTTGGCGGTGGCGGCGAACCCGTCGGTGTCGGCTGCGACCGAAGTCGTGGCGTCCTCGCCCGGCAGCGTACCGGCAAGCGGGACGCGCACCGTGGTCGTTCCGCGCTCCAGCGTCGCGTCGTCCCAGCGCGGCTCGTACTGGGCGGCCAGCGGGGTCACGATCACGTCGACGCCGAAGAGGGAGTGCGACCCGTCCTGGAAGTCCACCCGCATCTGGACCTTGTGCTTGCCCACATGCTCGGGCGCGGTCGGGCGCGCCACGATGCGGCCTTCCTCCACGGATACCCACTCGGCGTCCGCGCCAATCACGGTGAACGTGGGGTTCACCGGCTGCTCCGGGTCGCCCGCGATGCCGGCGGAATCAAACTCCGGGAGCGCGGCGCTTCCCTCCTGCCCCGTCACGGTGGTGATCGGTGCGACCGCGCGGGGGACGTAGTTGTCCTTGTCGGACAGGTTGCCAAAGAAGACGTAGAGCGGGACGGTGTCCCACGCCTCTTCCATCGTGCTGTCGTCGAACGTGGTGAAGGACTCGCCGTCGTGGGCCTTCCAGCGGAAGCGGATCGGCAGCGCGCCGCCCGCGTAGCCCTGGTTGGTCAGCTCCTCCAGCTTCTTCTCCGCGTGGATGCGCAACTCCTGGAACTGGCCGTTCGCGTCGTTGACCACCTCGACGTTGACGTACTGGGGATCAAGGAGCGGATTGCCAGGGTTTTCTTCCTGCGGCTGCGGCTCCACGACCAGGTCGGCGTTCCAGATCCCGTCCGGCCAGAACCCCGGCGTCTCGCGCTCCTTGCACCGCACCAGTTCCTCGCCCGGCTTCTCCCCGCACTGTGCTTGCGGGTCCTTCCACGAAATGTCCTTCCGCGTCAGCGTGAGTGTCTCTCCCGGGGTCAGCGGGATCGGGCGGCGCGCAAACCGCGGCTCCTCCACCGTGGCCGGGTTGTTGTACGCCTCGTAACTCTCCTCGTTGTTAAACAGCACCACGGTCAGGTGCTGCGTCCAGTCGTGACCGTCCGGGTAGGTCACCTTCACGCTCAACGACACCACCTGCTCCGGCGTGCTCAGCCTGTTGGTCATGCGCAGATACGCGGAGATGTCGTTGGTGATGCGGATTTGCCCGGTGTTGGAGTCCACCTCCAGCCACTCCGGGCCGTCCACCTTGGTGTAGGTCAGCGGCTGCGGTGGAGTCACCTGCTCGTATTCGGGGATGAAGTGCGCGTACACCGGCGGGTTGAACGCGTCGCCGCGCTCGACCTGGTCGCGCAGGACGTACAGCCAGTTGCCAAACTCGGGCCGGTAGAAGGTGAACAGGGGGTAATCGCTCGCGCCGGCGTCGCCAAGCGGTGTCTCAGCCGAGTTGGACACGTCGGAGGCCGCAGGGGCTGATGACGCTGGCGGCGCGCACAACGCGACGGCAGTCACGGTGGTGGTGACAAGTGCTACTGCAGAACGAACAATCCGTCCACGCATTTCAGTTCTCCCAAACTTTCCGCCGGACTAGAGCACGACACGCGCCAAAGTAAGGGCGCATGAGCCTTCCATAAAAACTAGTAGGCGTTGGCGCAAAATTCCATAGGAAGCGGCGCGCCCGTGCGTGCGCACGTCTAGTAGACGGCCCGGCGAAGGCGCTCAAGCGCGTCGTGCACCCCGTCGACCGAGGGGTCCTCGCCGAGGTCCTTGGAGGAGAGCTGCAGCTGGGCGATGGAGGCGTCGGCAGCCTGAATGGCCTGCTCCACCTGCGCGACCAGCGGGTCGATGTTCTGGCCCACTGGCTGCTGCGCGGTGGACTGGGACCAGCGGCGGATCATCTCCAGCGGCATCTTGGTCAGCTCGGAGATGGAGTTCACCTTCAGCTCCACGCGGTTGGCCAGCGAGGAGTGCAGGAACACCGCGTTGTCCATGTCGCGGAGGGCGACCTCCATGGCGTCATAGAGCATCTGCATCGACTCAATCCGGTCCTCCTCCGCGGAGAACGTCGCCGTCTGCGCGGCGTGCAGGCGGGCCAGGGCGATCGCAGTGCGGGCCTTCGCCGCGCGGTCCTGGAGTTCCTCGGCGACCTCGGCGAGCGATTGCGCGTTTTCATCAATAATCCCACGCATGGTGGCCCACACCTGCAGCGGTGCGAGCAACAGCGTGCGGGTGGCGCCCTCCGCCACCACGTTTTCCATCTCGTCTTTGACCCGGTTGGTCACGGCGTTTTCCTCCAACAGGGTCTGGCAGGCGCGCGAGAGCTCCTCGGCCGACTGCTTGATGGAGGTCTGGATGCCCATGAAACTCTCCAGCTCCGCGTACAGCGCCGCGGTGGCCTCGTACACCTCACCTTCGCCCTCGGGGAGGACAAAGCCGGCCTCCTCGCGCGCGGTGACCTCGGCGGGCAGGATCTCCGCCATGAACGCGTCGTAGTCCGGGATGAGCTCGCAGATCCGCTCCCACCCGAGCTCGGCCCGCTTCCGTCGTCCGACCCCCTCGGCCTTCGCCTTGTGCTCAACGACGTTCGCCTCCTGGTACACCTTCGCGGCGTCCTGGAAGTAGTGCGTCATCGGCCGGGTGCGCACCGACAGGTAACGGTCCCCCGGCAGCGGGGTGACCGTGGCCAAGACGTCGTACGCCGAACCGCTCTTGGCCAAGTTACGCACGTAGGCGGCGAACGGCTTGCCGGCCTGGATCCAGTCCCACATGGCCTTGAACGCGCCGCCCGGCATCTCGTCCTGGCGGATGAGGTTGTGCGGCTTGCCGATCATCTCTTCCAGCGGGTACTGGGCGTAGTAGATGAACACCTCGTTCACGTCGGTCATGATGCCCTTGGCATCCGTGACCGAGAAGAAGATGTCATCCACCTCGACCAGGTGCTGCGGGCCGTCCGTCACATCCCGGTCCAGAATCACGTCGTAGGCCATAGTGGGTCTCAATCTATCAGGTATTTCTGCGCAATATCCGATTAATTTCGGACGGTCAGATTCACCTTCTGGAACGACTTGGTGTCCGTGTAACCGCACTTCGCCATGATCCTGCGCAGGCCACCCACCAGGTTCATGGTGCCGTACGGGTCGTGCGACGGTCCGTGCAGCACAATCTCCAGCGGCTGGCGCTCCTCGGCAGCAACCACCCGACGCATCTCACCACGCGGGAAGCGCGGGTGCCCCAGCACAGACTCCCAGTACATGCCCTCGCCGGAGGCCTCCGCGGCGCGAGCGAGCGGCTCGCCCACCATGACCGCGTCCGCGCCCAGCGCGAGCGCAACGGCAATCTGGCCAGAGGTGCGCACGTCCGCGTCAGCGAGGACGTGGACGTAGCGGCCACCAGTCTCATCCAGGTAGTCGCGGCGCGCCGCGGCCACGTCGGCGATCGCGGTGGCCAGCGGGACGTCCAGCGCCATGTTCTGGTTCGACTGGCCGGAGCCGACGATCACGCCGGCCGCGCCCGAGCGCATGAGGTGCATCGCGGTGCTGTAATCAAAGACGCCGCCGGCGATCACCGGGACGTCGAGGGAGCCGATGAACTCCTTCAGGTTGAGCGGCTCGCCGCCCTGCTGCACGTGCTCGGCGGAGATGATGGTGCCCTGGATAAACAGGATCTCTGCGCCCGCCTTGATCAGGTGCGGCGCCAGCTCGCGCGCGTTCTGCGGGCTCACGCGCACCGCGACGGTCGCGCCCGAGTCGCGCACGCGCGCCATGTGCTCCGCAAACAGGTCCATGTCCAACTTCGCCTGGTGCAGCTCCTGCAGCACGGCGGTGCCGCGCGACTGGGACTGCAGCATGGTCTCCATCTCGTGCCAGTCGGTGCTCGCCGCGCCGACGACTTTTGCCACGGAGTCCGCGAACGACGCGTGACGGCCCAGCAGGCCCTCCGCGTTGAGGATGCCCAGGCCGCCCTGCTTGCCCATCTCAATGACAAACTCGGGGCTGGCCAGCGCGTCCGTCGGGTGCGAGCACAGTGGCAGGTCGAACGTGTAAGCGTCGATATGCCAGGTGGTGTCGACGTCCTTGGACGAGCGCGTGCGGCGCGCCGGGACCAGGGACAGATCGCGGAGGTCGTAGGCCTTGCGCGCCTCGCGGCCGCTGCCAATTTCCACGTATTCGTGCATGGTGTTGTTACAACTCGATCCTAGTGGCGGTAGTTCGGTGCCTCGACGGTTTGGGTGATGTCGTGCGGGTGGGATTCACGCAGGCCAGCCGTGGTGATCTGGACGAACTGCTTGGTCTGCAGCTCCTCGATCGAGGCGGAGCCGGTGTAGCCCATCGCTGCGCGCAGGCCGCCGACGATCTGGTGGGTGATGGAGTCGAGCTCGCCGCGGAACGGCACGCGCCCCTCGACGCCCTCCGGCACCAGCTTGTCCTCGCTGGTCACATCGGCCTGGAAGTAGCGGTCCTTGGAGAAGGAGCGCTTCTCCCCCGTCAGGCCGCGGCCCTGCATGGCGCCCATGGAGCCCATGCCGCGGTAGCGCTTGTACTGCTTGCCGCCCACCACGACGATCTCGCCCGGGGCCTCGGCGGTACCGGCGAGCATGGAGCCAAGCATGACGGTCGATGCGCCGGCGGCCAGGGCCTTGGCCACATCGCCGGAGAACTGCATGCCGCCGTCTGCAATGATCGGCACGCCCGCCTTGTGCGCCGGCACGGAGGCCTCCATAATCGCGGTGATCTGCGGCGCGCCGACGCCGGCGACAACGCGGGTGGTGCAGATCGAGCCCGGGCCGATGCCCACCTTGATGGCGTCCGCGCCGGCGTCGATCATCGCCTGCGCCGCGGAGCGGGTGGCCAGGTTACCGCCGATGACGTCGAGGCGGTCGCCGAAGTCCTTCTGTACGCGCGCCACCATCTCCAGCACGCGGTTGTTGTGCGCGTGTGCGGAGTCGACCACGAGGGCGTCGACGCCGGCCTCGGCCAGCAGACCGGCGCGGTCGTAGGAGTCCTCACCGGTGCCGATGCCGGCGGCGACGAGCAGGCGGCCGTTCGCGTCCTTGGACGCGTTCGGGTACTGCTCCGTCTTCACAAAGTCCTTCACGGTGATCAGTCCGACCAGCTTGCCGTCCTTGGACACGATCGGCAGCTTCTCCACCTTGTTTGCGGAAAGCAGCTCGAGCGCCTTCTCCTTGGTCACGCCCTCTTCTGCCACGACCAACGGCATCGGCGTCATAATTTCGGCGACCTTGCGCTGGAAGTCGCGCTCGAAGCGCATGTCACGGTTGGTAACGATGCCCACGAGGCGCTCGCCCTCGTCCACGACCGGCAGCCCGGAGATCCGGAACCGGGCGCACAGCGCGTCCACGTCGTTCACGGTCATGTCCGGGCGCGCGGTAACCGGGTTGGTCACCATGCCAGACTCAGAGCGCTTGACCACGTCGACGTTCTCCGCCTGGTCCTGCGCGCTCAAGTTGCGGTGCAGCACGCCAATGCCACCCTGGCGGGCCATGGCGATGGCCATGCGCGACTCGGTGACGGTGTCCATCGCCGCCGACGCAATCGGCATGCCGAGGGTGATGTTGCGGCTGAACTTGGACGTCGTGGACACCTCGGCGGGCACGATGTGGGACTCGGCCGGCAGGAGCAGCACATCGTCGAAAGTCAGGCCCCGCAGCGCCACCTTGTTCGGGTCGTCGCCACCTGTGAGAACTCGTTCATTTGCCATATTGCTGCGTCTCCTCTCCCGCGCGGGTCACACCGTTTACTTTCCGTCATGATATATCGTCAGCGCCGTTTCACGTAAGGCGGGGGAATTGGCACGGGCCCGCAAAGCACATAGGGTTGGTGGTGTGAACTTTGATGACATGATGCCCAAGGACCCGTTCGCGGATGACCCGAACGATCCGGCGTCGTTTATTGAGGATGACGCGCTCCCGGAACCCCTCTCCCCGCAGGAGCGTGCCGACGTGCTGCGCGACCTGCAGTGCGTTCGCGACTGCATCCGCCGCCTGCAGCCCCGCGGCATCCGCGGCATCTACTTCATGTGCGACGACTGCGAGCAATGGCACTACTACGACTGGGCCATCATGGAACACAACATGCTGGCTACCCTGCGCAACCAGCTCCCGCCGGTGCACGAGCCGAGCGCGGAGATTGATTACGACGCCTACGTCACCTGGGACTACGCCATGGGGTTCCTCGACGGCCTGGAGACCCGCTAACTTCGGGCCCGGCGCTTCCTAGTAGTTCTGCGCCTGACCAAGCGCGTCGCTGTGGTCCTCCACCGCCCCGGCACCCTCGCTTTCCCCGGCTGCACCCTGATCCACCTGCGACGGCGCGACCGCCCCGTCCGCAGCGCTTTCCTTGTTCCCGGACTCTGCGCCCTGGCTTGGCGCAGCCGCGCTCGGTTGAGGTAGAGGGTTCGGGCGAACGGCACTGGACTGGCCGGCCTGGCTGGACGGCTGAGCGCTCGGCCGGGCGGCAGCGCTGGACGCCGGCTGCTCCAGGGTCGGCTGCGGGCTGGCTGAGGGCACCACCGTTTCCGTCACGGTCTGCGGCTCCGGAGCGGAAGCCGGCGGCTCAGCAGGCGGCGGGGTGACCGTCACCGTGGAGACCTTGGTACGCATCGTGGTGATCGGGGCCCGGCCCTCTTCGCCGTCCCGGCCCTGATTTGCCCGCGGCTCCATGGATGCAAGCAGCGCCCTGGCCTGCTCGAACAGCGCGGAAGCCGCGTCCTTGTCGCCGGAGTCGTTGGCCGCCTCGAGCTCGTCGAGCGTGGCGGCCAGCTCGACGGCCGCGGTGCGGTCACCAAAGACTGCGGTCGCCGGGCCCCAGAGGGGCGAACCAGGGGTTGCGTTGTAGAGCGCCGCCCCGCTGCCGGTGACAACGGCGGTCGCCGCGGCAGCGCCGACCAGGCCGGAGACCCACGGGCTCACACCACGGCGCGACCGGCGCGGCTTCCGGGACGCGCTGCGGAACGGGATGACGGAACCTGCTGTACCGGTCTCGTCGGGGGCGTCGGAGGCGTCGGGGTTGTCGGAGGGGGTCGACGTGGCGTCGATAAGCAGCGGCTCGGACGCGGGACGATCCACCTCGCCCTTCAAGTCCAGGAAGAGTGCTGCGAGCTCATCCTCGCCGCCGGAGGGGTCCTCGCCGGCGGCGATCGCATCAAGCCAAGCGTCTACGTCGGCTACCGCGGCGAACTCCTCGGTGGCCTCATCATCGCGCCGAGTCATTGTGCAACTCCCCTTCCTCCAGTTTTTTACGCAGCGTCGCCAGCGCACGGTACTGGGCAACTCGCACCGCACCCGCGGTCGAGCCCACAGCCTGCGCCGTCTCTTCTGCGGAAAGACCAACGAACACCCTCAGAATGACGATGTCGCGCGCCTTGTCATTGAGTACATCGAGCAACGCGCGCGCTCTGTTACTCCCGTCCCCCACCAGTGCAAACTCCTCCGGAGTCAGGCCGTGAAACTCCGCATCCGGCACCTCTTCGGTGGGGGTGAGCTTGTCGCGCGAGAGCGCGCGGTGCGCGTCAGCGACCTTGTTAAACGCGATGCCGTACACGAACGCCATGAACGGCTTGCCCTGGTCCACGTAGCGGTGAATCGAGGTGGCCACCGCGAGGCAGATCTCCTGCGCGACATCCTCCGCCGTGGGCATGCGGTGCCCGCCAATGCGTGCGCGGGTGTAGCGCAGCACCATCGGGTGCACGATGGCCAGCACCCGCTGCAGTGCCCGCTTGTCCCCGTCGACGGCGAGAGGGACGAGCCGCTGCAGCTCGTCCTCATCGTGGGGAGTCGTCATCTCGCTCCTTGCTCGCTCGCCGGCTTAAGGTCCACCGTTTTAAGTAACCGTAGGAAGTGTAATAGGTCGCAGACCATAATGTTGCACCGCGGTCCAGTAGGCACACACGCCCACAGAGCGCTTATCGACGCCACCTCCCCGACATTTTCCGCACCTCTTCCAAGGTTCCCTTAAAGTTCACCAGCGCTTTACCTTTATCATCGACCCTGCTCACAGTGCATTTTTTCGGCGTTGCTTGCGCGAATACAGCTGTGGGACACCCATGGGAAACCTATCGTTTACCAAGGCGGTGGACACTTCGAAATCGGTGACGCCCCGCGCGGCCCGCCGGCACAACTTCACACGCTTTCTCTTCAGCACATTCTCTACAAGGAGCCTCTACGATAATGTCCCTGCCGCATCAGCTTCCCGGACCGAACGCAGACTTCTGGGATTGGCAGCTCCACAGCGCATGCCGTGGCGAAGCTTCCGAGGTGTTTTACCACCCGGATGGAGAGCGCGGACGCGCCCGCGCACAGCGCGAGAACCGCGCGAAGGCGATCTGCTACACCTGCCCCGTCCTCGAGCAGTGCCGCGAGCACGCGCTCCGCGTCGCTGAGCCGTACGGCATCTGGGGCGGCATGAGCGAGTCCGAGCGCCAGGTGATCCTGCGCGGCGGGCACGGCAGCAGCGTGAAGGTGCCTGCTGCGGCCTCCGCAAAGTAGCGCCCACGCAAAATGCCCCGGGACTTTAAGTCCCGGGGCATTTTGCCGGTCCAACCGGCGCGCGGTGCATCTACCGCTAGTGCGCGTGGCCTGCGTGGCCAGCGGCACCTGCGGCTTCGTCCTCCTCGGCAGGCTTGGTCACCACGGATGCCTCCGTGGTGAGCACCATACGGGCGATGGAGGTGGCGTTGACCACTGCGGAGTGGGTCACCTTCACCGGGTCGATGATGCCCTGCTCGACGAGGTTGCCGTACTCGAGCGTGGCGGCGTTGAAGCCCTCGTCGTTGTTCATCTCGGCGATCTTGGAGACGACCACGGAACCGTCCAGGCCCGCGTTGTCAGCGATCCAGTACGCCGGCTTGCGCAGCGCGCGGGCGACGGCCAGCACGCCGACCTTCTGCTCGCCCGCGAACTGCTCGGCGTAGGACTCGAGCTCCTTCGCAATCTGCACGAGCGCGGAACCGCCGCCGGCGATCACGCCCTCCTGCACCGCGGCGCGCGCGGCGTTGATGGCGTCCTCGACGCGCAGCTTGCGCTCGTTGACCTCGGTCTCGGTGGCGGCGCCGACGCGGATGACAGCGACGCCGCCGGACAGCTTGGCCAGGCGCTCCTCCGCCTTCTCACGATCCCAGGTGGAATCGGTGGACTCGATCTCGCGACGGATCTGGTTGCGGCGCTCCTCGATGGCCTCGGCCGTCCCCGCGCCGTCGACAAGCACGGTATCGTCCTTGGTCACGGTGACGCGGCGTGCGCGGCCGAGCTGGTCGAGGGTGGCGTCCTTGAGGTTGACGCCGACCTCCGGGTCAATGACGGTGGCCTGGGTGACCACGGCCAGGTCGTCCATGAACGCCTTGCGGCGCTCGCCGAAGTACGGCGCCTTGACGGCGGCGACCTTCAGGGTCTTGCGCATCGTGTTGACCACGAGGGCCTGCAGCGGCTCGCCCTCGACGTCCTCCGCGATGATCAGCAGCGGCACGGACGCCTCCGCGATCTGCTCCAGCAGCGGCAGGAAGTCCGGCAGCGACGAGATCTTGTTGCGGACCAGCAGGACGCGCGCGTCTTCGAGCACGGCCTGGCCGGCGTCCGGATCCGTCATGAAGTACGGCGACAGGAAGCCCTTGTCAAAGGAGATGCCCTCCGTAAGGTCCACGTAGGAGTCGATGGACTGGGACTCCTCGACGGTGAGCACACCGTCCTTGCCCACCTTGTCCATCGCGCCGGCGACCATCTCGCCGACCTCCGGGTCGCGGGAGGAGACCGTGGCCACGTTCGCGATTTCCGACGATGCCGAGACCGGCGTCGCACGCTCGCGCAGCTCCTCCACGATCTTCTCCGCAGCGGCGGCGATGCCCTTGTTCAGCTCGATCGGGTTCGCGCCGGCGGCAACATTGCGCAGCCCCTCGGACACGAGCGCCTGCGCGAGCAGGGTCGCGGTGGTGGTGCCGTCACCAGCGATGTCGTTGGTCTTGACGGCGACGGACTTGACCAGCTGCGCGCCGAGGTTCTCAAACGGATCCTCAAGGTCGATGTCGCGCGCGATGGTCACGCCGTCATTGGTCACGGTCGGGCCGCCCCAGGACTTGGAGAGGACCACGTTGCGGCCGCGCGGGCCGAGGGTGACCTTGACTGCGTCGGCGAGGATGTCCACGCCGCGCTGGATGCCCTCGCGGGCCTCCTGTTCAAAAGCGATAAGTTTTGCCATTGGTGGCTAAGCCCCCTTCGCTTACTTTTCGACGACAGCGAGCAGGTCGCGAGCAGACAGCAGCAGGTACTCCTCGCCGTTGTACTTCAGCTCGGTGCCGCCGTACTTGGAGAACACGACGGTGTCGCCCTCCTTGACATCCGGGGCGACGCGGTTGCCGTTGTCGTCCAGACGACCCGGGCCAACAGCGATGACGACGGCTTCCTGCGGCTTCTCAGCGGCAGAGTCCGGGATAACCAGGCCGGAGGCGGTGGTGGTTTCAGCCTCTGCGATCTGGACGAGAACCTTGTCTTCCAGCGGCTTGATATTGACGTTTGCCATAATCGGTACCTTGGTGACCTTTCGTGATGTTGCGTTGCAATCTTGCAGGTTTTGCAGTTGTCTCGATGCGCAGCCGTCGTCGCGGGTAAACAACTGTGCTCTACACAACCTGGTTAGCACTCTACCCACACGAGTGCTAAGTCACAACAACACGGCCCCCCGAAATCGCTACTGCGCGTGATCCGCGTTCAGTACCGCGTTGCGCCAGAGCTCGTATTCCTCCGGATTGTCCTCGCGGTAGTTCTGCACCGCGCGGATCGCCTGATCCACAGACTCGATGGTGCGCTCCTCCACGCTCTTGCCCTCGCGGTTGGTAAAGATGACCGGTCCGCAGATCGCGCGGGTCGGGTCCGTGAGAAACGCCGGGTTGTTCGTCGCCGCGGTGTTGCGCGCCAAAGAGGCCACCGGGTTCGGCTCCGCGCCTTGAGCGCGAGCCTCCGGGTTGAACAGCGCGTGGAAGCGGTTGCCTTCCTGCTCAAATGCGACGTCAACAAAGTCGTCGTGCATCCCGCCAAGGAAGTCACGCGCCGTGTCCTCATCAAACACGATGCGGCGGTAGCTCAGGTCCGGCGACACCAGGAAGCCGAACCGCTCCCGGTCCGCCTGCTCCGGATTCGTCGTGGTCTCCGGCGTGTGGCCCGTGGCGTGTGATGCATCAGTCATGGTCAGCAATCCTCCCTGGCGCAGTGCTGCTCTGGTGCAGTGATCTACTCTTGGCTCTACTCTCGCCCACCAACATAGTCACTCCCCAGCGTTTGTGCAGGAGCGAAAGCTCCTCCGGGCCAGGGGTCACGCGCCGACGAGCGGCGTTTCCACCTCGAGCGACGTGTCGGTGGCAGTGGACAGCGGGGACGGCCGCGCGCCCTCGTGGATGAGCTGGCCGGCCAGCGCAGCGATCATCACGCCGTTGTCCGTGCACAGCTTGAAGCGCGGAACCCGTAGCTCGATGCCGTGGGCCTCGCAGCGCTCGCGCGCGAGCCCGCGCAGCCGCGAATTGGCCGCCACGCCGCCGCCGAGCAGCAGCGTCCGCGCACCGGTGTCCTCGCAGGCCATGACAGCCTTGGCGGTGAGCACGTCACACACCGCCTCCTGGAAGGAGGCACACACGTCTTCCATGCTGATGACGCGCCCCTCTCGCTCAGCGGCCTCCACGTAGCGGGCGACCGCGGTCTTCAGCCCGGAGAAGGAAAAGTCGAAGCGGTGCTCCCCACGCAGGTCCTGCGCTTTGAACAGGCCGCGCGGGAACGCGATGGCGTTCGGGTCACCCTGCGCCGCCAGCTTGTCCACCACGGGTCCGCCCGGGTACCCGAGGCCGAGGAGGCGGGCGACTTTGTCGTAGGCCTCGCCGGCGGCGTCGTCAAGCGTCGAGCCCATCTCCCGCATCGGGCGGCCCACGGCCTGGACCTCGAGCAGCTGGGTGTGGCCGCCGGAAACCAGCAGGGCGATGGAGTGCGGCAGCTCGGACTCGCTCTCCAGATTGGCCACCGCGACGTGGCCGCCGAGGTGGTTCACGCCGTAAAAGGGCACGCCCCAGGCGGCGGCGTACGCCTTCGCCGCGGACGCGCCGACCAGCAGCGCGCCGGCGAGGCCCGGGCCGACGGTCGCGGCGACGGCATCGGGTTTGGCAATGCCGGCCTCGCGCAGCGCGGCCTCCATGACCTGCGGCATGGCCTCGAGGTGGGCGCGCGAGGCGATCTCCGGCACCACGCCGCCGAAGCGCGAGTGTTGCTCCATCGAGGACGCGACGGCGTCCGCGAGGACCTCCATCGTCCCGTCCGGGTGCAGGTCCACGATGCCCACGCCGGTCTCATCGCACGACGATTCAATCCCCAGCACGATCATGCTTCCTGCTCCCCTTCTGGTGATGTATGACTTCCCCGCGCGGTCCTGCGGGGGCGCATCATAGCGTACGCGTCCGCGCCCGACGCCTGGTAATAGTTCTTGCGCACGCCGGTGGTGGCAAAGCCGTAGCGCTCGTACATGGCAATCGCGGGGGCGTTGTCTGTGCGCACCTCGAGGAACACGGGCCCGTCGAGCAGGTCGGCGGTGTGCAGGAGCTGGTCCATCAGTGCTCGGCCGACGCCGCGGCGCTGGTGCGCCGGGTCGACGCCGATGGTGTGGATCTCAAACTCGGGGTCCTCGCGCGGGCCCAGCATGGCCAGGCCGGCGTAGCCGATGAGCACGCCACCGTCAGTGTCGCCGCCATCGAAGGCGCCGACGTAGAAGGTGTGGCGCTGGGCAAACTCCGCCAGCAGCATCTTCTCGGTCCACGGCTGGTCGCCCGCAAACAGGGCTTGCTCCAGCTCGGCGACGCGGGCGGCGTCCGCCGGGACCAGTTCCCGAAACTGCACGTGCTCCCCTTACTTCCCCGACGCGCGGAACTGGGAGAGGTCCACCTCCGGCAGGGCGGGCGACCTCGGGGTCGCCTTCGGCGGGACGGCGTCCGGGCGGCGCAGGTAGTGCGGCACCAGCGGGCCGGGTGTCGCGGTGAGGTCGGCCGCGGCGAGAAGACCGGCGGTGGTTGGCGCCTGGTAGGTCACCCGCTCCGCCTGCGCCGTGAGTTGTTCGGGGAGCTGCTCGGCGAGCTGCTCGGGGACCGAGCAGACCGCCACCGGCGGGCACTCCAACGCCGCCGGGGCCACCACGTCGGGGCCGTCTACGCGCGCGCCGGCGTCGTAACGCGCCCAGTACACCTCGCGCCTGCGGGCGTCGGTGACCACGAGGGCCGAGGGGGCGTCCAGCAAAGCGGCGACCGCGTCGTGCGTGACCACGCCGTGGACGGGGACGCCCAGAGCCTGGCCGAACGCGGACGCCGTTGCCATCCCCACGCGCAGACCGGTGAACGGGCCAGGGCCGCAGCCCACCACGATGGCGTCGATGTCCGCAAACGCGCGACCCGCGCCCTGAAGAAGCTGCGTCACCGTGGGGACGAGCAACTCGTTGTGGGCGCGGGTGGCGGTCACGGACTCCGCGATTACCTCGCAGGAATTAGGGCTGGCGGGGTCAGCGGGGTCGGAGACCTCCGCCAGGCCCGCGACCAGGTCTGTCGTTGCCGTGTCGAGTGCGAGTACAAGCATTACTGCGCCGGCATCATGAACCACTTGCCGCCCTGCTTGCCCACGATGATCGGGGTCTGCAGCGGGTACGCAGTGGTGGCCGGGGCCTGGCAGATGTCCACGTAGCGCAGATCCACCTTGTCCAGACCCGGCTCGGCGTTTTCATCCTGCTTCAGCAGCGCGACGTACGCGGTGTTCTTCTCGTCATCGCTGGCGTTCTCGTCGGCGCTCATCTCCAGGTCATCCTGGGAGAGGTGCAGTGCCTCCAGCTTGCTGTTCAGCAGCTCCGGCGGCTCGGTCGGGCACAGGGTGGTAAAGCCCATGTACTGCTCTGCGTCGTAAATCTGGCTCGGGTCCAGCATCTGCCCCATGAGCGCGTCGCCGCTCGGGTTGAGCTCCTCGATGGAGTCCTGCAGCGAGTTCGTCGGCGTTGCGGAGGCTGCCTGCGCATTCGGGCGGGACATGGGGATGAAAATCATCGCGACGAGCAGCACGACCCACAAAGCGCAGGCCAGCGCAACCCATCCGCGGTTGGTGTTGGAGAGCTTCAGCATGGGCTAAAGCCTACATTGACTGACCAAGATCGCCAGTTTGCCCCTCACCCGGCTCGCCGCCGCGCCACTCCCAGCCAATAATGCGCCCCTCCGAGTCGGGGTCCTCGCGCACCATCGTCTCGCGGTCCAGCGTGACCAGCAGGTAGCGCGACCCGAGCTGCTCGATCAGTCCGCCGCCCCACTCCGCGACCACCACGGCCCGGTCCAGCTCCGTATCCAGGTCCAGCGCGTCGAGCTCGCCGAGCGGGTCGCCGCTCGAGCCCTCACCGAGCAGCCGGTACGCGTCGACGTGAATCAGCGAGGGGCCGCCGGACAGCGACCGATGCTCCCGCACAATCACAAACGTCGGGCTGGTCACCCGCCCCTTCACGCCGAGCCCGTCCGCAATGCCCTGCGTCAGCGTGGTCTTCCCGGCGCCGAGCGGCCCGTCCAGAATCACCACATCGCCCGCGCGCAGGGTCGCGCCGAGCTCGCGGCCGAGCGCCTTCGTCTCAGCCGCAGTTTCGCACACTCGTTGCACGTGTCTCCCTCGCCTTTCGCTTATCGACGCCCCTCTCTTCCCTCCCCAACATACTCCCGCACCGTCCTGCCCTTGGGCGCGCACAGCACCTCGTAATTGATCGTGCCCACCGCGCCCGCCAGCTCGTCCGCGCTCACGCCGCCGTCGCCGAAGAGCACCGCCTCGTCCCCCGGGCGCACGGGGCTAGCGCCGGTGGCACCATCCGCGCCAAGCCACAGCACAATCTGGTCCATGCACACCCTGCCCACCTGCGGGTACCACTGCCCGCCGATGGTGGCGCCGAAGTGGTCCTGCCACGAACGCCCCACCCCGTCGGCGTAGCCCACCGGAACAAGCGCCGTGTACCCGTCCTCCGGCGCCTGCCAGGTCAGGCCGTAGCTCACGGACTCGCCGCGCGCGATCGGCTTGACCGCCACCACGCGGGCCGCCCACGTCATCGCGGGCCGCAGCCCGTGGGTCTGGCCCGGCACCGGTTCATCGCCGTACAAGCTCAGCCCCGGTCGTACTTGCTCGCAGTGCGCCTCCGGGCAGGTCCACAGGGCCGGCGAGTTTGCGATGTGGTTGACCCGCGGGTCGAGCCCCGCCGCCCGCGCCTGCGCCTGGGCGCGGGCGAACGCGGCGAGCTGCTCCGCGGTAAACGGGTTGCCCGGGTCGTCCGCGCAGGCCAGGTGGCTCATCAGGCCGACGACGCGGATCGCTCCTTCCGTCTCGGCGCGCGCCGCCCGCGCGAAGGCCTCGGGCCACGCGTCCTCGTCCAGCCCGGAACGGTTCATGCCCGTGTCCACGATGAGGTGAACGCGGGTGGGGGTGGGGGTCGCGGTGGCGTCGAGAAGCATGCCCAGGTGCGCAAGCGAGGGGACGCCGACCTCGATGCCGGCGGGGATCTCCTCGCCCGGGGTCCACAGCCAGGCCAGGACCGGCTTGTCGGTGAGCTGGGCGACCTGGCGGGCCTCCGCGAAGGTGGCGACACCGAACGCCTCCGCGCCGTTGCGGTCCATCACCGGCACGCAGCGCTGCACGCCGTGGTTGTAGGCGTCCGCCTTCACCACGCACATCAGGCGCGCGGGACCCGCCTGTGCTGCGAGGACGCGAGTGTTGTGCGCGATGGCATCAAGGTCGATGCGGGTGACCAGGGGTTGCCGACGTGTTGGGCTCATGCACGCTATTGTGCACCACTCGCGACCGGTTTAAAGCAAGTGCAGGACGCCGAGCAGGATGAGCAAGGCGGACACCGCCCACGTCGCGGCCAGGGTCACCGTGTGGGGGTTCGAGCGCGCCCACGCAAACCCGCGGCCCGCCAGACTCTCCGGGCGCGCGCGGACCCAGCCGACCAGCAGCGCGGACAGGGTTGGCAGCGACAGGGCCACGGTGGCGTAGAGGACCAGCGACGTGTAGCGGATCTCCGGCGGAATGCCCGCCGTGGAGAGCAGGGCCAGCCCGCCATAAAATGGCATCGAGGTGGCTGATTGCACCACACCGAGGATGAAGCCGGTGACCACCGTCAGGGCGTTTGGTTTGCGGAGCGTTTTCAAGATGGCGTCGATAAGCTTGCTGTTGTCTCCGCCCTTCAGCGCGAGCACCGCGGTGGCCAAGCCTGTGACCAGGAGGAGCACGCCGAAGATGGGGCCGTCGACGAAGTCGTGAACGAGGGGCCCGAGGCCGTCGAAAATAGCGAGCATGAGCAGGGCGAGGCTGGCCACGCCCAGCCAATCGCCCGCGATGAGCAGCGCCGTGATGGCTGCGTAGGTGCGGCTGTGGCGGGGCACCATGATGCCTACCGCCACGATGACGCCGATAAGCAGTAGGTTCACCGAATCGACGAATGCGAGCGAGAGTGCGCCGAGCATCCTGCCACCTCCTATCGTTCCCGGCTCACCCTAGCGGAAACGACGCGCGGGGCCGAAGCCGTGGACTGCGCACGTACGACGCACTGCTCGAGTACCATTGTCGGCGTGTCTGCGAAGTTGAAGAATCTTTCCGAACTGTCCAAGCGCGGCCCGCACCGCGTCCTCGAGGGCGACCTGGGCTACACCGGCCTGCCCGGCAAGGTGTACGCGCCGGTGGAAGGCAAGGACCTGCCCGCCGTCGCCTTCGGGCACGACTGGACCAAGAAGGTCGGCGACTACCACCGCTTCCTGCGCCACCTGGCCAGCTGGGGCATCGTCGTCGCCGCGCCGAACACGGAAACGGGGCTGGCGCCCGACCACCGCGGCTTCGCCGCCGACCTCGAAACGGCGCTGCAGATCTGCGCGGGCGTGCGCCTGGGCAACGGCAACATTACGGTCTCCTCCGGCAAGCTCGGCATGGTCGGCCACGGCATGGGCGGCGGCGCCGCGGTGCTCGCCTCCGTGGACAACCCGCAGGTCCGCGCCGTTGCGTCGATCTACCCCGCAAACGTGGCTCCCTCCTCCACGGAGGCGGCGCGCTCCACGTTCGTGCCCGCGATGATCATCGGCCCAGGCCCCGAGGGCGACGCACTGTTTGATCCGGGCAACCCCGCGAAGCTGGCCTACAACTGGGCCGGTGACGCGTGCTACCGCACCATCAAGAAGGGCGACCAGCAGGAGTTTTCCGAGGACGGCCTGCTCAAGCGCGTCCTCGGGCTGGGCAAGTCCAACCGCAGCATCCAAGAGACCGCGCGCGGTCTGGTCACCGGATTCCTCTTGCACCAGCTCGGCGGGGAGAACAAGTACTCCGCCTACTCCGACCCGGAGGCCGCGGGCGGCAGCGTGAAGTCGCTGGTGGGCGACGACCTGGCAGAGGCCGCCGGGCTGAGCCGCGACGACAGCGGGTTCTCGCTGTTCTAGGCGCGTTTGAGGCACAGCCTCGCGATCATCCCTACCGTGGGCGCCTCCCGTTCGGCGGCTCGCGGCGCAGCACCGCCCGGATCGGCTTCTGCCCGTCCTCCGGCGGTTGCAGCAGCTTGGATGTCTTGAGCGGGTAGCTGTACTCCCCGCGCGGCACGACCAGCGGTGGCTTGTTCGGGTTCGCCTGCGCCATCGCGTGGTACTTCGCGGTCTGCGCCATTTTGCGCTGGTTGTCTCTGAGCATGGCCTCGAAATCCAGCATGCGCTTCTGGGTACGTCGCCGGTACTGCTCGGCAAACTCTGCGAAATCCATCACCATTCCCCTGTCTTCTTGATTGCCCACGGTTCATGCGCGTCCTGCGCTGGTTGCTCGGTGTGTTCAGGCTCTGCTGTGTGTTCGGTTTGTCCTTCGTGCTGCTCCGGTTGCGGTTCGGCGCCCGAATCCCCGCCCGGGTCAGCGGCAGCCGGTGGCTCTGGAGCCGGTGGCTCGGGAGCCTGGGCCGCTTCGGTCGGCGCGCCCTCCAGGTGCGCGACCTTCTCCGGCGGCGGGGCCGGCTCCTCCACCTGCGCAAGCTCCGGTGGCGGCGGGATCACGCCGTCCTCGGGCACCGGCTCGGGCTCGGGTGCTGGCTCTGGTTCTGGTACAGGCTCCGGCACCGGCTCTGGCTCAGGCTCCGGCACAGGCTCGGGTTCCGTGACTTCGTGCGTGCAGCACTCCGCCCCGGGGCACTCCGCCACCGCGTCGAGCGAGGCCGCAAAACAGTCGAGCCCCTCGAGCACTGCCGCGGCGCCGACCTGCACCAACGTGCCGACCCACGCAGAGGAATCCGAGGAAACCTGCTGCACCGGGGGCTGGAACTGCGACACCGTCTCGCAGTCCACCGCCTCAAGCCCCGCGTTGACGGCGCCGTCGAGCGCGTAGTTGAAGTTCACCTCAATGTTCATCGGCAGCATCTGCGGCGCTGGCGGCTGGACCACCTGCGGGAACACCCCGGCGCCAGCGCCCAACGCGGCGGACGCCGCCGACGTCGCGGCCTGTGACGCAGAGAGGCTCGCTGCGCCCACGCCCACTGGAGCGGGGCGCTCAACGCACCGCGACTCGAAGCGGGGGCACTCGCGCTGGGCCGGGGGCTCCGGTACCGGCGCGGGCTCCGGTGCGACAGCCGGCGGCGCCACAGGCTGCGGCGTCGGCTTCGGGGAGGGAGCCTGAACCGGTTCCGCGCACTGCGCAGCAACCGTCCCGGCCGCGCCCGCGCCCACGCCTCCCGCCGCGCCCGCGTCACAGGCACCGCCGCCGTACTCCACCTCGGGTGCCGGCTGCCGCTCAGCGACCTGCTCCACGCACTTCGCAATCGTGTCCAGGCAGTCCTCGATCACGCAGTTGCGGTCCGACGCGGTCGCATTCGCCTGCGTGAGCGCACCAATCGCCACGTCAATGACCTGGTCGGTGAGCTGCGGGAACCCGAACTTCACAATCATCTCCAGCATGGTGCACACCGGGGAGAGCATCTCCTGCATCGCAATGTCGCCCGTCGCGCACACGTCCTCGATGGCCTTGCAGCACTCCTCGATCTGCCCGCCGACCTCATCGACCTGCGTGAAGTGCTCGGCTTCCCGCTCGGCGTCCGAGGACTCACGCGCGGTGATGCCCACTTCGTCGAACCAGGGCCCGCAGATCGGCTCGCCTGTGGGACCGCGGCCGCCGCCGGGAGGTCCGAAGATGTCAGTCCCCAGGCTCCCGCCCGCGCTCACACTGCCCGTGCCACCGCACCGGCCGCGCAGCTGCGCACCCGTCTGCGCGAACTGGCTAAGGTTCTGGCCTCGCAACCTGTCGATGCTGCAGAGGAGCTCGTTCGCCATCCCCTGCGCGGTCGCACGTTTGCTTGACGACGCCACCGGCGCCGCCAAAATCAGCGACATCATCCGCTGCACTTCTGCCTCCACCGCCGTCACGAGAGCACCTCCCCGGCGCTAATCCCCGGCCCAAAGCCGGACGCGTTGCCCTCGTCCGTGCGCGCCACGTCGGAGGCGAGCTGCATGATGCGTTCCCAGTTGTGTGTGCGGGTGCGTAAGTAGGCGGACGTGGTGGCGTCGATAAGCTCGAGCGCCGCCGCTATCCGCGCCCCCTGACTCGCAAACCCCTGGCCAAAGCTCGCGGGCTCAACCCGCGCGGGATGCGCCGCGATGGCCTCCCCCGCCGCCTCGTACGCGCCGATGGCTTGCGTGTAATGCTCGCGAACCGCCTCAACATCGACGTCGACGCCGTGCTGCGATGCGCTCATTGTTCCACCCCCATGATGTCCCCCGACCCGCGTGCGCGGGCCGCTGTTTTTGTTGTCCCCTTATTAGACGCAGCTACACCCCCTCCGGTTCCCTCTCCCCGGAAACTTTTTCAAACCCCCTGTTTCCGGGGGCGGGAACCGACTGCGCGGGACGCCTGCTCGCAGACTACACGGCCGCGACCACGGCGGCGAGGCGACCGGCCACCTCGCGTGCGTGCTTCTCGTCCGAAGCCTCCACCATCACGCGGAAGATCTCCTCGGTGCCGGAGGCGCGCAGCAGGACGCGGCCCTGGTCTCCCAGCTCCGCCTCTGCGGCTTCCTTCGCGGCGATGACCTCCGGGTCCTTGAGAATGGCGGACTTATCCGACACCGGCACGTTGATCAGCTGCTGCGGCAGCACCTGCATCACCTGCGCCAGCTCGGCGAGTGTCTTGCCGGTCTCCGCCATGCGCGCCATGAGCAGCAGGCCGGACAGGGTGCCGTCGCCGGTGGTGGCGTGGGCCGGGACGACGATGTGGCCCGACTGCTCGCCGCCGAGCGAGAAGCCGCTGCGGTTGAGCGCCTCGAGCACGTAGCGGTCGCCCACCGCGGTCTCCTCGACGGCGATGCCCTCGCGCTGCATCGCAAGCTTCAGGCCAAGGTTGCTCATCACGGTGGCAACGAGGGTGTTGTCCGCCAGGGAGCTGCGCTCCTTCATGCCGGTGGCCAGGATGGCCATGATCTGGTCGCCGTCGACAATGTTGCCCTCCGCATCCACGGCCAGGCAGCGGTCCGCGTCGCCGTCGTGCGCCAGCCCGATGTCTGCGCCGTGCTCAACCACGGCCTTCTGGATCTGGTCCATGTGGGTCGAGCCGGAGCCGTCGTTGATGTTGAAGGCGTTCGGAGCGTTGTGGATCGCCGTCACCTCAGCGCCCGCGGCCTCGTACGCCTTCGGGGCGACTTCCGACGCCGCGCCATTGGCACAGTCCACCACGACCTTAATACCGCTGAGGTCGGTGGTCATCGCCTCGGCGAGGTGCGCGAGGTAGCGCTCCTGCGCGTCCGGCGCCTCCTCGATCACGCGGCCGATGCCGGTGCCGGTGGGGCCGGTCTCCTCCAGCGTGGCCATGGTCCGCTCGATCTCGTCCTCCACGTCGTCCGGGAGCTTCTTACCGCCCGCGGAGAAGAACTTGATGCCGTTGTCCGGCATCGGGTTGTGGGAGGCGGAAATCATCACGCCGATGTCCGCGCCGTAATCATCAGTCAGGAACGCCAGGCCCGGCGTAGGAATCACGCCGACGCGGAGCACGTCCACGCCTTTCGACGCCATCCCCGCCGCCATGGCCGCCGCCAGCATCTCACCGGAGACGCGCGGGTCACGCCCAATCAGGGCGGTCGGGCGGCGCTTGGTGGAGCGCCGGTCGCGCGTCAGCACGGTCGCGGCCGCCGCGCCAAGTTTCATTGCCAGGGATGCCGTGAGCTTCTCGTTTGCAAGTCCACGGACGCCGTCAGTTCCAAACATTCGAGTCATACGGACAATTATGCAGCACACCCCGGCGGCGTACAGGTGCGGGGTCTGCCCGAGCCCTCCACCAACAACAAAACGCCGCCACCCCAGGTGAACGGGGCGACGGCGTAAAGCCTTGCAGTAATGGAAGCGATTAACGCTTGGAGTACTGCGGTGCGCGACGGGCCTTGTGCAGACCTGCCTTCTTGCGCTCGACGGCACGTGCGTCACGGGTGAGCAGGCCGGCCTTCTTCAGGGTCGGGCGCTCAGCCGGGTTGTACACGTTGAGTGCGCGGGCGATGGCCAGACGCAGTGCGCCTGCCTGGCCGGTCGGGCCGCCACCGTTGAGGTTGGCCTTGATGTTGAACTGGCCTTCGCGCTCGAGCAGCGTCAGCGGCAGGAGGATGTCCTGCTGGTGCAGCTTGTTCGGGAAGTACTCCTCGAACTCGCGGCCGTTGACGATGATCTTGCCCTCACCCTCGGTCACGGTGATGCGAGCGATTGCGCGCTTACGGCGACCAACGGTCTGGATCGGACCCTCGTGCAGGTTCACCGGCTCGGCGACGGTCTCCTCGGACTCGTCAACCTCGGGCGCAACTGCGTCGCCGATGGTGTAGTTGAATTCCTCGGTTGCGGCGGTGGCGGCGTCGATGTCGCCAGCGTCTGCAACGTTGTTCTCTGCGTTGGTGTTCGGTTCGGTCATTACTGTGCCACCTGCTTAAACTCGTAGGTTTCCGGCTTCTGCGCAGCGTACGGGTGCTCGTCGCCGACGAAGACGTGAAGCTTCTTGATGGACTGACGGGAAAGCTTGTTGTGCGGCATCATGCCCTTCACAGCTTCCTCGATCACGCGGTCCGGACGCTCGTCCAGGGCGCGGCCCAGGGTCATGGACTTCAGACCACCCGGGTAACCGGAGTGGCGGTAGCGCATCTCACGATCGCGCTTGTTCGAGGAGATGTGGATCTTGTCGGCGTTGATCACGATGACGTGATCGCCGGTGTCAACGTTCGGTGCGAACTGCGGCTTGTGCTTGCCACGCAGGATGTCCGCTGCGGTGGAAGCGAGCTTGCCCAGCACCACGTCGGTTGCGTCGATGACGTACCACTTACGGGTAATGTCACCGCTCTTCGGGTGGTAAGTAGACATGCATGACTCCTTAAAGTCTGTCTAGATGGCTGCCGGCCATACTTCGGTGCCCGCGCCCCCAACGGCGGCCGGTGGAGACCCGATGGGCGCGTCGCCGGTTCAAACCGGCAGGACACACAGGGGTATAACCATACGCGATGTCCACCTCAGCTCCAAAACAGCGAAGCGCCGCCGCAGGATCCCCCAATCCCGCAGCGGCGCTCACGTTTCCCCCTGTATCGATTCCCCCGAATCTTCCCCCTGAGGCTCCCCCGTTAGCCCCAGCTATTCGCTGCGGCGTTGTTGACGGCGCTCATGGTGTTGTTGCCATCCTCGACGGTGTTGGCGATCTGGTTGAGGATCTCGTTGAGATCCGCCGCCGCCTGATCCCACTTGGCCTGGTGCGCCATGTAGCTGGTCGCGGCCTCGCCTTCCCAGGTCGCCGTCATCGGGCGGATGACCTCCTTGAGCTCGTTGAGCTGGCCGTTGATGGTGGCGGCGGAGGTGCGGATGTCCTGGGCAGTGCTGCCGATCTGGCCAAAGTCGTACTTGATGTGCATGTCAGTGGTGTCCTTTCAGTGGTGTGTGAGTTGTGGTTACAGCGCCAGTCCCGCGGAGCCGGACAGCTGGTCCAGGCTCTCGGTGGTGGTCACGTCGGTGTTCTCGTAGTGCTTGGCGTTGTCGCGGATGTTGTGCGAGATGTCCGTCAGCGCCTCGGTGAGTCGGCGCTGGGCGTCGTCATAACGCATCATCAAGCCGTCGAAGCTGCGCTGCGCGCTGCCCTGCCAGAACGTGCGGACGGACTCGGCGACCCCCTGGATCCGGTCGATCTCGCGGTTGACGTCCGCGTTGACGGAGTCAGCGTGGTCTGCCGTGGAGCGCATCACATCGGCTTCAGTCTGAAAGTTGCTCATGGTTCCCCCTCGTATCAAGAGTGTCTGGTTGGCAAACAGTCACTGTGTTGTGCTGTTCATATATTGGACGTAAAAAGATGCCCGTCGGTTCCCTCGGTTGAGAAAAAAGTTTTCTACCCTTCCAAGGCAACCACCCCTTTATCCGCATCTACCTGCACGTTTCCCCCGTCAAAGCGCGCAGAATTCATTGCCATCGCGCACGTCGCTTCCTGGATCTGCGTCGGTACTTCGCGCGTGTGGCACCCCACCGAGAGCTGCACGTTGCCCTCGGGCCAGGTCTTCCACAGCGCCTGCGAGCCGTCCGCCGCCCGCTCCAGGTAAGTCACTGCGTACCCGTCGGTGGTGACCAGCTCGACGTCGTCGTCAAGCGCAATATCTTTGCGCAGCTGCTCCGCAAGCGTCTCCGGGGGCAGGTTGAACCGATCGTCCACGCTCAGCTGCAACCGGAAGTTCGGGTCGGGCCCGACCGCGCGCCACATGTCGCCGTCCTGCTCCAACGTAAACCCGGCGGGCAGCTCGACGCTCAGACCGTCCTGCTCAATCACTTCGGGCGCAGGGGCTTCATGCTTATCGACGCCCCCTCCCCCTGTACCATCCACCCCGGTCTCCCCAAACAAGCCCCGGACGGTGAGCCATACCGCCACGGCGCACGCGAGCACAACCACCCCGACGACGCCGGCGAGGACCCACGTGCCGCGGCGATCCGTGTCCGGTGCCAGCTCGCCCGCAAGCCCCTGCTCCGGCTGTGGTCGCCGCACCGGCGAAGGCCGCGCCGGGTACGCCTCGGCGGGCCCGATGCCGTCGGGCTCCTCCCGGAGCCGGTGCCGCGGCTCTGGCGCTGCGCTAGCCTGCTCAGGCTCGTGAGCGTCGCTGCGCTCCCATTCGTCCGTGGCGAGTTCGCCGGTGAGGTGGACGTCGTAATCCGCGAGCGCTTGGTCCACCGCGTGGATCACAGACTCCTGGGCCACGAGGTGCACGTGCGCCCCGCCCGGGTCGGGCCCGAAGATGCTGCGCACGTTGCGCGCCACCTCGGCGGGGCTCGGCGCATCCAGGCGGTGCAGGTTTGCCGCGCCGGAAAAGGTGGTGGCCTGTTTCGTGATGACCACGCGCAGCGTCGGCGTGTCTTGAGAAGTAAAGGTACTGGTCATAGGTGTTCTCCTTCCTCATACGGGGCACACAGCTGCACCGTGCCCACCGTGGTCCCGGCCTGCACCAGCGTCGCCCGCCCCGGGGCCTGCGGCGTCGGCTTCACGCCGAACAAGGCGCCCTCGTCGCGGGTGCCGTCCATCACCAGCACATCCGGGTGCACGTCCTTCATCGCGCCGAGGAAGCCGCCGAACAGGGCTCGCGAAACGCCGCCGAACTTGCGGGCGGCCACCACGTGCAGGCCGATGTCCCGGGCGTGCGGAAGCAGCGCTACGACGTCGCGCAAGTGCTCGTCGCCGACGAGCTCCAGGTCGTCGATGACCAGGTAGATGTCCGGCCCGGACCACCAGGAGCGCTGCGCCAGCTGCACCTGTGTGACGTCCGCGCCGGGCAGGCGGGACCGCATCGTGGTCACCAGCGCCTTGGTCGCGTCCGCGATCGCCGTCGACGAAGCCGCGTACGCCGCAGTCATCTCGTCAGACGCGCGGCCCAGGTGGGCCCGGCGCGGGTCGCAGATGACCATGCGCGCCTGCTCGCGGTCCATCGCCTCGATCGCGGTGATCGCGCTGGCAATCACGGTGGACTTGCCCGACCCGCCCGTGCCGATGGCCAGGACGTGGCCCGACTCGCAGCGCACCGGCGCCAGGTGCGGGCCGCCGATGCCGAGGGGGATCGTGGGTGGGGTGGGCGTGGCGTCGGTAAGCAATGCCCCTGTGGTGACGTGGGCGGGCAGGACCTTGAGTTTGGGGACCGGCGTTTGGTCGGCGGCCTGGGCGGCAATGTACGCGAGGTCCTGCGTGTTCGCGCGGGCGAGCAGCATGTGCTTGCCGCCGGGCGTGAGTCCGTGTCCGGGCTTGGCGGGAAGCTTTTGCTGGAGTTTGCGGTCAATGAGCGAGTCCATCGGCTCGGTCAGGTGCAGCTCGTAGCGGGTGCCAATGAGGTCGCGCACGTTGGGGCGGATCGCGTTCCAGCGCTGCGTCGTGACCATAAGGTGCACGCCCGCGGCCGGCCCCTCCGAGGCGATGCGCGCGAGCGGCTCCTTGAGGTCCTCAAACTTGGAGTCCGGCGCGGTCAGCGTGTGCCAGCCGTCGATGAGCAGGATGGTCTCGCGCGCGGGGCGCATGCTTGCCGACGCCACCTCGATCACCCCCGTCACCTCATCCACCACGCGGCGCACGCGCTCCTCGTCGCTGCGCAGCGCCACCCCCGCGACGTGCGGCAGGCGCTCCAGGTCGTCGAGGCCGCCGCTGCCCGCGTCGATTCCGTAGACCGCCAGCTCCTCGGTGGTGTGGTGCAGGCAGAGTGCGGCCACGATGGTGCGCAGCGCCGACGACTTCCCGGTCTGCGGCCCGCCGGCGATCGCGATGTGCCCGCCGGAGACCGAGAGGTCCACCATGAGCGGGTCTTGGCGTTGGCGGTAGGGGTCGTCGATAAGCCCGGCGGGTGCCCGAAGCCGCTCCGCGCCGGTCCCGCTGACGGTGTGGAGCTCCAGCGCGTCCGGCAGCGGCGGCAGCCACACCTGGTGCGCGCGCATCCCGGCGGCCTCCGCGAGTTCGCGGGCCCGCTGCACCACCGCGTCCAGCGTGGTCGTCGTGGCGTCCGTGTCCACCTTCGTCTGCGCCTCTAGCGCGGGCGGCTCCCAGCCCTCGAACAGGCGCACCGCCGGTGCCTCCGCCGACGCCCCCTCCACGACTCGCCTGGTCAGCGGGCCAGACACGTAGGAGGCGCGGAACCGGACCAGATCGGGCGAGCCCGCCTTGAGGAATCCGGACCCGGGCTCGCCCGGCAGCTCGTAGGCATCCGGCACGCCCAGGACCTGGCGGGACTCGCCCGAGCTAAACGTCTTCAGGCCAATGCGGTACGACAGGTGCGAATCCAACCCGCGCAGCTTGCCCTCGTCCAGTCGCTGGGAAGCCAGCAGCAGGTGCACGCCGAGCGAACGGCCCAGCCTGCCCACCGCCACGAACAGGTCAGCAAAGTGCGGGTGCTGTGTGAGCAGCTCGGAGAACTCGTCCACGATGATCACCAGCGCCGACAGCGGGTCCAGCGCCTCTCCGCGCAGGCGGGCCGCAGTGTAGTCGGTGATGTTGGCAAAGTTCCCGGCGGTACGCAGCAGCTCCTGGCGTCGATTCATCTCCCCTGAGATGGCGTCGTACATGCGCTCCACCAGCACGGCTTCATCTTCCAGGTTGGTGATCACCGCGGACGTGTGCGGCAAGGCGTCGCAGCCCAGGAAGGTCGCGCCACCCTTGAAGTCCACGAGCACCAGGTTCAGCTCATCAGGCGAATGGGTGGCGGCGAGGGCGGCGACCAAGCTCCGCAGCATCTCCGACTTACCGCTGCCCGTCGCGCCGATGCACAGCCCGTGCGGGCCCATGCCGCCGTGCGCCGCCTCCTTGAGGTCCAGGTACACCGCCTGCCCGTCCGGCGTGGCCCCAATCGGCACAGTCAGCCGCTGCCGGGTCCCCTCCCGGCCCGGCCACATGGTGTGCATATCCAGCGTCTGCACGTCGTCATAGCCCAGCATGGCCAGCAGGTCCCCGCCCGTCTTGCGCGCCCCGGTGCCGTCGTCGGGCCGGCGGTAAAACGCCAGGTGGCGGGCGATGATCTGCGCCTCCTCGTCCGCGAACCGGTCGGGCGTGCCGAGATGCTCGGAGCCAGATTCCGTCATCGCCGTCAGCGTGTCCTCGCACACAACGTGAAAGGCGTGCTCGTCCACAAACGCGTCCGCGTCTGGGTGCACCGTGATCACGCAGTCCGCGGCCTGGGCAGTCTGGGCTATCGACGCCGCGTGCCCCCGCTGCCCCGCTCCCTCCGGCTCCGCCTGCGCATCGAGGACCGCGACGCGAAACTCCGCCTGCTCCGGCTCCCTGGTGTGCGGCAGCCACTTCGCCCACCGCATCCCGGAATGTTCCAGGTCCAGCCCTACCAGCTCCGGGCCGTGGAAGAACGCCAGCTGGGACACGATCGCGCGAGCCACCTCGCGGGCGCGCGGGCCCGCCAGCGTCACCGCAGGAAACGCGGCGAGCTGCACCACGATCGGCATGCCCGCCACAGTGTTCACCGCCGCGACGGCACGTCGCAGGCTCACCGCGCACACCGGATCCAAGTCCTCGGGCGAGCCCGGATCTTCCACCTCAACCGGCGTGCACAGCGCCATGTTGCCGGTGCCCAGCCGCACCTGCAGCGCCTCCGGGCTCGCGGCGGTGCGCTCCCACACCCGGTAGGTGGGCACGCCCGTGAGCAGTAGCGCGGGCTCCGGGTGCACGTAGGTGAAGTGCTCACGCTGCTGGACCGCATTGGTGCGCGCCCGACGCGTCAGCGCGTCAAGGTGGCGCAGATAAACGCGCCGCGTTTCGTCCATATCGCCCTGCTGCTCCTGCGGTTGGAACATGGCGAGCAACCCGAACGCCATCATGAGCGGGAAGATGAGCATCATCGGACCCACGGCGCGCCCCGAAAGCATCATCAGCGCCATCACCGCGCCGACCGCCACCATCATGATCACGGGCATAAGAATGCGCAGCATGGGCATCGGCTGCTGCTTCTGCGCCTGCGGCACCGCTTCGGCGTGCAGCGCGCCAGCCGGCAGCGCAGGCGCCTCTCCCAGCTGCGTCGGCGCTGGCGCGAGCACCGGGTTGTGGTCGACTCCGAGCACGGGACGAATCCCCCCTATCGTTGCTGGCCACAGCCGCTGGTTCCCCCGAACCAGCCCCCGAGCTGTGGACGTGCCCGGCAGTTTACGCCATACTTGGCACCACCGCGCGGCAAATGGGGGTCCGCGCCAGATTCACGGGGTTTATACCTTGGTAGCCACGTCCGCGCACCACATCGTGCGCATGACCGTCCGCGTCAGCGCCTCCAGGCGGTGCAGACCGTCGCAACAAAGTTGCCTGCAACACGGAGAAGTACAACTCGAGTTAAGCCAAGCGCATCAAATCGGACGAATTACGGCACTACACCAGCATCCACCTCGTTGAAAGGTAGCTCAACCATGCCTGAGAGGCCCCGACAATATGTCAGGGATGAAGCGCGGAGTCGAGCTTGATCCTCTACCCCGCGCATTGAACTGGGGGCATACTTTCGGTGCCGCGATGGCCAGTCGAACATGCAAGAACTGACGCCTAATGGCATGTACCTTGGGCTGCGTAGGAATCCTGCGTTCCGGCTTTCTGTTCATAACTCATTCAAATCGAAAGGGGAACCATTTAAATGGAAGATCTGACGGCAATGCGTTTAGAGCGTCGCCAAGACACACTTGAAATAGATGGCATCACTATTGAATGCGCTATCGATGTGTGCCTCGAGCCTCACAGCGAATATATTGTGAACCTCGAATTTGCAGTACGCCAAGGAACTGCACCCACTGCAATGAGACTTAGGACCTATAGCGCTGAGTTCGTACTCTCTGATAATGAGACAGAAAACAGCATTCGCCTTACTGACGGTGTTAGCAATTGCTCAAGCTTTCGCCTTCGCACCGGACAGAAAGATGGCAAGCTAAGTGTTTTCAACGAGTACCTTCATAGTTATTGGGAAGGTGTCGAACCCGCCTACGAGTACATGACTGATGATGCTGGGATTGTTATCACCAAGAGGGAAGGCGACACCATTTACTTTGCCTGCAACAACCGCAGTCCACGCGAGCAGCTAGCGTTTGAGGACGTCACTGGGACGCTTACGGTTACTAAAGTTGGTTCAGCGCAAGAGCATTCCATCGCCCCTGCAGAGGATGGATCGCCGATTCAACAATATTGCTTCATTGACAGTGGTGATGAAGTACCCGAGGAAAAGAAGCTCGTTGAAATTGCTACCTCGCTTTCGGGCACGGCCTCCCCGACTAGCGAAGCGGTCACTACCTTAATTGACAGGCTTGAAGGACTTGACTACACCATCATTGCTTCGACTGACAATGCCGTCACCATCGAAGTCGACATTTCGAATGAGGACACCACCGAATTCGCAATGGTCGACGAGGCCCGACTGTGGAATCTCAACCTAGTGAAGGTACGCACCCATACCCTGCTCAACCAAAGCACGAACCAGCCAGAAAATTAGGCCACAACTGCTCAAGAAGACACTCAAGCGCCCCAAGTGGATCCGCTTCTCTAGTGGACCCGTGCCGATGAGCTGAGACAATCACTATTCGGTGTCCGCTTACTGTGAGGTCGTGAAGTCCGGTACTTCGTGTAGGCATTTGCGTCCCACCGGCGCACCCACCGCAGGGTAGACGAACTCGACATCTCTCACCGACGTCCAAGAAGCTTAATCATAGATGAGCTCAGTCTTGTAGAGACCGTTGACTGTCTCGGCCAGCCCGAATACGCACTTCAAGCCACCTACGGGCCTCCCCAATCACCGCCTAGTAACAGCTTTTTGCCGTAGATTCGCCCAGTAGTGGCTAATGCACTTTTCAAGGCCTCCATCGTCAGCGCAAGGGTACGCATCGTCTGCGGTGCGGTAACACCGACATTTTTCTGATGGAGACGTCGACGAAAAATACGGTATTGACAAGAACTGAAAGAGCGTGAACATAAGTAATGTCGGTCGCACAAAGTCACCCAGGTGATGCGGCCCGGACGTTTCAAGTGCACAGTATTTGAACGTTGGTCCGCAAGCGTCAGGCTGATCGTGGTGGCCGAGTTTGTCCGCATCAGCGACCGGGCACAACTGCGAATTTCAGCAGGCGTGCGGTCTTGCTGCGGCAGACTTGAAGGCTTTCACGGTGCATGCCCTGCCACATCTTGCGGATGACCTAGGCCGAGAGGATTTCTGCAGGGACGCGTTGAAACCTCGGGATAATCAAAACTACCGCTTCAGGGCCCCATTGATTGCGGCATGGGTGGTGGCTTTCGGTAGCTGCGGGAGGCGATGAATCCGCACTCTGACTATCTGAAAAGTCGGCGGATGGTCTCGAACCCAAATTGATTCTTGAATGCGTCGATGACGCAAATAATCTTGTCGTGGGACGGTCGAGTTCCGTCGCGGAACGGTGCAAAGCCGAAGTGACCTTGAGAATCCCGTTTGCATGTTTTGACTCGCGGTATTCACGTCACAATGTGCTTGAGTACTGCGTGTACGGTTTCGATGTCTGAACCGTAAGAGATCTCAGACGCTAAGCGCTGGCGCGGTGCTCAACGTGCAGCGTGCGGTGCGACTCATAAGGAGCTCTCCGACGTCCTCATAAGCGCGTCGCAGTGAGCAGGACTCCAGGCGGATCAATCGGAAAAATTTTGAAGGATAGCTTTCTGGACGTGGCAAAGCGTCCAATCCTTCCTAAGTGTTCAGACCACCGATTTAGTAACGCCATGGTGAGGATCGAGTAACGCCCGGGCGTTTGGGGGTTGGGCGGGGTGAGTGGATCCGTGTCTACAACCCCCGATAGACAGGACACTTCCCGGCTAAATCTTGCTTTGGTTGAGCAGGGCGTGGGTGCGTACCTTCACTAGGTTGAGATTCCACAGTCGGGCCTCGTCGACCATTGCGAATTCGGTGGTGTCCTCATTCGAGATGTCGACTTCGATGGTGACGGCATTGTCAGTCGAAGCAATGATGGTGTAGTCAAGTCCTTCAAGCCTGTCAATTAACGTAGTGACCGCTTCACTCGCCGGGGAGGTCTTGCCCGAAAGCGCAGTAGCAATATCAATGAGCTTGTTTTCCTCGGGTTGCTCATCGCCGCTGTCGATGAAGCAATATTGCTGAATCGGCGATCCATCCTCTGCAGGGGCGATGGAATGATCTTTCGCTGAACCAACTTTCGTAACCGTAAGAGTCCCCGTGACGTCCTCAAACGCTAGCTGCTCGCGCGGACTGCGGTTGTTGCAGGCAAAGTGAATGGTGTCGCCTTCCCTCTTGGTGATAACAATCCCGGAATCGCCGGTCATGTACTCGTAGGCGGGTTCGACACCTTCCCAATAGCTATGCAGGTACTCGTTAAAAACACTCAGCAATCCTGACTTTTGTCCCGTTCGCAGACGAAAGCTTGTGCTATTGCTCACACCGTCGGTAAGGCGAATGCTGTTTTCTGTCTCATCATCAGAAAGAACGAACTCAGCGTGAAAAGTCTTAAGCCTCATTGCAGTGGGCACTGTTCCTTGGCGAACCGCAAATTCGAGGCTCAAACTATATTCGCTGTGAGGCTCGAGGTCCACACCGATACGGCTTTCGATGGTGATACCGTCGATTTCAAGCGTGCCTTGTCGAAGCTCTGTACGCATTCCTGTCAGACTCTGCATATGATAGATTCCCTTTCAATTTGAATGAGCTATGAACAGAAAGCCGGGACGCGGGATTCCTACGCAGCCCAAGGTACATGCCATTAGGCGTCAGTTCTTGCGTGTTCGACTGGCCATCACGGAACGAACTGAAGACCGCCTTCGGCGCGAGACAAAGGTTCAATGCTGAGCTCCATGCTTTCAAAGCCGTCCTGTATTTTCCGGCCACGTTTGATCCGATAATCGAGCAGTTCTGGGGTAAATCCGCGCGTCGCTTTGCCGACTTTCATGCGCTTCCATGGATTCGAACGTAGTTCTCTGAGTGGAAGCAGCTTCGTTCTTCCAAAATCCATTACGCTCGGCGCCTCGGCCTGGACGTCTTCCGTACTTCATTAGGTATATGTGCTGGTCGCCCAAGCGCTATCGTCGTCCAGCATCTTTTTCGAGACGTACTGATGCATAACCACACCTAAAGCTACAGAGGCCCAGTCCCCCATTAGCGAATCGCCCGGATCAAGAAGAAGCGTCGACGACGCGCATGCACCAAAAATACAAAGGTCACCACAAACCAACGTGGGCCAATCCACCTGACTGCCAATCTCGGTTGAGTCGAATTTGTATCCGGCTGCGGTGGTTGACTGTTGCTCTCGGATGTTGGTTCGCTTTACCATTGCCGGCCACTCGGAACATGAAAGCGCGTGTGCTGCAGCGCAGTTTCATCGTCCCCTGGTCGATGGCGGCGGTCGGCACCAGTGCCGACAATTCGCTGGCGGAGTCGTTTAACGCTTCCGGAAACGAGAGCTTCTTAACTGTTGCCAACCAGCTCGTTTGCCGGCAAGATGTGTTCGCACGATTATGAGCTGCGTAAGTCCGGTTATTTCACCAGCCCGTAGTGTCCACTTTTCGGGCACCGCCCCGAACTCTGGACGTGACCGGCTTTTTACGCCATACTTGGCACCACCGCGCGGCAAATGGGGGTCCGCGCCAGATTCACGGGGGTTTATACCTTGGTAGCCACGTCCGCACACCACATCGTGCGCATGACCGTCCGCGTCAGCGCCGTCTCGTTCCACCGCGACATCGACCTGACGCTTCCCACCTCGTCCACCCTCGCGGAGATCCTCCCGGAACTCGCCACGTATGTGGAGCTGCCGCGCATCCATCGCCCGTGGGAGGCCACCACCGTCGGCGGCGAGCCCCTGGACATGGTGACGCCGCTGCACAAGCTGAAGCTTCGCGACGGCAGCGTCGCCGTCCTCCGACCCCAAGAGGTCACCGAACCGCCCATGGTGCGCGACGCCGCGGAGTCCCTCGACGCGGCCGCCGCCGGTGCCCGGGATACGCGCGGGCTGAGTGTGTTCGCCTCCTTCGCCGGCTGCGCCGGGCTCGCCGTGGTGGCTGGCATGTTCGTGTCCACCCCAGTCGCGCTCGGACTAGGCGTGCTCGCCCTGTTCGCCCTCGCCATGGGCGCCGGTTCGCGGGCTCTGTTCGCACCGCTGCCCGCGCTCGCCGGTGCCGCCGTCGCCCTCTGGGTGGCGGGCGAGCCCGCACAGTGGGACGGTGGCGCCGACCCGGCGCTGGGGGTGCTTGCCGGCGCCGCCACCGCGTGCGTGCTGCTCGCCGGCGGCGCCGTCGCAGGGCTGGCCGCCACCTTCCCGGCGACGCTCACCGCCGCGCTGGCCGTGCTGCTCAGCGCGGGGGCGTGCGGCGCGTGGTTGCCCGCGCGCCACGCGTCCGCGGCGCTCGCCGTCCTCGCCTGCCTCATCGCAGTGCTTTCCACGCCCGCCATCGCCACCCGCGCCGCCGGGCTGAAGGTGCCGCGCGTGCCCACCGCCGGCGAAGCGTTCACCACCGCGGACGGGTACCAGGTGGACGTCGATAAGCGAAGTGCCCGTGCCGTGACCATCGTTGCCGCGATCTCCTGCGCGGTGGCGGCCTGCCTGGTGCCGTCGATACTCGCGACCGTGCGGGACGGCGGGGCCTGGCCGTTCGCGTTCGCGGTGTGCACCGCGGGCGCGCTGGCCATCTACGCGGGACGCAACCACTACCCGGTGCCGCGCGCCGCGCTCACCGCCGCGGCGCTCGGGGCGGTGCTAGCCTGCGCCGTCGCCGTCGCACGCAGTGCCCACCCGCACCCGGTGTGCATCGCGCTCGCCGTGTTGTTGGCACTGGTGGCGGCGACGGCGAGCCTGTGGATCCCGCGCGTGCCCGAGCTCGAGCCGACCACCGTCGTGTGGTTCGAGCGTGCCGAAACCGCGGCCATCATCGCGGCGATCCCGCTGGCCGTGCACCTGACCGGCGCGTTTTCCATGATTCGGGGGCTGTGACCGATGCGCCGCATCAGTTGGGCCGCGGGGGTCGCGCTCTGTGCCACCGCCCCGGTGACGTTTGTCCCGCCTGCACACGCCCAGGACTATGACTGCACGGTTCCCGTCCACGCACCCCCGCCTCCCGCGCGCACCGCGGACGAACGCGCGCGGCTCGATGCGACCGATCCGCTGGCCAAAGCACACGCATTTGCCACCGGGCGCGGGGTGCGCGTGGCCGTCATCGACACCGGCGTGCACCCGCACCCGCAGCTGGACCAGCTGCGGCCGGGCCGCGACTTTGTAGACCACGACGCCCCCGACCCGCTTCGCGACTGCGACTCGCACGGCACCGTCGTCGCCGGCATCATCGCCGGAACGGAGCTGGGTGTGGCGCCCGACGCCGAGCTCATCTCCATCCGGCAGACCTCCGCGCACTACCGCGACCACGCGCAGGAGGGCGAGGACCCCACCGCGGGATCGCTCGCTACGCTAGCCAGCGCCATCCACAACGCCATCGACGAAGGCGCCCACATCATCAACGCCTCTGTCGTATCTTGCCAACCGCCGGAGCTCGCGGCGCGCATCGACACCGGCCCGCTCGACGCCGCACTCGCCCGCGCCGAAGCCGAAGGTGTGCTCGTTGTCGCCGCCGCCGGCAACGAATCCGGCGAGTGCAAGCAGGGCTTCGCCGTCTACCCCGCGCACTCGCCCACCGTGCTCGCCGTCAGCGCGCGCGACACCGCCCACGACCTGGCGGGCTACTCCATCCGCGTCCCGGGCCCCTCGCTCTCCGCGGCGGGCACGGTCCCGCTGGCGCTGGCCTCCGATGGCACCGGCTTTGCCACCGGCACCGTAGGCAGCAATGGCCCCGCCCCCTACGCGGGCACCAGCTTCGCCGCACCCGCCGTCACCGGTGCCGCGGCCCTACTCAAGCAGCGCCACCCGCACCTGGGTCCCGCCGAGCTGCGCGCGCACCTCTACGCCGCATCCCAGCCCAGCGGCGGCGCACTCGACCCGTACGTCGCCGTGACCCAGCTCGAGCCTCAATCGCTTATCGACGCCCCACCGCTCACCCTCACCCCCGCCGCCGAACACGCCTCACCGTCCGTCGGCCGGCTGGGCCAAGTCCTTCTCGCCGCTTCCCTACTGCTCATCGCGCTGGTTGGGGTGGCGCGGCTGCGTGGGCTTCGTGGGATGCGGCGGCAGCGTAACTAGCTGGTCGGGCTGAGGCGGGCCGGGGTGCTGGTTTTAGGCCGAATCCACTCTGCCACCGCAGAGTAAGAAGCTGCTTGCTAGTAGGTCGCTGTCAGCGCGGCCTCGCGAGTAAGCCGCTCGCCCGCCGGCAGCAGCTGCACGATCGACCACGGCACCTGCTCGGTCCGCGCAGCGCCCACGGTCTCCAGCGTTCCCGCGTCGGGCGCCTCGTAGCGCAGCCCGGTTTGGTCCACGACGTGGTAGCCGTGCCCGGTGTCCACGGCCACCGCACCACTCGGGAGGCCCGCGAAGCGGGTGGCGGGACCCTCACCGGACAGCAACACACTCCCCTCGAGCGCTTCGCTCGCAGGAACGTGAGCGGCCCCGCCGCTTTCGGTCGCGCAGGTCGCAAGCGCCCCATCAGCGGCATCAGAGCTATCTACCCCGGCAACCGCGCCCGCCGGGTCGAGGAATCGCACCAGGCGCCCGGGCAGGCGGATGTCCACCGCGGGCTCGGCGTCGGGCCGGTCGGCGACTGCTTGGGGTGTGAGTTCGGAGGGGATGGCGCCGACGTCGATAAGCATTTGTGCCTGGGCGCTGGTGATTTCCTGCACCCCGCGCGAGGTTTCCGCCCAGTCGCTGGTGCCGGTGCGGACCACGCGCGGCAGTGGGTTGGGTAGGGCGAACGGCGGGTGCTCGCGGAGCGCGCCGAGGACCGGGGCGGGCGGGCGCCAGCGCGGGGTGGTGGCGTCGATACCGAGCCCGCGGCGGAGCACGCGGCCTTCCGGGGTGGCCGGCGGCGGCAACTGCGTGCGGCCGTCGCGGGTGACCAGCCATTCGCGGCCGTCGACTTCGGCGAGGAGCGCGGTGTCCTCGGCAAGCAGGGGCGCCTGCGCGGGCACGGCGCGCACCACGACGGCGTCGCCGGGCGCGGTGCACGCCGCCCAGTGCGTGTCCTCGGCGTCCTCGGGGGCGAACACGGACGGTGCGACCCCGATCCCCACCGGCACGCCCCGGGCGAGCGCGGCCAGGTGCTCGTCGCCCGCGCGCACCGGTTCCTCGGGCCCGCCCACGATCAGACGGGCAGAGGTCAGATTGGTCACCGGGTGCACGGTGTCGTCCACGCGCGCGAACAGGCTGCCGTCCGCAGCGCGGATCACCGCCGCCTCGCCCGGGTCCGGGTTCGGGCGCATCCACGCAAACAGCCCCATCACGCCCGAGATCATCAGCACCGCCACTAGCCCGAAGATCATCGCGCGGCGGCGCGAGGACAGCGGGTCGTGGATCATGCGGATGTCGCCGAGAATCAGGCCGTGCTCCACCCTGCGCCGCAGGAACCGGTGCCCGGACACCTGCGTCTTTGTCGTTGGCAGCAAACGCGCCATGTGTGCATCCCCCTCCAGCGGTCTGAACCCGGCTCCCCCGAACCGGACCGCTTCAGGCTACTGCAAAGGCGCTGTCCCCGCAGCATAACCCGCCCCGCCATTCGCGGGCTCGAGCTGGTAGAGCGTGTCGGAGCCGTGCTCGTGGGCGTCGTCAATCATGCCCTCGAGCTCAGCGCGGGTGAACTGCTCGTTGACGGCAAAGATCACCACATCGCCCTTGCGGTAGACGGGCGTGAGGCCGCGCGAGGTCCAGAAGCCGCGCTGCATCTGCAGGCGCTCCAGCTGGATCGGCCAGAACGCGCCCGGGCTGAGCATGTAGAACTTGATGTTCAGCGCCTCCGCGCCCTCGTCCACAATGTTCTTCGCGGTCGGGTCGCCGCGCAGGCCCTCGCCGATCTCGCGGGCGGCCCAGTAGGTGATGTCCATGTTGGAGCCCAGCCCGCCGGTCGGCCACAGGTAGTGGCGCGACAGCGTGGGCAGCCCGTTGTACGCGTAGGCCCACGAGTGGCCGTCGGCCGGATCGCCCATGATCGTGCCGTTCCACGCCGCGGGCTGGGTGGCCAGCCAATCCCAGGCGGCGAGGTCATCGTCATTAACCATGCGGTCATCGTTGCGCCCGCCGTCAAACGCGCGCCGCTCGCCGTCCACAGCGCCGGCCTGCACCATCGGCGTGCCAATCAGGGCGAGCACCAGGGCAATGCTTATCGACGCCACCCCGCTCCCCTTCTCCCACCCCCGGGAGCCCAGCCGTGCGGCCACCGGCGCGAGCGTGAACAGGCGGATCATCACCGCGACCCCGATCGCCGCGCCGACCGCCACCGACAGCGCCACCGGGAAGATCAGGCGGTGCGCCGTGTTGTAGTGCAGGTTGCCCACCAGCGTGAGCAGCCCGGAAAGCGGGCCGCCCACCGGCGCGAGCGCGTTCGCCGCGATGGCAAGCCAGATGGCGTAGAACAGCGGGGCCCACACCTGGCGGCGCCACACCACCAGCGCCACCGCGCCCAGCCCCGCCAGCCACAGCAGCACGGTCGGGTCGAAGCCCGGGAACAGCTGGTGCACGTGCCGAGTGCCCATCGTGAACGCGGCCGCCCACCCGCTGTCCAGGTCCTCGCTCTCCACGGGCTTCCAGCCCGACACCTCCTCGGCCTGCGCCGAGCCGGCGAACACCTGCGGCAGGTACAGCACCGCGCCGATGATGCCCGGGGCCGCCAGCCACAACGTATCGCTGATTCGGCCGCGCTCGGGCGCGACCAGCGTGGAGGTCAGCCAGTACAGGCCCACGCCGATGACCACCACGGTCACCGCCGCCGGGTGGGCGGTGAGCACGCCGAGCAGCCCCACCAGCGCGGGCAGCGCCGTGATGCGCTCGGCGGGGACCCGCACGAACTGCCAGATGACCATGCCGGTCAGCGACATGGCGAACAGGTACGGCCACATGCCCACGTAGTCGCCGACCCAGATGAGCTGCGGGGCGACGGTCACAAGGATCGCCGCGAGCCCGCCCGCAATCTGCGCGGTCAGCCCGCGCGAACGCAGGAACGCAAAGGCCATGCACGCCGCCGTCGCCGGTAGCGCCAGCCCCGTCAGCACAATCATGCCGATGTTCAGCGTAGGGATCGGGTCCAGCCCGGCCACCTTGCCAAACATCGCGATGCCGGTGTGGAACGCCGACGGGTAGAGCAGCTGCGCGTGCGTCTCCACGTTCTGCAGCTCGCCCAGCCTGGTTGGCGAGGCAATCCCCTCATCCATGATGAAGCGCACGAGGTTGGCGTGCCACTGCACGTCCCACCCCTGGACGATGTTGTACACGCCGTGCGGCGAGCGCACGAGCCAGCCGAGGCGCTCGCTGATGAGCAGCCACGCGCCAACCACCACGCCCGCGGTGGGCAGCAGCCAGTACAGGTCCAGCAAGGTGCCCTTGCGCCAGTCCCCCGGGAAAAGCGCGCGCCGCCACGTCACGGCACCGCCGCGCCGCGCCTTGCGAGCAAACGCGTACCGCCACACCGCCGCCGTCGCGAACGCGACAACCAGGCTCACGCCGAGCGTCCACAGGTCCAGCGGCGCCGAGGTCAGCCCCCACACCCAGGCGCTCATGCCGAAGATGCCAAAACTCACCGGCAGCGCCGCAGCCAGCGCGCGCGGCCCCTTCGCGCCCGCGATGAGGTTGAACAGGAACCCGGGCAGCAGGAAGAACGGGACGGCAAACCACGCGGCCGCAACTGGTGTCATCGTTCCTCCTTGCTCTGATACTTCGCTAGCATTCTAGGCCTTTGGGTTCGCTACAGTGTGCGCCGGTCGCGCGTCGTCGCGATTCTTTCCGCAAACGCGCTCTCGTGCGGATAGTCCACCCGCGTCAGCGTCAGCCCGCGCGCCGGCGCCAGCGGAACCTCCGGGTTCCGCGCGCGCTCCCCGAGCAGCCCCGTGACCCACTCCGCTTCACGACGCCCCTCCCCCACCGTCAGGCACGCTGCCACCAGCGCGCGCACCATGTTCCAGCAAAAGGCGTCCGCGGTGATGCGCGCCTCGAGCACGCTTGCCGACGTCTCCGCCCACCCAAACTCCTGCACCTGCCGAATCGTCGTCGCGTGCTCCTTCGGCTTGCAAAATGCCGCGTAGTCGTGCAGCCCCACCAGCTGCGACGCCGCCTCCTGCACGCGCGCGAGGTCCACTGGCTTCGGCCACACGGCGATGTCGGTGCGCCGGGTCGGCACCGCACCCGCCGGGTTGGTGGTCACCTTGTAGGTGTAGGAGCGAGAAAGGGCGGCGAAGCGGGCGTCGAAAAGCGAGTTGACCTCGCGGACCCCGAAGACGCGCACGTCCTCCGGAAAGAGCTTGGCCAGGCGGCGCACCAGGCGCGTCGGGTCGCCGCCGAGCGAGCGCTGCTCGAGCGAGGCACGCGGGATGTCGGCGTGCGCGACCTGGCCGGTGGCGTGGACGCCGGCGTCGGTGCGGCCAGCGACGGTGAGCGTGATCGGCGTGCGCAGGACCAGCGACAACGCGTCCTCAATGGTGGCCTGCACGGTGCGCACGCCCGACGTTTGCCGAGCCCAACCGTGAAACTCTGTGCCGTCGTACGCGATGTCCAGCCGCACCCGCATCAGGTCCGGGTCGTGCTGCGCTGCGTCTTTCATTCGCATAAGGCTAGCAAACGGCGCTGGCGTGGCCGCGCGGCGTGCCCGCCGCCGGCCCCGCCGCCGGCCCATCACCAGCCCCGCCACCGCAGATACCGATACTAAGACCCCGAAGAGACGCCCCAAAACGGCCTTATCGGGTTCTTACTATCGGTATCTACCGAAACACACCGCGAACACACCGCGCGAAACGGGCCCGGAACGCGCAAAACGGCCCCTCCCGAACGAATCGGGAGGGGCCGCCGCGGGCCCGGAGGCGCGGGAGCTAGCCGTGGCTAGTCCTACTTCTCCTCGGACTCAGCCTCTTCGGCTGCCGGAGCCTCAGCGGACTCGGCTGCCTCGGCGTCTGCCTGCTTGGAAGCGGCAGCGCGTGCGGTGCGCTCAGCCTCCGTGGACGCGGTCTGCTCGAGGACGAGCGAGATCTGTGTCATCGGGGCGTTGTCGCCCGCGCGGTTCTCCAGCTTGATGGAGCGGGTGTAGCCGCCCTCGCGGCCCTCAAACAGGGGCGCGAGCTGGTTGAACAGGTAAGCAACGATCTCCTTGTTCGGCAGTTCAGCGGCGACTGCGCGGCGGTCTGCCACGGTGCCCTTCTTTGCCTTGGTGATCAGCTTCTCGGCGTAGGGACGCAGCATGCGTGCCTTCGCGTCGGTGGTCTTGATTGCGCCGTGCTGGAAGAGGGAGATAGCCAGGTTGGACAGAATGTGCTTCTGGTGGCTGGCGGACCCTCCGAGACGGGCACCCTTCTTAGGGGTAGGCATTTTCGTACTCCTCGTGTGCGTTAGTTGAGCGCGTGCTCTTACGTGTTACTCGGCTTTACGCGAGTGTTACTCGGTCTCATCCCCGCTGGGATCGACGAAGTCGCCGGTCTCGGCATCGTAGCCCTCGATCTGCGTCGGGTCGAAATCTTCCGGAGCATCCTTCAAGGTCAGGCCCTGCGAAGCGAGCTTGATCTTGACCTCGTTGATGGACTTCTGGCCGAAGTTCCGGATGTCCAGCAGCTCGGACTCGGTGCACTCTGCGAGCTGACCGACGGTGTGGATCTCCTGGCGCTTCAGGCAGTTGTAGGAACGCACGGTGAAGTTCAGGTCCTCGATCGGCGTGTTGTACGCGGCAATGAACTCGGTCTCCTGCGGGGAGGGGCCGATCTCAATGCCCTCGGACGCCGTGTTCAGCTCGCGGGCCAGGCCGAACAGTTCCACCAGGGTGGAGCCTGCGGAAGCCAGGGCGTCGCGCGCTGCCATGGAGTTCTTGGTCTCCACGTCGATGATCAGCTTGTCAAAGTCGGTGCGCTGCTCAACACGGGTCGCCTCAACCTTGTAGGCGACGCGGGTGACCGGGGAGTAGATCTGGTCGACCGGGATACGGCCGGGCTCCCCGCCCGCGTTGGGCATGGCCGGGACGTAGCCGCGGCCGCGCTCGACAACAAGCTCCATCTCCAGACGAGCCTGCTCGCTCAGCGATGCGATGTGCAGATCCGGGTTGTGGATCTCCACGCCAGCCGGCGGCTCGATGTCGCCCGCGGTGACGTTGCCCGGGCCCTCGACGGACAGGTACATAACAACCGGCTCGTCGGAGTCGGAGGACAGCACCAGGTCCTTGATGTTGAGGATGATCTCGGAAACGTTCTCCTTCACACCAGCGATGGTGGTGAACTCGTGGAGCACACCATCGATCTTGATGGAGGTCACGGCCGCGCCCGGAATGGACGACAGCAGCGTGCGGCGCAGGGAGTTACCGAGGGTGTAGCCGAAACCAGGCTCGAGCGGCTCGATGACGAACTTCGAGCGGTTGGTGTCGATGTACTCCTCGGTCAACTGCGGACGGTGAGAGATGAGCATGAACTTCTCCTTTATCGGCTCCCGCTATTTGAAGCCGGTAGGAACGGATGTGTTTGGAAGATTCCGCGCACGGAAGCGTCGATAAGCAATGAGCGCGGGGCGAAGCAACCTGGGTTACTTCGAGTAAAGCTCGACGATGAGCTGCTCCTGCAGGGGCACCTCAATCTGAGCGCGCTCGGGCAGCTGGTGCACGAGGATGCGCAGGGTGTCCGGAACGACCTGCAGCCAAGCCGGAACGACGGAGTCGAGCAGGTTATCCTGCGCGTCCTCGAACCAGAGCATGTTGCGGGACTTGTCGCGGACATCGATGATGTCGTACTGGGTGACCTTGTAGGACGGGACGTCGACGCGCTTGCCGTTCACGGTGAAGTGACCGTGGGAAACCAGCTGACGGGCCTGGCGGCGGGTGCGAGCCAGACCTGCGCGGTAGACGACGTTGTCCAGACGGGACTCCAGGAGGATCAGCAGGTTATCGCCGGTCTTACCCGGGAGGCGGTTGGCCTCCTCGTAGTAGCGACGGAACTGCTTCTCCATCACGCCGTAGGTGAAGCGAGCCTTCTGCTTCTCCTGCAGCTGGAGCAGGTACTCAGATTCCTTGATGCGAGCGCGGCCAGCCTGCCCCGGGGGGTACGGGCGACGCTCGAAGGACATGTCACCGCCGACGAGGTCGACGCGGAGGCGACGGGACTTACGGGTAGCAGGGCCGGTATAACGAGCCATGGTGTTTTACCTCTTTTCCTTTCTGCCTTAAACGCGACGACGCTTCGGCGGACGGCAGCCGTTGAACGGCTGCGGCGTCACGTCCGAGATCGAGGACACCTCCAGGCCGGCGGCCTGGAGCGAACGGATAGCGGTCTCGCGGCCGGAGCCGGGACCCTTGACAAAGACGTCAACCTTCTTCATGCCGTGATCCATCGCCTTGCGGGCGGCGTTCTCAGCAGCCATCTGCGCGGCGAACGGGGTGGACTTACGGGAGCCCTTGAACCCGACGTGGCCGGAGGAGGCCCAGGAGATGACAGCACCGTTCGGGTCCGTGATGGACACGATGGTGTTGTTGAAGGTGGACTTGATGTACGCGTGGCCAGCGGCCACATTCTTCTTTACGACGCGACGACCGCGGCGCGCGCCGGAACGAGTCTTCGGAGGCATATGTTACTTCTTCTTTCCTGCGATAGTCTTCTTCGGGCCCTTGCGGGTACGCGCGTTGGTCTTGGTGCGCTGGCCGCGGACGGGCAGGCCACGACGGTGGCGCAGACCCTGGTAGGAGCCGATTTCAATCTTGCGGCGGATGTCAGCCTGCACCTCACGACGCAGGTCGCCCTCGACGGTGTAGGAGGACTCGATTGCGTCGCGCAGGGCTGCGAGCTGATCGTCGCTCAGGTTGTCCGTGCGCAGGTCAGGAGAAATGCCGGTCTTCTCGAGCAGTTCCTTGGCACGGGTAGCCCCGATGCCGTAAATGTAGGTGAGCGCGATCTCCATGCGCTTGTTGCGCGGGAGATCAACACCAGCGAGACGTGCCATGTGGCTACGTTCCTTTCGGGTTGTTACGGTGGTTTTCTCCCTACCCGCCCACGCCAAACAACGCTTTGTCCGGACCGAGCCGGAGGATGGGTTGAGACTCGCGCGGCTCCAGCCACCGTGGCCGGAGGTAGTCGACGCCGCGGGCAAACCCGCGCGTCTGGGCAAGGAGGCTTACGTAGTTACTTGTAGCGGTAGGTGATACGACCCTTGTCCAGGTCGTACGGGGAAAGCTCCACGACGACGCGGTCCTCAGGAAGGATGCGGATGTAGTGCTGGCGCATCTTGCCACTGATGTGGGCAAGGACTTGGTGCCCGTTGTCGAGCTCGACACGGAACGTTGCGTTCTTCAAGGGCTCGATTACGCGGCCCTCAACCTCAATTGCGCCTTCTTTTGCCATTCAATCCACTTCCTACAGCCCCGCGTTTCCGCAGGTACTAGTCGTATTTCACGTGTGCTACAGAGCGCGCAGACGGAATGCCTGCACACCAAACGACTATGTTAGCCAACTACCTGCACAAACACAAACCCCGCCTCCATCAAGTGGAGAGCGGGGCTTGACGCTTATCGACGCTACGTTGTTCTAGTAGACGTAAACCTTGTCGCCGATCTGCAGATCGTTGAAGTAACGCTGCGCGTCAGCGCGGTACATGCGGACGCAGCCAGCGGACAGGATCGACGGATCGCCCTGATGGAAGGCGATGCCGTTGTTGGTGAAGTAGGTGGCGTACGGCATCGGCGCGTTGTTGAACTCGTACGAGATCTCGTCCTTCACCTTACGGTTGACGTAGAACGTACCGCGCGGGGTCTCCTGACCCGGGCGGCCGGGTCCGACCAGGTCGGCCGTGTAGTACATCTCCCCGTTGTTCTGCAGCCAGGAGCGGCGGCCATCAACGTCCACGCACGCCTTCGCGTCCTTCGGGCAGGAGCCGTAGTCAAAGGCCGGGGCCGGTGCCGGTGCGGGCTGCTCAGCCGGGGCGGGTGCCGGAGCCGGGGCCGGAGCGGGGGCAGGTGCCGGAGCCGGCTTCGGCTTCGGGGTCCGCTCCTCGATCAGGCCCGGGAACAGCGCCTCAACCATCTGGTCGATGGACTCCTTTGCCTGCGCGGGCAGGTCCGGGTTCAGTGCGGCCAGGCTGTCTGCCTGGGTGCGCAGGGTGGTGCGCAGGTTCCATGCTGCGTCCCGCACTGCCTGATCGGCACTTGTGCCCAGGTTCTGCAGCTGGATGTTCGCGCTCTTCAGGAAGCCGTCCAGGCCGGCTTCGGAAGACAGCGAGGCGAAGGAAGAACCCGCATTCGGCGCGGGCTGCGGAGCCGGTGCGGCCGGGGCCGCGTTGGCTGCGATCGGGTTGGCGGCCAGGGAAGCAATGACGCCTGCAGCGGCGGCAACGGCAGCCGCACGGCGCTTGGTTGCCGACGGCTTTGCGTGGCGGGGTTGGTAAGACATAGACAGCAGTTTAACTACTTCCGCCAAGTTTTGATAGTCAGGCACGCATAAACGGTGTGTTATTTGCGCGGGGTAAGCACCCGCGGCCCGTCGGAGGTCGCGGCGACGGTGTGCTCCCAGTGCGCCGCAGGTGACCCGTCGGCGCTGACGACCGTCCAGCCGTCGCCAAGCACATAGGAGTCATACTCTCCGCCGAGAATGAGCATCGGTTCGATCGCCAGGACGGATCCCTCCTGGATGACCGGCCCGTGGTGGGGGCGCCCCTCATTGGCCAGGAAGGGTTCCTCGTGCATGGTGCGGCCGATGCCGTGGCCTCCGTAGCCGTCAAGGATGCCCACCACTACTCCGAAGCGGTCCTCGGCGGTGCAGGTCGCCTGCTCGAGCGCGGACGATACGTCGGTGAGGCGATTGCCCGGACGCATCGCCTTCATGCCCTGCTCCAGGACCCACTCGGTGGCCTTGTTCAGCGCGTCTACCTCCGGTGCCAACTCACCAATGCCAAAGCTCAGCGCAGAGTCGCCGACCCATCCGTTGAGCGTGGCACCGCAGTCGATGGAGACGAGGTCGCCCTCTGCAAGCACGACGTTCTCGCTCGGGATGCCGTGCACCACCACGGCGTTCACCGAGGCGCAGATGGAGCCCGGGAAACCCTGGTAGCCCAGGAACGTGGGTGTCGCGCCGTGGTCGCGGATCACGGACTCCGCGATCCGGTCCAGGTCGAGGGTGCTCATTCCTGGCCGGGCGGCGGCGCGGACCTCCGTCAGCGCTTCGCCGACGATCCGGCCGGCGGCCTCCATGGCGTCGAGTTCCGCTGGTGTCTTGGCGGGAATCTTGCGTCTTCTGAAACCCATCGGTCGGGCCTTTCTTCGAGTTCTTGGGGCAGTAGGTGCTGTGCACAGAAAGAGGGCCGGTGCGCCACGCACACCGGCCCTCTTCGTTGTCCCCCCTACTTCAGGTTTTGCAGCTGCTCCATCGCGCGGGCATTGATCTCATCAACGTCGCCGACGGCGTCGATAGAAATGATCTGGTCGCCGTAGTGGTCGATCAGCGGCGCAGTCTCGTCACGGTAGACGGAGAGACGGGTGCGGATCGTCTCCTCGTTATCGTCGGCGCGGCCGCGGGCGAGCATGCGCTCGACGACAACATCCTCGTCGACGACGAAGTTGAGCACGCCGTCCAACTTCGTGTCGGCCTTCTCCAGCAGCTCGGTGAGGATCTCCGCCTGCTCGACGGTGCGCGGGAAGCCGTCCAAGAGGAAGCCATTCTTGGCGTCGTCCTCCTGGAGGCGGGACTCGACCATGCGCGCGGTGACGTCGGTAGGCACGAGCTTGCCGGCGTCGATGTAGCTCTTCGCCTCAACGCCGAGCGGGGTGCCCTCGCCGATGTTGGCGCGGAACAGGTCACCGGTGGAAATGTGCGGGATCCCCAGCTTTTCGGAGAGGATCGCCGCCTGGGTGCCCTTGCCGGCACCGGGAGGGCCAAGAAGTACGAGACGCATTATCGCAGAAGTCCTTCGTAGTTGGATTGCAGGAGTTGGGATTCAATTTGCTTGACCGTGGTCAGGGCCACGGACACCATAATCAGGATAGCCGTGCCGCCGAACGCGCTCATACCCATGCGGCCGGAGCCAGCCAGACCGGCGTCGAGCGCCAGGTTCGGCAGGATCGCAATCACAGCGAGGTACAGCGAGCCGACCACCAGCAGACGGTTCATCACATAACCGAGGTACTCCGCGGTCGGGCGGCCCGGACGAATATCCGGAATGAATCCACCGTACTTCTTCATGTTCTCAGCCTGGTCAACCGGGTCGTACTGCACGGAGACGTAGAAGTACGCGAAGAAGATGATCATGATGAAGTAAGCCACGATGTACTGCCAGGAGCCCGGGTTCTGCAGCCACGCCATGACGTGGTTCATCCACCAGTTGTCCGGCGGGGTCGGCTTGTTCATGTTCACGATCTGGGTGATCAGCACCGGCACGTACATCAGCGAGGATGCGAAGATGACCGGGATCACGCCGGCCTGGTTCACCTTCAGTGGCAGGTAGGTCGCGGTGCGGCCGTACTGACGGCGGCCAACGACGCGCTTGGCGTACTGCACCGGGATGCGGCGCTGGCCCTGCTCGATGAAGATGATGCCCACGACGAGCACGATGATGGCCGCGATAACCACCGCGAGCGCGACTCCGCCGGAGTTCTGGAAGATGATCGCACCCTCGGACGGGAGCTTGGTGGCAATGCCGGCGAAGATGAGCAGGGACATACCGTTGCCCACACCCTTTTCCGTGATGATCTCGCCGAGCCACATGATGATGATGGCGCCCGACGTCATCACAATGATCATCACGATGAGGGTCCACACATTGCGGTCCTCAACCAGCACGGGCATACCCTGGCCGAGCAGCTGCTCGCGGTCAGCCAGCGCGACGATGCCGGCGGACTGGAGGAGCGCCAGCGCCACGGTGAGGTAACGCGTGTACTGCGTCATCTTTGCCTGACCGGACTGCCCCTCCTTCTTCAGCTCCTCAAACTTGGGGATCACCACGGTGAGCAGCTGCACGATGATAGACGCCGTAATGTACGGCATGATGCCGATGGCAAAGATGGACAGCTGCAGGAGCGCGCCGCCGGAGAAGAGCCCGATGATGGAGAACATCGTCGCCTGATCGCCCTGGGAGATCTCCTCCAGGCGAGAGTGGATCAGGCCGTAATCCACGCCTGGCGTGGGGATCTGGGCACCGACGCGGTACAGGATCATAAGGGCGAGCGTGATCAGGATCTTGCGGCGTAGATCCTGATCTTTAAACGCCTGAAGAATAGCGGACACAAAGCCTCCTGGCTCCCACTGCAAAAAATAAGCAGGAGATTGCGAACAGTATGAACTACGAGCCGCCCTACCTGCCAAAAGGCATGCTAAAGCTCACCCGTACATATTTGACCCCACTACCCTAGCAGCCCATCTTGCGAACACTCGACTCGCATGAGGCTTAGCGGGTTGCTCCAATGTCACCACAAGGAGATTCGCACCTTTCTGGCACCTTTCCAGCCCAGGCACAGCTCGCCCCATTCGGCTGCGGGGCCGAGGCGTGGCGTCGATAGGCATCGAGCCCCGCCGATAGACAACTCTGTCTTGAATTTCTGGACCGATAGGTTTAAGGTACTGATTTGTCGAGATTAATCCTGATCGAAAGGACTGTCATGCTGAAGAAGTTTGCAGCACTGACCACAGCCGCCGCACTCACGCTGGGGCTGACCGCTTGCTCGGGCGAGTCGAGCGACAACACCACCGCCGAGGGTGACCTGGAGACCATCCGCGTGGCCACCTCGCCCGGCCCGTACTCGGAGCTGTTCGAGGACGCCGTTGGCCCGATCCTGGAGAAGGAGGGCTACAACGTCGACTACCAGTCGTTCACCGACCTCACCCAGGCCGACACGGCGCTGGCCGAGGGCTCCGCGGATCTCAACGTGGACCAGCACACCGGCTGGATGAACGTGTTTAACAACGAGAAGGGCGCGGATCTCACCTCCATCACCGAGGTCCCGACCGTGCCCGCTGGCGTGTACTCGGAGCAGCACCAGAGCATCGACGAGGTCGCCGATGGCCAGTCCGTGGGCGTCCCGATGGACGGCTCGAACAAGTCGCGCGCCCTGCACGTGCTTGTCGACGCCGGCTGGATCACCCTCCGCGACGACGCCGACGAGACGCTCGTCTCCGAGGCCGACATCGCTGAGAACCCGCACAACCTGGACATCCAGCCGATGGACTCGGCAAACCTGTCGCGCTCCCTGCCCGACCTGGACTGGGCCGTGATCCCGGGCTCCATGTCCTACTCCGCGGGCCTGGACCCGAACCTGCAGCTCTTCCAGGAGAACCTGCGTCCGGAGCTGATCCTCGTGGCCGTGACCACCGAGGACAAGGCCGACAAGCCGTGGGCGAAGGCCGTGGCTGACGCCTACCGTTCCGACGAGTTCAAGGACTACTTGAACGAGCACAACGAGAACAATTACTGGTTCCTCCCGGAGTCGCTGCAGTGACCGGCCCCGCCGTCGCCTTCGACCACGTCTCCAAGGTCTTTGATACCTCCGGAGGCACGTTCACCGCGCTCGACGACATCACGTTCGCCGTCCCCACGGGCGGGATCTTCGGTGTCGTCGGCACGTCTGGTGCGGGCAAGTCCACGCTGATCCGCACGGTCAACGGCCTTGAGTCGCCCACCTCCGGCACCGTCACGGTGCTCGGCCGCCAGCCGTCCGAGCTGAGCCCGAAGGAGCTGCGCGAGCTGCGCCGCGAGGTCTCGATGGTCTTCCAGAACTACAACCTGCTGGAAACCAAGACCGTCGCGCAAAACGTCGCCACTCCCCTGCTGCTGTCCAAGACGCCGAAGGCGGAGATCACTCGCCGCGTTAACGAGGTCCTCGAGCTCGTCAGCCTGACCGACCGCGCCGACCACAAGCCGCGCCAGCTTTCGGGCGGGCAGCGCCAGCGCGTCGGCATCGCCCGTGCGCTGGTGACCAATCCGAGCATTTTGCTTTGCGACGAACCCACGTCCGCCCTCGACCCGCTGACCACCACCCAGATCCTCGACCTCCTGCGCGCCATCAACGCCGAACTCGGCGTGACCATCCTGCTCATCACGCACCAAATGGATGCTGTCGCCCGGCTCGCGGACTCCGTTGCGGTCTTGGATTCCGGCAAGCTGGTCGAGTCCGGCCCCGTCGCGGAGGTCTTCGCCGCCCCGCAGGCGGCATTGACGCAGCGCTTCGTCGAGACCGTGATCCCCCGGGAGATCCCCGAGAGCGTTCGGGCCACTATCGACGCCAGCGCCTTCGACCAAGTGGTCCAGCTCATTCACTCCGGGCGCGCCGCCTCCGGCGTGTTCACCGAGCTGATCAACCGCTTCGGCCTGGACGCGCAGCTGCTGTCCTCCTCGGACGCCGACCTCGCCGGCACGACCGTCGGCGCGACCGTGCTCGGCCTTCGCGGCGGCGCCACGCAGGACGTAGCCGACGCCGTGGCGTGGCTGGAAGGGCTCGAGGGAGTTTCCGTCAATCGCATTCGTAGCGGAAAGGACGCATAACCATGGATCAGCTGAACTCCTGGTGGCGCGGCACGACAGGGTCGCGCGTGACCCCATCCATGTACATCGACTCGTTTGGCGAGACCGTCTACATGGTCGGCATCGCGCTCTTCGTCGGCGCCCTCATCGGCATCCCACTGGCGCTCGCCCTGGTGATCACGCGCCCGGGCGGGCTGAAACCGAACCCGATTGCCTACGGCGTCCTCAACGTCCTGGTCAACGTGGTTCGCTCGCTGCCGTTCATCATCCTGCTGGTGGCGATCTCGCCCTTCACCCGCGTGATTGCCGGCACCGCAATCGGCACCACGGCGGCGCTCGTGCCGTTGACCCTGTACATCGCGCCATTCATCGCGCGACTCATCGAGCAGTCGCTCCTGGAGGTCAACCCCGGCATCACCGAGGCGGCCGACTCCATGGGCGCCACGATGGGCCAAACCATCCGGCACTTCCTGCTGCCGGAGGCAAAGTCCTCGATCATCCTCGCGGTAACGACGGCGACCGTCGGTCTCATCTCCGCGACCGCCATGGCCGGCACCATCGGCGGCGGTGGCGTTGGCGACCTCGCCATCTCGTACGGCTACCAGCAGTTCGACTCCGTCGCCATGCTCACCACCGTGATCATCCTGATCGTCGTGGTCCAGGCGATCCAGTCCATTGGTAACCGTCTCGCGCACCGCGCGAGGGCGTAGCTGGCTCTCCGGTGATGCGGCCTGTGCCTTCCGCGCTACATGACGAGAACCGCATGACGAGAAGACTGGGAATGTCTGCGTGTTTGTCATCGTGTTCTCGTCGACTAGCTGGCAACGCCGCCTCGAGCGCAGACAGCGCCAACAGGAACTCGTCCCTGCCTGTCCCGGAGCCTAAACAGCGCAACCTGGAGCTCGTTCTCACCCACCCGGGGCCTAAACAGCGCAACCAGCACTTCGTGAAACCCCGATCGGGGACCGATAATCGAGCTCCTGCTTGCGCTGTTTAGCCGTGCCCAGCGACCTGCTCTGACTTGAACGCGCCCAACCCGTGGCCACCGTACCCTCTTTTCGCTACACTGCAGGGGCATGAGCCCCCACGCCATGACCAAGAGCAAATTCCCACCCGCCGACGGCGTCTACGAGGCAGACGAAACCACCAGCCAGATTTCTCTCCTGCTCTGCCACGGATGGCACCGCGATGAAATCACCGCGTGGTTGGAGGACAACATGGACTCCGACCCAACACCCCTGGTAGAGGAAGTCAGCGCAGAATACGCCCGCCTCGTGCCGGAGGCCTCCGAGGACGCCAAGCGCATCCAAGCTCTGCACGAGGCGCTAGCAAAGCGCAACATCTCGTTCTCCTTCGACGAAGGCTACACCAAGGACGAAGCGGTCGAGGACGGCGGCACGCACGCCGAAAAGGCCGGCCACCGGGGCTATGCCTACTGCACCCAGCAGGATGTGGACAGCGTCATCCACATCGGGCTCCTCTACTTCGGCTTCGGGGATTATGAAAACCCAAGCCTGGAAACGGATGCCGAAGTTGCCGCCCTAGTAGTCGAAGCGCTCAAAGAGGTTGGCCTCAGCCCAGTGTGGGACGGCAACGCAAACGCACGCATCATGTGCGAGGACCTTGTGTTTGAGCTGCCGCTAAACCTCTAACCCTCAACGCAAAAAGCCCGCCACCCCTTAAAACAAGGGGTGGCGGGCTCGAGCGTTCTCGGCTCGGAAAAGGCGCTTACGCCTCAGTGACGGAGCCGCCGGCAGCCTGGATCTTCTCGGCTGCGGACTTGGAGAACTTGTTCGCGGTGACGTCGAGCTTGACGTCGATCTCGCCGTTGCCCAGGACCTTGACGGGCTGGTTCTTGCGAACCAGGCCAGCTGCAACGATGTCCTCGATGGACACGGTGCCGCCGTTCGGGAAGGCCTTGGCCAGGTCGTTGACGTTGACAACCTGGAATTCGACGCGGTTCGGGTTCTTGAAGCCCTTCAGCTTCGGCAGGCGCATGTGAAGCGGCATCTGGCCACCCTCAAACGCTGCGGAAACCTGGTAGCGAGCCTTCGTACCCTTGGTACCGCGGCCGGCGGTCTTGCCGCCCTTGCCGGCTTCACCGCGGCCTACGCGGTGCTTCGGCTTGTTTGCACCCTTTGCCGGGCGCAGATCATGAAGCTTGATGATGTCAGCCATGTGCTATCTACTCCCCTGCAACTTCTTCAACGGTGACAAGGTGACGAACCTTGAGCACCTGGCCGCGGGTCGCGGCGTTGTCCTTCTTGATCACGGACTGGCCGATCTTGCGCAGGCCCAGAGCCTCGAGGTTCTGGATGGTCTGCGGCTTCTCGCCGACCTTACCGTGGTGCAGTGTGATCTTCAGTGCCATTGTGCTTACGCCTCCTGTCCTGCGCGTGCGCGCAGCATACGGGCCGGGGCAACGTCCTCGACGTCCTTGCCACGCTTCGCGGCGACCTCTTCGGGGCGCACCAGTTCCTTCAGGCCGGCAACGGTTGCCTGAACGACGTTCAGGGCGTTGTCGGAACCGAGGGACTTGGCCAGGATGTCCTGGACGCCTGCGCACTCGAGCACCGGGCGGACAGCGCCGCCGGCGATGACACCGGTACCGGGAGCAGCCGGGCGAAGCATAACGACGCCCGCAGCTTCCTCACCCTGGACCGGGTGCGGGATGGTGCCGCCGATCATCGGGACGCGGAAGAAGTTCTTGCGAGCTTCCTCGGCACCCTTCTGGATTGCGGCGGGAACTTCCTTCGCCTTGCCGTAGCCGACGCCGACCATGCCCTGGCCGTCGCCGACCACAACGAGTGCGGTGAAGGACATGTTGCGGCCACCCTTAACGGTCTTTGCGACGCGGTTAATGGTGATGACGCGCTCGATGTACTTGTCGCGCTCGTCGTTCTGGTTGCGGCGGTCGTCGCGGCGGCCGCGGCCACCGCGCTCGTTCTTGTTGCCTTTGTTGTTCTGGTTGTCGGCGGAGCGTCCGCCGTCACGCCGTTCACGTTCGGCCATTACGCGATCCTTCCGTTGATGGTGATGGTTGCGGTGATCATTAGAACTTCAGACCACCTTCACGAGCTGCTTCAGCAAGAGCCGCAACGCGGCCGTGGTACTTGTAGCCGCCGCGGTCGAAGACGATCTCTTCGATGCCAGCTGCCTTGGCGCGCTCCGCGACGAGTGCGCCGACCTTGGCTGCCTTGTCCTTCTTGTCCCCGTCCAGGTTGCGGACGTCCGGCTCCATGGAGGAAGCGGCCACGAGAGTGTGGCCAGCCAGATCGTCGATGACCTGCACGTGGATGTGGCGGGACGAGCGGTGCACGACGAGACGCGGGGTCTCCGGGGTGCCACGCAGGGTCTTGCGGATGCGGTTGTGGCGACGTGCGCGAGCCTCGCGACGGCGGGACGAGATGTCCTTGCCAATCGGGGTGCGCTTGGTGTTCTCTGCAGTATTGCTCATGATTACTTACCCGTCTTTCCGACCTTGCGACGTACCTGCTCGCCCGCGTAGCGGATGCCCTTACCCTTGTACGGGTCATCCTTACGCAGACGGCGGATGTTCGCCGCAATCTGGCCAACCTGCTGCTTGTCGGTACCTTCGATCGAGAGCTTGGTGTTGCCGTCGACAGCAAAGGTGATGCCTTCGGGCGCCTCAATCAGGATCGGGTGCGAGTAGCCGAGGGAGAACTCGAGGTCCTTACCCTTCTGCTGCACGCGGTAGCCGACGCCGAAGATCTCCATGTTGATCTTGTAGCCCTCGGTCACGCCGATCACAAGGTTGTTGATCAGCGAACGCGACAGGCCGTGCAGCGAGCGGTTCTTGCGGTGGTCGTCCGGGCGGGACACCACAATCTGGTTCTCCTCAACCGCAACGGTGATCGGGGCCGGAACCTCGACGGTCATGGTGCCCTTCGGGCCCTTGACCTCGACGGTCTGGCCGTCGATCTTGGTTTCAACGTTGTTCGGGATTGCGATGGGTGCGTTACCTACACGCGACATAGTCTTTTCAACCTCCCTTTACCAGACGTAAGCGAGGACTTCCCCGCCTACACCCTTCTCTTGGGCCTGACGGTCGGTCAGGAGACCGTGGGACGTGGAGATGATGGCCACGCCCAGGCCTCCGAGGACCTGCGGCAGGTCGGTGGACTTTGCGTACACGCGCAGACCCGGCTTGGAAACGCGGCGCAGACCAGCGATGGAAGCCTCGCGGGTCGGGCCGTACTTGAGGTCCAGGGTGAGTTCCTTGCCCACCTTGGTGTCCTCAACCTTGTAGTCAGCGATGTAGCCTTCCTGCTTCAGAATCTCGGCGATGTTCGCCTTGAGCTTCGAGGACGGCATGGACACGCTGTCGTGCTGCGCATTGTTTGCGTTGCGCACGCGGGACAGCATGTCCGCAATCGGATCAGTCATGGTCATAGTGAGTGACCGGTTCCTTTCTCGTTGCGGTTCCCTAAGCCCACCTGACCCTGAAAGGTCGCGTTTGCCGTGTGGTCTGTCGGGGGCTACTTCACGCTCCCCACGCTCAGTAACGTGGGGCGCTCGCCGCCTCCCTTGCACGCGGTCCGCATTCTGGCGGGGGGCCTGCAACAAAGTTGGATGTACAGTTGGTCTTTCGGCTTGTGCTCCTCACACAAGTCCGACCGATAAGCCTATACCTTGCGCCACTTCCAGGGCAAATCGCTTTTCGACGCCCACTCGCCCCCACCCAGCCTTCACCTTAGAACGGCAACGCGGGCCGCGCAGCGACGCGCGTCTGCCCGATGTCGGAGGCATCGCCCGCTTGCTGCCCCTGAATGTACGCAGCGGGGTCAAAGGAACGGTTCGATGAGTCGGCGTGGATGTACAGGCCGTGCGCGGCGGCGAATTCCGCCTGGGCGTTGCGGGCCTGCTCGGCATCGTCGATAAGCGCCAGCGCATACTCGCTCGATGACTCGGTGACGCGATGCTCTGCCTCGGCGAGGCGTTGGCTGATACGGATGGCGTAGCCCGTCATGTACGAGCGGCGGGTGACCACGATGGATTCCGCAAGACTCGTGGCCCTGAGCTGGCCGGCGCCGTCCAGCATGACCACGCGGAGCATGGAGTACAGCAGACTCACGCGCTCGAGGTGGCTCTCCAGCCCGAACACCGTGACCTGGTTGACGCGCGTGGAGTTGTAGACGCGCTGATAGAAGCCGACGCAGTGCAGCGCCTGCGCGATACAGAGCAGGAGTTTTGCCTGCATATCGGTGTATGTTCCGGCGATCTTAAAGATTCGGTAAGTCGCTGCCTTCTCCGCTTCCGGCTGCGACAAGTCGCGCTCGGAAAATCCGTACGCGGCCATCAGGTCAAAGGCCTTCGCGTAAAACGAGTCCCCTTCGGGTGTCCCCTCGCGATCTTTAGCCTGGTTGAGCAGCTTTTGCACACGCTCTTTCACCTTGGTGTTGTCTTGCATTGCCATTGCCTTTCGGTTATTTTGTCCGGTACGGTTATTTTTACTACACTTCGTTTGATCCCGCTACCCCGATGGGAATCCGCGAATGGCCAGACCGCGCTCCGCATTTGACGCAACGCGCTATCCTGGCCCAACACCGAAAGGAGAACTCATGGCGAAGGACGATGCACTGCACACCACCCACGAATGGCTCGCCGCCGTGGCGAAAGAACTCGGCGTCGCGCCCGAGGCGGTGCGCTCGCTAGTGGGCGACGTACTGGACCTCACCGCCGCTGTGGCCCACAACGGGCCGTCGCGCCCGGCGGCGCCCACCACGGCATTTCTTGTCGGGCTCGCGGCGGGGCAACAGCTGGGCCCAGACGCCACGCCGGACGCGACAGAGTCGGCGACCCGCCAACTCATTGAGGCGACCACGCAGCTGCTCGAGCGTTACGACAACAGCGACAACAGCGACAAGAACGAAAACGACGGGAGCGACGCGGGCGATGAGCAGGATTAACCAGCGCTTCGCCGTCACCAAGGTCACCCTCGGCGACGGCGAGCAGGCGGGGCGGGTGTTCACGGACACCCGCACGGATACCGTCACCACCGAGGAGCCGTTGGAAATCCGCGCCGGCGGGGAGACGCTCACCACCACGATGCGCACCCCGGGCCACGACGTGGAGCTCGCGCACGGCTGGTGCTACGCGGAAGGCCTGATTACCGCGCCGCAGGATGTGCGCACGGCCCGCTACTGTGCAGGCGCCGTCGGATCTGGCGGCGAGAACACCTATAACCTGCTTGACTTGGAGCTCGCCGAGACGGCAAAGCCGGTCACGCCGGAGTTCATCCGTCTCACCCCAACTACCAGCGCGTGCGGTGTCTGCGGCACGCAGTCTATTAGCGAGCTGCTGCACAAAGTCCACATGCCCATCACCCCGATCGAGCTAGACCCAGAGCTCGTGGTGACGCTGCCCGACGCGCTGCGCGCGGAGCAGAAGCAGTTCAGAAAGACAGGCGGGATCCACGCCGCGGGCGCGTTCGACCTTGCGGGCAACCCGATCGTCGTGCGCGAGGACATCGGCCGCCACAACGCCGCGGACAAGGTCATCGGCCACCTGCTGCTGGAGGGCCGCCTCCCCGCGGACGACATGGTGCTGGTGATGAGCTCGCGCGCCTCGTTCGAGCTCGTCCAAAAGGCGGCCATGGCGGGATTCCCCGCGCTGGTGGCGGTTTCCGCCGCGTCGTCGCTGGCAGTGGAGCTGGCGCGCGAGACCAACATGGCGCTCGCAGGCTTTGTCAGGGACCGTCACTTTAACCTGTACGCCGGCACCCTCGCTTCGGTATGATCCCCAGCATGACCGCGCGCGAAGTCCCCCAAGAGATCATCGACATGTTCTACCCGCCCATGCAGTACATGCGGGAGAAACTCGACCCCGATTTCGGGCACCTCGCCGCCGTCCGCGCCACCGCCATCAACGGCTGCACGGTCTGCACGGCCATCCACCGTCGCAATGCCCGCGAGCACGGTTGGAGCGAGGACTACATCCTCAAGGTCGAGCAGTGGACCCGCCACGCCAGCGAGTTCAGCGAGACCGAGGCGCTCATCCTCGAGCTCGCCGATACGATCACCGAGCTCGATGACGCCCCTGATTCCCTCCCGGACGACCTGTGGAACCGCGCGCTGGACACCCTCGGAGAGGAAGTCACCCGCGCGCTCATCGTGGGAATTGTGGGCGTGAACAGCTACAACCGCCTCGGCATCGCCTTCAAGCAGGACCCCCGCGACGTCGCGCGCGTCACCGACTTCGACCTTCAGTAGCCCAACCGCACCGGCAGCGCACCCGGCGCTATGCCAAGGTTGTGCCAAGATGGTGGGCGTGAATACGCCCACCTCCCCCGCTCCCGCCGACGGGACGGATGCCGCCGCCCTGCTCGGCGCCGTCCGTGACCTCCGCGATGCGGTCGCCGACACCGACGTCCCCACCGACAGCGCCGCAGCCGCCGACGCCCGCGCCGTGGTCAACCAGTTCGACGATTACATCCTGCCCCGCCTGAGCAACCTCGACGCGCCACTGCTGGCCGTCATCGGCGGCTCCACCGGATCCGGCAAGTCCACGCTGGTCAACGGGGTCCTGCAGGAGCACGTATCCAACCCGGGCGTGATCCGCCCGACCACCCGCCAGCCGATCCTGGTAGCCAACCCCGCCAACGCGGACTGGTTCAACTCCCCGGAGGTCCTGCCCGGCCTCGCCCGCTCCCACGGCGCCGGCGACGAGCAGTCCACCACGCTGCGCATCGTGCGCACCGAACAGATCCCCGAGGGCCTCGCGCTTGTCGACGCCCCCGATTTCGACTCCATCGACGACCACAACAGGGCCCTGGCCTCCCAGCTCTTGGCGGCCGCGGACCTGTGGATCTTCGTCACCACGCCCGCGCGCTACGCGGACCAGCTGGTGTGGAACTTCCTCAACGACGCCGCCGGCCGCGGCATCGAGGTGGTCGTGGTGCTCAACCGCCTCGACGAGTCCTCCGCCGAGACCGTCCCCGCGGACCTGCGCCGCATGATGGACCAGGCCGGGCTGACGGGCGCGACGGTGTTCACCGTCCCTTTCGTCACCGGCACGGACGAGTTCCTGCCCAACGAGGTGGTCGCCCCGCTGCGCGACTACCTGTCCACCCTGGCCAACGACACCGCCGCGCGCCGCGACGTGGCCGGGAAGACGGTCGCGGGTGCGCTGGCGGGGGCGCTCGGGCGCGTCGACAAGCTCACTGCTGCCCGCGAGCAGCAGGAGGCGTTTGCGAACCAGCTGGACCAGGCGATTTCAGAGCAGTACCGCGCCGCCAGCCAGCACGTCATCGAGGCGACCAGCGACGGCAAGCTCCTGCGCACCGAGGTCATGGACCGCTGGCAGGACGTCGTGGGCACCTCGGACGTCTTCCGCGGCGTCGAGCGCTGGTTCTCCCAGGCAGTAGACAAGGTGGGCAGCTTCTTCACGGGCCAGCCCGCCCCGCTGCGCGAGGTGGAAACGGAGATTGAAACCGGGCTGCACGCAGTGCTTATCGACGCCGCCGAGACCGCCGCCGCACGCTCCTGGTCCCACGTCGGCACGGTCGCCCCGGAGCTGCGCGCCCAGGCGGACTCGTCGCTGGCCCGCGCCAGCGCCACCGTCTCCGATGACGCGGCCCGCCTCGTCCGCGACTGGCAGCAGGCCATGCTGGAACGCATCCAGGACACCGCCGGCCAGAAGCGCCAGCGGGCACGCGCGATGTCGCTGGGCCTCAACGTGCTCACCGTCGCGCTGATGCTCGTCGTGTTCGCCTCTACCGCGGGGCTGACCGGCGGCGAGGTCGCTATCGCCGGCGGTTCCGCAGTGGTGGGACAGAAGATGCTGGAAGCCATCTTCGGCGAGGACACGGTGCGCCGCATGGCAGCCGAGGCGAAGGCCGACCTCAACGAGCGTCTCGAGGCGCTCATGGAGGCCGAGCGCAACCGCTACCGCGACGTCACCGCCCCGCTGCACCGTGGCGCCACCGCGGACCAGCTGCGCGAGGCGGCAGGCCAGGCCCGCGCGCAGGCCAGCGCCCGCTTCCCGGAGGCCCTGCCCGCCCCGGCGAACCTCCCGGCGGTTGCGGGCGGTGAGGGTGGCGTCGACAAGCAACAAAGCTCCGGCGAGGCCGACTCAAAGCTGCGCGGCCTCCTGGACCAGCTGCGCGGCACGTTCACGCGCCCGGACGGGCAGGACGGGGGCACCGATGGCGCTGTTTAGCTCGAAGGCACCGCTCGGCGAGCGGCTCGACGCGCTCGGGCAGGCCGCGGAGATCGGCCGCCCCTACCTCTCCCCCGCGCAGCGCGAGCGCCTCGAGAAGGTCGCCCGCGCCGGCGCCGAACGACGCGCCCTGTCTGCCGAACACACCGTCGTCGGCTTCTTCGGCGCGACCGGCTCGGGCAAGACCTCGCTGTTCAACGCCATCGTCGGCGAGGACCTGGGCAAGGCCGCCGCGCGCCGCCCCACCACCTCCTCGCCGCTCGCCGCGGTGTGGGAGCCCGTGGGCTCCGAGGAGCTGCTCGACTGGCTCGGCGTGGAAGACCGCCGCGCCCGCGGCGGCGAGTTCGCCCCTGGCGCGGGCCCGCTTATCCTGCTCGATCTGCCAGATTTCGACTCAGTGGAGGCTTCCAACCGCGCGATTGCGGAGCGTCTCGCCGGACAGGTGGACGTGCTTGTGTGGGTGTCTGACCCCGAAAAGTACGCCGACAGCGTCATCCACGAGCAGTTCATCCGCCCCCACGCGGACCACGCCGCGGTGACCCTCGCGGTGCTGAACAAGTCGGACCTGCTGGCCGAGGGCGACATCCCCACCGTCAGCGCCTCCTTCAAGGGCCTCTTGCTTGACGACGGCCTCTCCAACGCCCACGTCATCCCCACCTCCACCCGGACCGGCGCTGGCCTCGACGATTTACGCGACGCCATCACCCGCGTCGCCCGCGCCCACACGGCACAGTCCGCCCGCATCGAGGCCGACATCCACTCCGCCACCGCGGACCTCATCCCGGCCGCCTCCGGCAAACAGCTGGCCAAGCAGGAGAAGCAATCGCGGCCGGACAAGCACGCGAAGCGCGACATGGACGCCACGCTCGCCGAGGCGACGAGCGCCGACCGCATCGCCGACAAGGCCGCCGCGGCGTACCGCAAGCGCCTGCACGAGCGCACCGGCTGGCTGCTAACCTCCTGGATCACCCGCTTCCGGCCGGACCCGCTCAGACGGATGGGCGTGCGTGACGACGCCGACGAGCTCGGCGTTCACCGCTCCTCCCTCCCGGAACTGGACGCCGCCTCGAAGGCGGTGTCCAACCGGGGCGTGCGCGAGTACGCGGAGGCGGTGTCGCAGGGGTTGCCGCCCCAGTGGGCCGTCGCCGTGTCGGATCGGGCCGGTGGGGTCGCCGAGCAACTCCCCGCGGAGCTCGACCGCGCCGTCGCCCGCACGCGCGTCCCGGCGCAACCGTCGAAGGCGTGGTCGCTCCTCACCTTGATCCAGTGGCTCGCGCTCGTCGCCGCGCTCGTCGGCGTCCTCTGGTACTTGCTTGTCGCCCTCGTCCCCGGCGTCCTTACGCCGCTGCTCGGCGGCGACCTGGTCCCGGACGTCGAGGGCTGGCCCATCCCCACCCTCCTCATCATGGCGGGGCTGCTCACCGGGCTGGTGATCGGCCTGGTCAGTGCCGTGTTCGGCGGGGTGCTCGGTTCCGGGGTGCGCAGGCGCACGAAGGCGGCGCTGCGGCGAGAGATCGCCGTGGCCAGCGAGGACACCGTGGTGGCACCGCTCGGCCAGATCCGCGAGGACTACGCCCGCTTCGCCGACCGGGTGGCGCTCGCCCGCGGGTAGGCGGCGCGCTCTCTCCCTACGGCGGGCGCTTTGTCGCGTCTCTTGGGGCGCCCCCGAATGACGAGAATGCGTAAAATTTCCCGCGCAGCCAACGGCCTAGACCGCGCCACCTGGTGAAACGCGGCGCCCCTCCGGGAAACGTCAGAAATCTCTCACACCCAGTAGGCGCCCTCCCAATGCGCTGCCACCCCACCAACGCGAAAATGCCCCCGGCTCCAAGCCGGGGGCATCGTCGTCAAGCGATCAAGCAAGCGCTTATGCGCGCTTCATCTTGCCGTCCTTGTCGGCGAACGGGAAGCCGAGGTGCGTCAGCAGCGCGCGACCCTCGTCGTCGTTCGTCGCGGTGGTGACGACGGTGATGTCCATGCCGCGGACGCGATCGATCTTGTCAATGTCGATCTCGTAGAACATGGTCTGCTCGGTCAGGCCGAAGGTGTAGTTACCTGCACCGTCGAACTGCTTGTCGTTCAGGCCACGGAAGTCGCGGATACGCGGAAGCGCGACCGTCAGGAGACGGTCCAGGAACTCCCACATACGGTCGCCGCGGAGGGTGACCTTCGCGCCGATCGGCATGCCTTCACGGAGCTTGAAGTTAGCGATGGACTTCTTCGCGCGACGAATCTGCGGCTTCTGGCCGGTGATCGCGGTGAGGTCCTCGAGTGCGCCGTTGATGACCTTGGAGTCACGCGCGGCGTCGCCAACACCCATGTTGACAACAATCTTGGTCAGGCCCGGGATCTGCATGACATTGTCGTAGCTGAACTTCTCGTTCAGCTGGGTGCGGATCTCGTCCTGGTAGCGGGTCTTCAGACGCGGGGTGTAGTTCTCGCTCATGCTAGATGTCCTTCCCGTTCGACTTGGCTACGCGGACCTTGTTGCCGTCCTCGTCAAAACGGTAGCCGACGCGAGTCGGGTTGCCGTCGGAATCCAGAACCATCACGTTGGACACGTGGATCGGTGCTTCCTGGGTGACGATGCCGCCGGACTCGGCGCCGCGCTCGTTGTACGAGTTTGCAACGTGCTTCTTCACACGGTTCACGCCCTCGACGAGGACCTTGTCACGCTTCGGGTAGGCCTCGATGACCTTGCCCTGCGCGCCCTTGTCCTTGCCAGAGATGACCTGGACCATATCGCCCTTCTTGATCTTCATAAGTTAGATCACCTCCGGTGCGAGAGAAACAATCTTCATGAACTTCTTGTCGCGCAGCTCGCGAGCAACGGGGCCGAAGATACGGGTACCGCGCGGCTCGGTGTCGTTCTTGATCAGAACGGCAGCGTTCTCGTCGAAGGAGATGTAGGAGCCGTCCGGACGACGGGTCTCCTTGGTGGCGCGGACGATGACGGCCTTGACAACCTCACCCTCCTTGACGTTGCCACCCGGGGTAGCTTCCTTCACAGAGGCGACGATCGTGTCGCCGATACCGGCGAAGCGTCGAACAGAACCGCCAAGAACGCGGATGCACAGCAGCTCGCGTGCACCAGTGTTGTCGGCGACCTTCAGACGCGATTCTTGCTGAATCACAGTTGGTCTCCTGACCTGGATCGATGTGCGTCAGATTTCCGTCCTGTACGCACGTGGTCATGTGCTTACTTGCATGCCTTCGCTTATCGACGAACACCGCCCCGGCCCTTAAGCCGCAAGCTGGTGTCGAAGGGTCTCGGATTTTCAGCTCGGAAACGCGCTTATAACCCGACCAGCGAGAGACAACTGCAGTATTAAAGCACGATATGCGCCCGAAATCCAAATCCGGTACCATTGTCGCGGTGCCGATCCTCCCGGTTCTCGGCCATGCCCGCAACGGGGGCAATAGCGGGGGCACGGTGGCGAGGATCACCTGCGCAGAATTAGCATTGCGCAGCTTAAACCACGTATGGTGTTACCTATGAACTTCGACAGCACATTGGCCGAATCAATCGGCTTTAAGGCGTACCTTTTCACCCACGAACTCCCCAAGTTCGCCGTACGTTCCATGCTCGCCGGCATGTTCCTCACTATCATCACCGCGTTCGCCGCTGTCGCAGCGACCTCGGTCGAGGCCCAGCTCCCCGGCTTCGGTAAGTATGTCTTCGCCCCAATCTTCGCAACCGCCCTCTACATCATCATCGTCCTCGGTGCCGAGCTGGCCACCGGCAACATGATGTACGCCACCTACGGCACCATCACCGGTCGCGTCCCCGGGTTCAAAGCGTTCTTCGCCGTCGTCGTGTGCACGCTGTTCAACCTGCTCGGCGTTCTGATCACCGCGTACTTCATCACCAAGACGACCGCGTTCGACACCGTCACCGCAGAGAACTTCCTCTACGGCGCCACCGCGGGCAAGCTGGCCAAGGACCCGGCGCACCTCTTCCTGGAGGGCATCTTCGCGAACGCCGTGGTGAACATCGGCATCCTCATGGCAGTCCAGGCCGGAAAGGACTTTAGCGCGAAGCTCATCGCCATCGTGCTGGTCATCCCGTCCTTCGCAGCGATGGGCTACGAGCACTCCATCGCGTCCTTCGTCATCTTCTCCCTCTCCGGCTACGGCATCGGCCCGGAGCACTTCGAGGGCTTCACCCTGGCCAACGGCCTGTCCAACTGGCTGTTCGTCTGGCTGGGCAACTACGTCGGCGGCGGCCTCATCATGGGCGGCGTCTACGCCTGGCTGAACCGCGGCGTCTCCCCGCTGCGCAGCTTCCCAATCGGCCACAAGACGGTCTAATTACTCTCCCCCGGGGCGCGGATGCGCCCTTTTCCCAAGCGCCTACACAAACTGCCGCACAAGCGCCACCAACGCCACCACGACGATGATGCCGCGCAGTACGGAGTTTGGAAGGCGCTTTGCTATTTGCGATCCGCCCACGCCGCCGATCAGGCCGCCCGCGGCAACGATGAGCACCCCGAGCCACACAATCTCCGCCCCGAAGAACGCCCACGCAACGAGGTAGACCAGCGCCGCGGTGATGTTGACAAACAGGGACAAGAAGTTCTTCACCGGGTTGACGTCCTTGAGCGAACGCCCCGTCGCCACGGACATAATGGCCATGTACAAGATCCCCTGCGCGGCGGTGAAGTAGCCCCCGTAGACGGCGGCGGCCCCCATCGGCGCGATCAGCTGGGGGCGCTTCCACGCCTGGCCAACAGCACCGCCCGGCTCTCCCGGCGCCCCCGCCGCAGCTCGCTGCCCGAGCCACGCGGTGAGCTTCGGCTGGAAAATCACCATGAGCAGCGCCACCACGATGAGCACCGGCACGACAAAGTCCAGCGTGCTCGACGGCGACGACAACAACAGCAACGAGCCCGTACCGGACGCCAAAATGGTCACTACGATCATCGGCCCCAGGTACGGGAGTTCCCGTTTGATCTCCTTCCGGTACCCCATCACCGAGCCGAACGACGCGAACACCATGCCCGTCGTATTCGTGCGCACCGCCACCCCGGGCGGCAACCCCAGCGCCATGAGCACCGGAAGCGTGAGCAGCGAGCCGGAGCCCACCGCGGAATTGATCGCCCCCGCCATCATCGCCATCACAAACAACAGCAGCGCGCTCAGCGGCTCCATTTCGTCCTCCTCTGTTGATCTACATCGCTGATTCTCCGGCCCGGAAGCCGGCCCACTCATTCGCGTCAGGTGCGAACACAGCCGAGGAGAACGCTACCTCCCCGCCACCGCCGGTGACCTCAAGCGCCGCCCCGTCCGCGGTGCACACCAGCTCACCTGGGGCGCAGTCCGCCCAGCGCATGAAACCGTCGACGGTGACGGACAGCGTGCCGCGGACCGCACCAGTGGTCGCGGCCGGGTGCGGCGCCCAGGCGATGGTCGCGCCGACGTTGTCGTCCACGTCGACGAGCTGCGCCGAGCACGGCTCGGCACCGAGCTCGCTGCGCCACACGACCATCTCGTCTTCGTTGTTGGGGAGGCGGAGGGTGGTGTGGACGGTGGCGTCGATAAGCGAAAGCTCCCGGGGAAGCGTGAGCTGGTGCACCCACCCCTCCGCGGCGAGCGTGGGCGTGTCGTCGCGGGCGGGCAGGCCCATCCAGCCGAGCATGAGTGCGCCGGGGCCGAAGTTGATGAGCTGCGGGGCGTAAAACTGGTGGCCGTAGTCCAGCGGGGTAAAGCCCGTGATGACCTCGAAGCGCAGACCTTCGAGACGGCCCACGACGTAGCCGCACTCGTCAGAGTCCGCGAACTGCGGGCAGAAGACGAGCACATCGAGCTCCTCGCCGGTGGACTGATCCGTCATGCGCACCAGGTTCGGACACTCCCACATGTGGGCGGACGCGGTGTTATAGTCCAGGCCGACGAACTCGATCGGGCCGGCGTACTCCCACGACTCCAAATCGTCGGAGGTGTACACCACGACCGCGCCCCTGTTGGACTCGCTGCGCGCGCCGATAAGCATCCGCCACGAGCCGTCCGGGGCCTGGGTCACGTAGGGGTCGCGGAAGTCCGAGGTGAAGCCCTCCGGGAAGCCGTTGATGATCGGGTTGTCGGCGCGCCGCAGGTAGGTCCCGCCGAGCGGCCCCTGGATGTCCTCCACCTCCACGACGTTCTGGCTCGTGCGGTGCTCGTGCTCGGCGTCGGCGTCCAGGTTTCCGGTATAGAACAGGCGCATGCGCCCGTCGTGCACCACCGAAGACCCCGAAAAGCAGCCGTCCGCGTCGTACGGAAAATCCGGGTAGAGCGCGTCGGGCAGGTGGTAGTACTCGCCGCTGCCAAGCCTGGTCACCGCGTGGCCCCAACCAGTGCGGCGCCGACCGTGCGGGAAGGCCGGGTCGTGCTGGTAAAACACGTGGAGCTCGTCGCCGATCAGCGTGAGCCCGTTCGGGTCGTTGAGGCGGCCCTGGGGCGGGCTGAGGTGAAACTTGGGGCGGTACGTCATGGTGCATAGTTTAGGGTGAGGGGCATGATTACCGTGTGTGGCGAAGCCCGCGTTGACCTCGTGCCCACCACCACCGACGCGCTCGGGCCGCTCCAGCCTGCGCTTGGTGGCGGCCCGTTCAACGTCGCCCGCGCGCTCGGCCGCGAGGGCCTCCTCGCGCTTCGGGAGGACGAGTGGGCGGACATCTTGTCCTTCGCCGCCCACGCGGGTGCGCTCACCGTCTCGCGCACGGGAGCAGAAACGCCCGCCCTGGAAGACGTTCTTGCCTTCCAGGGCGGGCGTGCGCTGCGCTAGCTTCGGCTGCTACTCCACAGTCACAGACTTGGCCAGGTTGCGCGGCTGATCCACGTTCAGGCCGCGGGCCTCCGCAACGGCGCAGGCGAAGATCTGCAGCGGCACCGTGGACAGGATCGGCTGCATGAGGCCGGCGGACGCCGGAATGCGGATGACCTCGTTGGCGTACTGGTTGACGTCCTCGTCGCCCTCCTCCGCGATCACGATGGTCACGGCGCCGCGGGCGCGGACCTCCTGGATGTTGGAGACGACCTTGGCGTGGAGGTTATTGCGCGAGTGCTTGGAGGGCACGATGATGAACACCGGCTGCCCCTCCTCCACGAGCGCGATCGGGCCGTGCTTGAGCTCGCCGGCGGCGAAGCCCTCCGAGTGCAGGTACGCGACCTCCTTGAGCTTCAGCGCGCCCTCGAGCGCGACCGGGAAGCCCACGTGGCGACCCAGGAACAGCACCGACTTGGCGTTTGCCAGGTCCTTGCCCAGCTGCTTGACCTGGTCCTCGTTGTCCAGGACCTTCTGCAGCTTGTCCGGCATGGCCTGCAGCTCATCCACCACGCCGCGGATCTCGTCCGCGTACTTGTCGCCGCGCACCTGGGACAGGTACAGGGCGAGCAGGTAGGACGCCACAATCTGGGAGATAAACGCCTTGGTGGACGCCACGGCGATCTCCGGGCCGGCGTAGGTGTACAGGACCGCGTCGGACTCGCGCGGAATGGAGGAACCGACGGTGTTGCAGATCGCGATGACCTTCGCGCCCTGCTCACGGGCGTGGCGCACGGCCATCAGGGTGTCCATGGTCTCGCCGGACTGGGACACGGCGACCACAAGGGTCTGCTCGTTGACGATCGGGTCGCGGTAGCGGAACTCGTGCGCGAGCTCCACCTCCGTGGGGATGCGGCACCAGTGCTCGATAGCGTAGCGCGCGACCTGGCCCGCGTAGGAGGCGGTGCCGCAGGCGACGATGATGATCTTGTTGATGGAGCGGAGCAGCGATTCGTCGATACGCAGCTCGTCCAGCGTCAGGGCACCCTCCTCGTTGAAGCGACCGTAGAGCGTGTCGCGGACTGCCGACGGCTGGTCGTGGATCTCCTTCTCCATGAAGGAGTTGTAGCCGCCCTTTTCCGCTGCGGTGACGTCCCACTCAACGCGGAACGGCTTGCCCTCGGCCTGCTCGCCGTCGAAGGAGGTGATCTCGTAATCGTGCGCCGTCAGGGTGACAATCTGGCCGTTGTCCATCTCCACCGCGTCGCGGGTGAACTCGATGAAGCCGGAAACATCGGAACCGAGGAAGTTGCGGTCCTCGCCCAGGCCGATGACCAGCGGGGAGTTCAGGCGCGCAGCGACGATGCGGTCCGGGTGATCCGCGTGGATGGCCAGCAGGGTGAAGGCACCCTCGAGGCGGTTCGCGGTGATCTGCATCGCCTTGGTCAGGTCGCCGTCAGCCTCGTTGTCGTAGACATCGAGCAGGACGGTCGCGGCGACCTCAGTATCGGTCTCGGAAATAAAGGTGTGGCCCTTCTCCTCCAGCTCGTGGCGCAGGGAGGCGAAGTTCTCAATGATGCCGTTGTGCACCACCGCGAGGCGGCCGTTGCCCACTACGTGCGGGTGCGCGTTCGCGTCGGTCGGGCCGCCGTGCGTGGCCCAGCGGGTGTGGCCAATGCCCAAGTTGGAGCCCGGGAGCGGGGCCTTTTCAATCTCCGCCTCCAGGTCTGCGACCTTGCCCGCCTTCTTGCGGTGCTCGATCGCGTTGCCGCTCATCACGGCGACGCCAGCAGAGTCGTACCCTCGGTACTCCAGCCTGCGCAAACCTTCAATAATCACGCCCAGGGCGTCGTGCTCGCCCGACGCGGGGTCACCAATATATCCAACGATTCCACACATAGCGACCAGAATACACGGGGTACACCATTGCTCCGAGTTCGCGCGCGCTTAATTGGATACGACAACCTTTGCGTTGTCGCCCTCGCCGTCCACCCGGACCGCGTACGTGGTGATGGTGTGGTTGTCTCCCTGCAACGATGCACCGTCGTCAAGATAGAACCTCTGCTTGAGCAACGGCGAAGCAATCGTGGGGCGCCCATCGACCTCCCCCACGATACCGCGCGAGAGCACGCCGGCGCCGGTGTACGGATCGATATTGTCCACCGCGTACAGCTGCTCGCCATCGGCGGCGTGGAGGCGGAAGACCGCCACCTGCACCTCACCGGGCAGCAGCGCCGCAGCGCCCACGCCCACCGAAAGGTCCTTCAGTGCACAAATCACTGTGTCTGCCATTGGTTTTCTCCCTCTCTCAGGTGATACGCGCGGGCTAGTTCGCCGCGCCGATGGTCGGGGTCATCAGCGGGACCTTGCGGCCACCTTGCGGGTGCTCCTCGAACTGCACCGTCGGGTCCGGCATATCCGGCGCGTTGATAAAGGACACGAAGCGCTTGAGTTTCTCCGGGTCGTTGAGCACGTCCTGCCACTCGTCGGAGTAGTTGGCCACGTGGTGGTCCATGAACGCCTCCAGGTCATCGGCGATACCCAACGAGTCATCCACCACCACATCGCGGATGTGGTCCAATCCGCCCTCAACCTCGGCCTGCCAGGCGGCGGTGCGCTGCAGACGATCGGCGTTGCGGATGTAGAAGGCCAGGTAGCGGTCGATGTAGCGGATCAGGGTTTCTTCGGTGAGGTCCTTGGCCAGCAGCTCGGCCTGGCGCGGCGTCGCGCCACCATTACCACCCACGTACAGGTTCCAACCCTGCTCGGTAGCAATCACGCCAATATCCTTGCCACGTGCCTCCGCGCACTCGCGGGCGCAGCCCGAAACGCCCATCTTCAGCTTGTGTGGCGAACGCAGACCGCGGTAGCGCAGCTCCAGGTTAATCGCCATGGCCACCGAATCCTGCTGGCCGTAGCGGCACCAGTCCGTACCCACGCACGATTTCACCGCGCGCAGGGACTTGCCGTACGCCTGACCGGACTCCATCCCCACGTCGATCAGGCGGCGCCAGATCTCAGGCAGATCTTCGGTGCGCGCGCCGAACATGGCGATACGCTGGGCACCGGTGATTTTGAGGTAGAGGCCGAAGTCCTCGGCGATGCGCCCCATCTCCTGCAGCTGTGCCGGGGTCACGTTGCCTGCCGGCTGGCGCGGGATCACGGAATAGGTCCCGTTCTTCTGCATGTTGCCCAGCATGCGGTCGTTCGTGTCCTGCAGACCGGCGGTCGCCCCGTCGAGCACGTGATTTTCGGTGTGCATGGACGCCACAATGTTCGCGAACGTTGGCTTGCACACCTCGCAGCCACCGCCGGTGCCGAAGCGCTCAATGAAGGTCGGGAAGTCCGTAATACCGGTGGAGCGGGCGATTTCGAAGAGCTCGGCACGCGATTGCTGGAAGTGGGGGCACACAGCCTTCGATTGCTCAATGCCTTCGGCTTCCAAAATGCCCTTGAGCAGTGGGATACACGAACCACACGAGGTGCCGGCGCGGGTCGCGCCCATGAGCGTTTCCACCGAGTGGCACCCCTGGCCGATGGCCGCACGGATTTCACCCTTGGACACGTTGTTGCAGGAACAGATCTGAGTGTCATCCGGCAGATCACCCGCGCCAATCGCGGTGGTGCCCGCCCCGGATTCCGGCGCGATGAGGCTCACCGGGTCGCCCGGCAGCTCGGAGCCAACCATCGGGCGCAGCATCGAGTAGTTCGAGGCCTCGCCGACCAAAATTCCGCCGATGAGGCGCTTGCCTTCCGCATCCAGGATGAGCTTCTTGTACACGCCCGAGACCGGGTCCTGGATATGCAGCTCCTTGTGGCCCTCGTCGGCATTGAACGCGTCGCCGAAGGAGGCGACGTCCACGCCCATGAGCTTGAGCTTGGTGGACATATCCGGGTCCTCGAAATCAGGACCTTCTTCCCCCGCCAGGCGTGCGGCCACAATCTCCGCCATGGTGTTGCCGGGCGCGACCAGTCCGTACGTCTTGCCATCCACCGCTGCGCACTCGCCGATGGCGGAGATGTGCTCGATGGAGGTTCGGCACTGGCGGTCGGTGAGGAAGCCGCCGCGCGGCCCCAGTTCCAGGCCAGCGTCCGGGCCCATCGTGTCGCGCGGGCGGATGCCGGCGGAGAAGATCACCAGGTCGGTCTCGATCTGCCCGTCGTCACCCAGGTCCAACACGACGGCCCCCTCGCGCTGCGTCGACGGCTCGATGGCGCGACTGGTCACCCCGACGTGGACGTCCACGCCCATCTGGCGGATCGCCTGCGAGAGCATCTCGCCGCCTGCGTCATCCACCTGCAACGGCATGAGCCGCGGGGCCATTTCTACAACGTGTGTTTTCGCGCCCATGTGCTGAGCAGCGCCTGCCGCCTCAAGCCCAAGGAGGCCACCGCCAATCACCACGGCGGTCGCTTCGCCGTGCGTGCCCACCACGCCCTCGATCGCGGCGCGGATGCCGTCCATGTCGTCGAGCGTGCGGTACACGTGCACCTGTGGCAGCTCATTGCCCGGGAGGCGCGGCACGAACGCGCGCGAGCCGGTGGCAAGGACGAGCTCTTGGTATGCGAACACGCGGCCGTCGTCAAGCACAAGCTCCTTCGCCTCAGGCTTGATCGACACCGCGCGTCCCGGCACCACGGTGACATTTTCCGGGAGACGGTCGAGGTAGAGCGCCTCGCGGTCCCAGTTGCCCACGTAGCTAGAGAGCTGCACACGGTCGTACGCGTAGTCCTCAGTTTCGCGGTTGATGATGGTAATTTGCGCGTCCGGGCGCCGCGCCGAAAGCTCTTGGGCAAAACGGTGCCCAACCATGCCGAAGCCCGCGACCAGAATCTCGGCATGGGTGGTCTGCGTACTCATAAAACCGTCCTTTGCAGTAGGGGCGGCGCGGCTGCGCCAATTACCCCCGATCGTACCGGTAGAAAAGCGGTGCGCGGTGGCTTCACCCCCAACAGCCAGTTCGCCGGTACCTCCGCGTCCCCTACCCCATCACGCCAGTCAATTTCCCGTGGAACGCGCTCGAACGCTCGCCCATCCCCACGAAGGTCACCGTCTTCCCGTACTGGGCGTAGCGCTGCTCGATGGAATCCAGCGCAGCGATCGTGGACGCATCCCATAGGGTGGCCTCGCTGAGGTCCACCACCACCCGTTCCGGGTCGGCGGAGTACCGAAACAGCGTGGTCAAGTCGTTCGAAGACGCGAACAGGAGCTGGCCGCGCACCGCGTAGCGCGCCTCACCGTCGACCTCCTCGCGGGTGACCTCCACCAGGTGCGCCACGTTACGCACGAACACCACGGACGCCGCGAGCACGCCGACCACCACGCCGATGGCCAGGTTGCCCGTCAGGATCACCACGACCACGGTAAGCGCCATGATGACCGTCTCAGACAGCGGGAGCTTGCGCAGCGTGGACGGGCGCACCGAGTGCCAGTCAAAACTGCCGATGGCCACCATGATCATCACGGCCACGAGCGCCGCCATGGGGATCTGGCCGACCAGCTCATTGAGCAGCAGCATCAGCCCAAGCAGGAACGTGCCGGCGAGGAAGGTGGACACGCGGGTGCGCGCGCCCGACGCCTTGACGTTGATCATGGACTGCCCAATCACAGCGCAGCCGCCCATACCGCCGAAGAGGCTGGAGACCATGTTCGCGGCCCCCTGCCCGATCCCCTCGCGGGTCTTGCTGGAGTGGGTATCCGTGATCTCATCGATGAGTTTCGCCGTCAGTAGCGACTCCATGAGCCCCACCAGCGCCACCGCCAGCGCGTACGGGGCCACCACCTTGAGCGTGTCCAGTTCCCACGGGATCTGCGGCACCACCATGTGCGGCAGGGAGCGCGGTAGCTCGCCGCGGTCCCCCACGGTTGGCACGTCGATGCCAAACCCGATCACTACCGCGCTGACCACCACGATGGCCACGAGCGGCGGCGGCACCGCTTCCGTGATGCGCGGCATGGCAATCACGATGACCAGGCCGAGTGCGACGAGCGGGTAGACGGCGGCGGGGACGCCGAACAGCTCGGGCAGCTGCGCCGAAAAGACCATGATGGCCAGCGAGTTCACAAAGCCCACCATGACGCTGCGCGGGATGAACCGCATCAGTTTGGCCACCCCGAGCAGCGCCAGCACAATCTGGAACACGCCGGCGAGCATGATCGTGGCCAGCAGGTAGTCGTAGCCGTGCGCGCGCACGAGTGGCGCGACCACGAGTGCGACCGCGCCGGTCGACGCCGAGATCATGGCCGGCCTCCCGCCAACTATCGCCGTGACCGTCGCCATGATGAACGACGAGTACAGCCCCACCTTGGGGTCCACGCCCGCGATCACGGAGAAGCTGATCGCCTCCGGAATCAGCGCCAGGCCCACGACGAGCCCGGCCAGCACCTCCTTGCTCAGGATCCGCGGCGTTCGCAGCGCCTCCCACACTGTTGGCCGGGGCGCGTAGCGCTCGCCGGTCTGGGCGGTCAGCGTTTCCACAGGCATCAGGTCCTCCTGGTCTCGAGGTCAGCGACGTTCACACTGTAGTACCGCGCCCGGGCAGATGCCTATCGACGCCTACTTGCCCGCCACGGTGGCGTCGATAAGCATGCAAAAACCGCACCCCCTTGGAGAGGGTGCGGTTGGTGCGGGGTCCGCTAGGGACTAGCGAGCCTTCTCGACGATCTCGACGAGACGGAAGTGCTTGTCCTTGGACAGCGGGCGGGTCTCCTCGATGAGGACCAGGTCGCCGACGCCGGCGGTGTTGTCCTCGTCGTGAGCCTTGACGCGGTTGGTCGTGCGGACAATCTTGCTGTACAGGCCGTGGGACTTGCGGTCCTCGACCTCTACAACGATGGTCTTGTCCATCTTGTCGGACACGACGTAGCCGCGGCGGCGCTTCTGCACTGCCTTCTGGGTGTTCTGTTCAGTCACGTTTGCCTCACTCATGATTAAGCCTCAGCTCCCGGGACGACGGACAGGCCGAGCTCTCGCTCGCGCAGCACGGTGTAGATGCGTGCGATGTCGCGCTTCACGGTGGAGATGCGGCGGTTGTTGGTCAGCTGGCCGGTCGCGAGCTGGAAGCGCAAGTTGAACAGCTCTTCCTTCGCGTCGGACAGGCGGCTCTTCAGCTCTTCATCGGTGAGTTCGCGGAACTCAGATGCGGGGGTACCGTTCGCCATTAGTACTGGTCCTCCTTCTTGATGATGCGAGTCTTGCACGGAAGCTTCGCAGCTGCACGACGCAGAGCCTCGATGGCAACCTCGTCATTCGGGTAGGACATCTCGAAAAGGATGCGACCCGGCTTCACGTTGGCAACCCACTTCTCCACCGGGCCCTTACCGGAACCCATACGCACGCCGAGCGGCTTCTGGGTCAGCGGGCGGTCCGGGAAGATGTTGATCCAGACCTTGCCGCCACGCTTGACGTGGCGGTTGATGGCAATACGGGATGCCTCAATCTGACGGTTGGTGATGTAGGCCGGCTCGAGTGCCTGCAGGCCCCAGTCACCGAAGTTGATGGTGTTCCCGCCCTTGGACACGCCACGACGGTTCGGGCGGTGCTGGCGGCGGTACTTCACGCGCTTAGGGATAAGCATGTGTTTAGCCCTCCTGCTTCTTCTCGGCGCGCTGGCGGCGCTGGCCGCCGCGACGCGGGCGACGGTCGCCGCGGCCACGGCGCTCGTTGGACGGAGCGTTGAGCTCGGACTCGCGGACACCGCCAACAACGTCGCCCTTGTAGATCCAGACCTTGACGCCGATGACGCCGAAGGTGGTGTGGGCTTCTGCGGTGCCGTAGTCGATCTCCGCACGCAGGGTGTGCAGCGGCACACGGCCTTCGTGGTAGCGCTCGACGCGGGACATTTCAGCGCCACCCAGACGGCCAGAGGTCATCACCTTGATGCCCTTGACCTGCGGGTTGCGCATTGCGGACTGGATAGCCTTGCGCATTGCGCGACGGAACGCAACGCGGTTGACCAGCTGCTCAGCGATGGACTGTGCAACGAGGGTCGCGTTGGCGTCAACGTTCTTGACCTCGAGGATGTTGAGGGCGACCATCTTGCCGGTGAGCTTCTCCAGCTCGCGGCGGATGCGGTCAGCCTCAGCACCGCGGCGGCCAATCACGATGCCCGGGCGGGCGGTGTGAATGTCGACGCGGACGCGGTCGCGAGTGCGCTCGATGTTGACGTCGGCGATGCCGGCGCGCTCGAGGCCCTTGGACAGGAATTCGCGGATCTTGATGTCCTCGTGGACGTAATCTGCGTAGTTCTTGTCGGCGTACCAGTGGGACTTGTAGTCAGCGGTGATACCCAGGCGCAGGCCGTGTGGGTGAATTTTCTGGCCCATTACTTAGCCCCTTCCTTGGACTCGACAACGACGGTGATGTGGGACGTGCGCTTCCGGATCTGGAAGGCGCGGCCCTGGGCGCGCGGCTGGTAGCGACGCATAGTGGGGCCTTCGTTGGCCCAGCACTCGGACACGACGAGCGTGCGCGGGTCCAGACCGAAGTTGTTCTCGGCGTTGGCAGCTGCGGAAGCAACAACCTTCGCAACATCCTTGGACGCTGCCTGCGGCGCGTACTTCAGGATGGCGAGTGCCTCAGATACGGACTTACCGCGGACGAGGGCCAGCACGCGGCGGGCCTTCATCGGGGAAGTGCGGACGAACTTGGCCGTCGCGGATGCAGTGGTGATTGTGTCAGCCATTGCTTATCGACGTCCCTTCTCTACCTTGACGTGACCCTTGAAGGTCTTGGTTGGTGCAAACTCGCCGAGCTTGTGACCGACCATGGACTCGTCGACGAACACCGGGACGTGCTTACGGCCGTCGTGGACGGCGAAAGTGTGTCCGATGAAATCGGGGAGAATGGTCGAGCGGCGGGACCAGGTCTTGATGACCTGCTTGGTGCCGGCCTCGTTCTGAGCATCCACCTTGTTGAGGAGGTGCTCATCGACGAACGGGCCCTTCTTCAGGCTGCGTGGCATGTCTGTTTACCTCCTCTTAGCGCTTCTTGTTCTTCGAGCGACGACGGCGCACGATCATGTTGTTGGAGTAACGGTTCGGGTTGCGGGTACGGCCTTCCTTCTGGCCCCACGGGGAAACCGGGTGACGGCCACCGGAAGTCTTACCCTCACCACCACCGTGCGGGTGGTCGACCGGGTTCATGACAACACCGCGGACAGTGGGCCTCCAGCCCTTCCAGCGCATACGGCCGGCCTTGCCCCAACGGATGTTGATCTGGTCAGCGTTGCCAACCTCGCCCACCGTTGCGCGGCAGCGGATGTCCACGCGACGGATCTCGGAGGACGGCATGCGCAGCACGGCGTAGGAGCCTTCCTTACCCAGCAACTGGATCGAAGAACCAGCGGAACGGGCAAGCTTGGCGCCAGCACCGGGCTTGAGCTCCACAGCGTGGATGGTGGTACCGGTCGGGATGTTGCGCAGCGGAAGGTTGTTGCCAACCTTGATGTCCGCGTTAGCGCCCGACTCGATCACGGTGCCCTGCTTCAGGCCCTTCGGCGCAATGATGTAGCGCTTCTCACCGTCGTAGTAGTGGAGCAGTGCAATGTTTGCGGTGCGGTTCGGGTCGTACTCGATGTGAGCGACCTTTGCCAGCACGCCGTCCTTATCGGAACGGCGGAAGTCGATGACGCGGTAGCGACGCTTGTGGCCGCCGCCGCGGTGACGAGTGGTGATGTGGCCGTGGGTGTTACGGCCACCCTTCTTCGGGAGCGGGCGCAGCAGCGACTTTTCCGGGGTCGAGCGAGTGATCTCGTCGAACTCGGAAACGGAGCTGGCACGGCGACCCGGAGTTGTCGGCTTGTATTTACGAATAGCCATAGTGTGTCCTTTTCTATCGGTGTCTTCTGCAGCAGCCGCTGTTAGGCGGTTGCACCGCCGAAGATGTCGATGGAGTCGCTGCCCTCGCGGAGAGTGACGTAGGCGCGCTTGGTGTCCTTGCGCTTGCCGTAGCCGGTGCGGGTGCGCTTGCGCTTGCCCTCACGGTTGGCGGTGTTCACCGAAGCGACGTCGACGCCGAAGATCTCTTCCACGGCGATCTTGATCTGGGTCTTGTTAGCAGACGGGCTGACATAGAACGTGTAGGTGTTCTGCTCCATCAGCGCGTAGGTCTTCTCGGAGAGGACCGGGGCGATGATGATGTCGCGCGGGTTAACAGTCTTAGCCATTTACTTCTCCTCCTCCGCAGCGGTGGCGGTAGCCTGTGCCGCGTCGCGGTTGATGAAGGTGTGCAGTGCCTCGACCGAGAAGACCACGTCGTCTGCGTTGAGCACGTCGTAGGTGTTCAGCTGACCCGGCTCGATGATGTGGACGCCCGGCAGGTTCCTTGCGGAAAGACGGGAGTTGTTGTCATCGCGGCCGATCACCAGCAGAACGGACTTACGGTCGGTCAGGCGCTCCAGGAAGGTGCGTGCAGACTTGGTCGAGGGCTTCTGGCCCGGGACCAGGTCCTCAACGACGTGGATGCGTGCGTTACGCGCGCGGTCGGTGAGGGCACCTACGAGAGCTGCCTTAATCATTTTCTTGGGGGTGCGCTGCGCGTAGGAACGCGGCTGCGGACCGTGAACGGTGCCGCCACCGGTGAACTGCGGAGCGCGGATGGAACCCTGGCGGGCACGGCCGGTGCCCTTCTGGCGGAACGGCTTCTTACCACCGCCGCGCACGTCGGCGCGGGTCTTGGTGGCGTGGGTTCCCTGACGAGCTGCTGCGAGCTGTGCGGTGACAACCTGGTGCAGCAGCGGGATGGAAGCTTCGCGGTCAAAAAGTTCTGCCGGAAGCTCTACGGAACCGTTGGTCTTTCCGTCAGCGGTGTGGACGTCAAGCGTCAGGTTCGTCATGCGTGAGCACCGCCCTTCACTGCGGTCTTGACGGTAACAACGCTGCCCTTGGCGCCCGGGATTGCACCCTTGACCAGGATCAGATTGTTGTCGCCGTCGATGCGTTGGATCTTCAGGTTCTGGGTGGTAACGCGGTTACCGCCCATGCGGCCAGCCATGCGCTTGCCCTTGAAGACACGGCCCGGGGTAGCACAGCCACCGATGCCGCCGACGCGGCGGTGGGAGGCCTGGTTACCGTGTGCGGCACCCTGGCCGGCAAAGCCGTGGCGCTTCATCGCGCCGGCAAAGCCCTTGCCCTTGGTGGTGCCGACGACGTCGACGAACACGTCGCCGTCGAAGATGGTGGCGTTGTATTCCTGGCCGACCTCGTACTCGGAGGTATCGTCCATGCGGATCTCCGCAACAACGCGACGCGGCGTCACGCCAGCCTTCTTGAAGTGGCCAGCCTGCGGCTTCTTGGACTTACGGGGGTCAATGTCGCCGTAAGCAATCTGGATGGCGTCGTAGCCATCGGTCTCTTTGGTACGGATCTGGGTGACCACACACGGCCCAGCCTCGACGACGGTCACCGGGATTACGCGGTTCTCATCGTCGAAGACCTGGGTCATGCCGAGCTTCTTACCCAGAATGCCCTTGATCTGGTTCTCAGACATGTATTAGTTCTCCACTACTGAACGTTTTGGGGATCTCTTGCTTACTGGATGTTCACGTCGACGCTTGCCGGAAGGTCGATGCGCATGAGCGCGTCAACGGTCTTCGGCGTCGGATCGAGAATGTCGATGAGGCGCTTGTGAGTGCGCATCTCGAAGTGCTCGCGAGAGTCCTTGTACTTGTGGGGAGAACGAATAACGGCGTACACGTTCTTTTCGGTGGGCAACGGCACCGGTCCAACGACGCGGGCACCCGTGCGGGTGACCGTAGCAACGATCTTCTTCGCAGATGCGTCGATCGCCTCGTGGTCGTAGGCCTTGAGCCTGATGCGGATCTTCTGTCCCGCCACGCTTACCTCTTCCTCGCATCCCCACTTTCAATTCCCGCCTCGCTCGTAGTTGAACGAGGCAAAGACGAAGCGGTGGGGTTTGTAGCTTCTAGTTTCTCTATAACGTTGTCCGGGCTGGGCCCATGGCTCAACGCCAGTGTCGTTTCATTGACTTCTTGACACTTCCGGAAGGTGACAAGGCGCTAGCAAATAACTGCGCGCTGCAAGTCAGTGCTTCCGCCTCGGCGCGTGCCGGGGTGCAAGACTCGGAAGGGTGCGTGACCCTTGCGTACTGCCGCTGTTTATTTGCCATGGCGCCTTCTCCGGTCCTGCCCGCATTTCGAGGCAGGTCCTTCAACCGAAGGTGTCATGTTCACCGGACCATCGCGCTTGCGCGCCATGTTTCGGCAACCCGAGTATTAAAACACGTCCTCCCCATTTACGCAAGCCCGAGCTTTTTCGCTTCTCGACGCCACCACCTTCCCCTCATCCCGCCACCCCAAAGATTGCAACTTGATACCAATTCGTGCCGGGTCTCCTCAACGCCCGGAGCCTCGGCGCGGAAAATGTGTACCCTTGTTTGCTGAGCCCGCTCATCCATCAGTTCATCGCTTGTACGCAGGTGGAACGGGCCGATTTTGCTACAGCTACAAAACGCAGTGAAGGAAGGACCAGTCATGGCCGATCACACTCTGAACGAGAACACCCCTGCCCCCACCGACTCCACCTCGACCGCCGTGGACGCCGAGCAGACCCGTCCGCGCAACGAGAACCTGGAGTCCGACTCCGGCTCCACCGTCATCGATGACAACGTCGTGGGCAAGATCGCCGGCATCGCTGCACGCGAGGTCTCCGGCGTGTACAACCTGGGCGGCGGCGCTGCCCGTATGTGGGGCGCGGTCCGCGAATCTCTGACCTCCTCCACCAACGTCCAGCAGGGCGTCAACGTCGCTGTCGAGGACGGCCACACCTCCGTCGCCGTGGCGATCATCGCTGAGTACGGCGTGGCTATCCACGAGCTGGCGAACGCGATCCGCGAGAACGTTACCGTCGCGCTGACCCGCATGACCGGCCTGATCGTTGACCGCGTCGACGTCACCGTGCACGACGTGCACCTGCCGGAGCAGGAGGACGAGTCCGACAACGAGGACGCTGCATTCCAGTCCAATAACCAGGCGCTGGGTCAGTAGTTATGGCGCGGACCCCCATCACCCTTGAGGTCGGGGAAGCCGTCCGCGACAGTGCGCTCGGTGTTCCCGGTGTCGCTGCCCTGGACAATGGCCGCGTCGGCGAGGTAGCGCTCCTGCTGCCAAAGGCCCGCATCGACGGCTTGCGCCAGGTCGCCCGCAACGACGACCGCGGCATCGAAGTGCACATCGTCTTCGACACGGCGTCGGGGCGCGACATTCAGTCAGTAGCCGAGGATGTCCGCTCCGCCGTGCTCGGCGCGACGAACTTCCCGTTCGTTGACGTCGTCGTGGCTGACGCACGGTAGGCACCCGGATCTCGTCTCATGCGGCTGAGCGCCGCCCCGCCACCCGCGGGGGCGCACGGCCACCAATCCCCGAAAAGTGGTATTGATATGAATCTTTCTTCCAATAAAACGCTGGCCGGCGTGATCATCGGCGTGGTCATCGCATTCTTCGTCATGTTCGGCGGATGGCTGGGCCTGCTTTGGCTGTTGCTATTCACCATCGTCGGTGGCGTCATCGGCGCGCAGCTCGACGGCCGCCTCGACATCGCCGAGATCCTGAGCACGAGCTCCGGTAAAGGCCGCAGCTAATGGGTACGACGTTCTACCACATCAGCGAGCGCTCAGTTGAGCGCGTCGCCGAGGTGGCGGCTTCGTCGGTGCCCGGCACCCTCGCGGTGGATGCGAAGCTCGCCGGACTGGCCGGCCGCAGCTTCCCCAGAATAGATGTCCACCTCGACCGACAATCGGGTGTCGCGGCAATCGAAGCCGAGATCGCTACCGCCTACCCCGCGCCGATCGCCGCCATCACGGACGCCGTGCGCGCCACCGTGATCTCCCACGTGCGCACCCTCACCGGTCTGGACGTCTCGCGCGTCAACGTGTCCGTTTCCAGCGTGGAGGCGCAGGACCTGAACTCGCGCGTGACCTGGGACGACGTGGCAAGCCACTCCGCGTTTGCCATCCCGACGCCGATCAAGGTCAACCAGCTCAAGGTGACCTCTCCAGTGACGCGGGAGCGCCAACCGCTGAAGGCCATCCACGCGCGTTCCCTCGTGGACGACATGTGGGAGTTCAACGCGCCGCGCCCGACGAAGGTCGCGTCGGTGCACGCGCCAGCCGCACCCACCGCGAGGTCCATCCGCGCGCCGAAACCGATGAGCGTGCAAACGAAGGGCTTTGTGACCGCAGGGCCGGGGCTCAGGGGCGTCGATAAGCCTGCTCCTGCGCAGCCGTGGTCCCCGCGCACCCCGGAGCCACGCGTGCCAGCGCCGTTCACCGTGAACTCCACGCAGCTCAAGCGCGTGCGGGTGCCGGAGCCCGCGCCGGTGCGCCGCACCGAGGTGCCGCCTCGCCGCAGGCTCACCGAAGTCACCGCCGCCCCGCTGCGCCTGCGGAAGGTGGAGACGCGGCCGGCGCGCCCGCTGCGCAAGGTCACGGTCAACGCCACGCCGCTGCGCGAGCCTCAGGTCCCGACGCCGCAGCGCGTCGTCCGCCCGCGAGCGCCGCGCCCGCAACCGCTGAAACAGATCTCTATTACACCGGTGGTGAATAAGTATGACCGCACCCGATAGCACCTCCGCGCCGGCTTACGACGCCACAGCACCGGACGACCAGCCGCACACCCAGACCGTGCAGCCCACCGCACACCCGGCGGGCCCGCACCCGGGCGACGAGCCGCGGGCAAACCCCGCTGTCCGCTGGCTCACCCTGCTGATCGGTTTGATCCTGCTTGCGCTCGCCGCGGTGGTCGGCCGCGACCTGTGGTACTTCTTCCAAAACAGCAATTCCGACGATTCGTGGCTGCGCCCGGTCTTCGAGTTTGTCGGCCGCGCCACCATGGACGTCACCGCCGTGACGGTGGGCATCATCATCGCCATCATCGGTCTCGTGCTCATCGTCTACGCCTTCGTGCCCAGGGGACGCACGCACGTGCGTGTTGATTCGCCGGCGTCCATCTGGACCCGCCCGGTGGACATCGCGCGCAAGGCGACCCACACCACGCGCGCCGAGGTCGGCAACGCGCGCATCCAGTCCCGCGCGGACCGCAAGAAGCTGCGCGTGCAGGTCGAGGACGACGGCTCCGGTGCCGCGCTCCAGGAGCGCCTGACCTCGGTGCTGTCCGGCGAATTCCAGCGGCTCACCACCCCGCCCGCCATCAGCGTCAAGGTCACGCCGAAGCAGCAGAGCGCCTCGACCAGCACGGCGAGTGCGGGCAACCAGACCGGCAGCGCTGCCGACGCGTACGCCACGCCGGAATCAGCCGCAGAGATTTCCCAGCAGACCCAGGGGGTTCAGCGATGAGCAAGACACTGTCCTTCTTCGACCGACTCGTTGTGTTCCTCGTCGGCCTGCTCCTGCTGGTCGCGGGGCTCATCCCCGTGGCCTACTACTGGGAAATCCCCTACGTGAGCGAGTACCTCAACCGCTTCGACCGCGAATCGCTGGGCACAACGCCCGACGAGTCCTGGTACCGCACGGCGCTGATCATCGCGTTCGTCGCTCTGCTGATTCTTGGCGCATGGTTCGTCCTGGCCAACATCCGCAGCCGCGCGTTCAGCACCCGCGAGATCATGTCCGCGGACTCGCAGCACGGCGACAGCAAAATCAACGTTGCCCGTGTCGCCGACGCCGCCTGCGCGTTCCTGGAAAAATCCGAGATGGTTACCGAGGCCCGCAGCAAGGTCTCCGTTGTGGGCAACCGCCCCACGGCGCGCTTCACCGTCACTGCGTCCCCGAGCTATTCGCTTGACGACGTCACGCGGTTCCTCGAAGCCGCCGACGAGGACTTCCGTCTGGCCAACCACACCATGGAGATTGACACGGTGTGGCAGCTGCACCTGGATAGGATCGTCGCGTAGCGCCCCGTGCCGCTGGACCGGCTCCTACACCTCCAGCAGCACGATCTGCGTCACTCGCCCCAGCGAGGCCGGCCCCGCGCCGCCTCCTGGGGCGATTTGCATGTCCTCCCCCACTGCACACCGCAGGATCCGCGACCACCGCAATTCCTCGCGAGCCGTCGCGCGGCGCCCCTTGGGCCGCCACACACGCAGACGCTGACCCAGCACGGCACGTGCGCCGTCCTCGAGCGCAACGAACCACCGGGCACCCCCAATGTCCCCGCGCTCCAGCCCCGCAAGTTCCGGCGCGTCCTGCGCGTCCAGCACCGTCACGAGCCTCACCACCCCAAGACGGTGCTGGAACCCTTCCGTGTCCTCGACGACGAGCGGCCTGCCCGGCCCCACGGGCCGAAACGCCGCGTACTTCCACACGCTGGGCATCTGATCCGGGTTCGCGCTTGAGCGCACCACCACGGTGCTGCCGTCCATGCTCACTTCATGTGCGGGTTCCTCGGTGGTGATCAGCACGGGTTGTTCCGGGAGCTCGCGCAGCAGCGCGGGGTGTTCGGCTTCGAGTTCGCGGAGCAGCCCCAGGAGTTCCTCGTCCGTGGTGCCGTAGGAGGCTCCCCGGTTTTGCAGCACGCCGATCAGCGCGGAGAGCGACAAGTCGGGTTGGCCCTCCCACGTGTCTCGGAGCGCGTCGAGGAGGGTGGGGATGCGGGTTGGGTCGTTGTGCACAGTTGCAGAGTCTAATCAGGCGCTGAATTCGGGCGCGCGAAAAGGGCCACCTCCCCTCGCGGGGTGGTGGCCCTTTGCTTATGCTCTGGTGTTTACCAGATCAGCGACTGAATTAGTCGAGGATCTTGGTAACGCGGCCAGCGCCGACGGTGCGGGAGCCCTCGCGGATAGCGAAGCGCAGGCCCTCGTCCATAGCGACCGGCTGGATGAGCTCGACGGACATGTCGACGTTGTCGCCCGGCATGACCATCTCGGTGCCCTCCGGCAGCTTCACAACACCGGTGACGTCGGTGGTGCGGAAGTAGAACTGCGGACGGTAGTTGTCGAAGAACGGGGTGTGGCGGCCGCCCTCGTCCTTGGACAGGACGTAGACGGAACCCTCGAACTTGGAGTGCGGGGTGTAAGCGCCCGGTGCGATGACAACCTGGCCACGCTCAACGTCCTCGCGCTTCAGACCACGGAGCAGCAGTGCTGCGTTGTCGCCAGCCTCAGCGGTGTCGAGGAGCTTGTTGAACATCTCGATGGAGGTGACGGTGGTCTTGGTGGCCTTGTCACGGATGCCGATGATCTCGACCTCGTCGTTGATGTTCAGGACGCCACGCTCAACACGGCCGGTCACAACGGTACCGCGGCCGGAGATGGTGAAGATGTCCTCAACCGGCATCAGGAACGGCTTGTCGGTCTCGCGCTCCGGATCCGGGATGGAGTTGTCGCAGGCTTCCATCAGGTCGATGACGGACTGGACCCACTTCTCGTCGCCCTCGAGAGCCTTCAGAGCGGAGATCTGGACGATCGGAGCTTCCTCGTCGAACTCCTGCTCGGCCAGCAGCTCGCGGACCTCCATCTCGACGAGCTCGATGATCTCTTCGTCGTCAACCATGTCGCACTTGTTCAGTGCAACGAGGATGTACGGGACGCCAACCTGGCGAGCGAGCAGCACGTGCTCACGGGTCTGCGGCATCGGGCCGTCGGTAGCAGCGACGACGAGGATAGCGCCATCCATCTGAGCAGCGCCGGTAATCATGTTCTTGATGTAGTCGGCGTGGCCCGGGGCGTCAACGTGTGCGTAGTGACGCTTCGGGGTGTTGTACTCCACGTGGGAGATGTTGATGGTGATGCCGCGCTCGCGCTCCTCCGGAGCCTTGTCAATCGCGTCGAACGCGAAGGCCTTGTTCTCCTCCGGGTAAGCGTCAGCGAGCACCTTGGTGATTGCGGCGGTGGTGGTGGTCTTGCCGTGGTCGACGTGACCGATGGTGCCGATGTTCACGTGCGGCTTGCTGCGCTCGAACTTTTCCTTTGCCACTGTATGTCCTCCTGGACTTCATGGTGGCTACGACCTTCGCAGCCACGTAGTTTACATTTGCCCTGCCCCGGCCCCGTTCACACGATGCCGAGGGCAATGACCATTTCACAATGTGCCAGTTACATGATCCTAGATATTTGGTGACCGTTTTTCAAACCGGTCGACCCGAAAAACCCGGATCTACCAAGTGAGTAACGGCCGGCTCAGACACCCACAGTCTGCGGACGACCCTCGACGGATCCTTCCGAGGTGTGCGGTGACTCAGCCCAGCCGTTACCCCTTTGGCGGGAGCGCCTCCCCCATCAGCCGGTACCTCCGCTGGCACGCGGAGCTACCGTCCGAGGAAGGTGCCGGGGCGATCGACTAGTTGCCGTTGCGCTCGTCGATGATCTCCTGTGCGACGGATTGCGGAACCTCAGCGTAGGAGTCGAACACCATGGTGAAGTTCGCGCGGCCGGCGGTGGAAGAACGCAGGTCACCGATGTAGCCGAACATCTCGGACAGCGGCACCTTAGCCTTGACGACCTTCGCGCCGGAGCGGTCCTCCATGGAGAAGACCTGGCCACGACGGGAGGAGATGTCACCGTTCACGGTACCCATGTACTCCTCCGGGGTCACGACCTCGACGGCCATAACCGGCTCGAGCAGAACCGGCTTCGCCTTGGCCACGGCCTCCTTGAGGACCTGGGAGCCGGCGAGCTTGAAGGCCATCTCAGAGGAGTCGACGTCGTGGTAAGCGCCGTCTTCCAGGGTGGCCTTGATGTTCACCAGCGGGAAGCCAGCGAGGAAGCCGTACTGCATAGCGTCCTGGATACCAGCGTCGACGGACGGGATGTACTCCTTCGGCACGCGACCACCGGTAACGGCGTTCTCGAACTTGTAGGTTGCGGACTCGCCCTCCTCCAGGGTCTCCGGGTCCGGGTTGTACGGCTCGATGGTGCAGATAACCTTCGCGAACTGACCGGAACCACCGGTCTGCTTCTTGTGGGTGTAGTCCAGGGACTCAACCTTCTTGCGGATGGTCTCGCGGTAAGCAACCTGCGGGTTACCGATGTTTGCCTCGACCTTGAACTCGCGCTTCATGCGGTCCACCATGACGTCGAGGTGCAGCTCGCCCATACCGCCGATAACGGTCTGGCCGGTCTCCTCGTCGAGCTCGACGGTGAACGTCGGGTCCTCGGCAGCCAGCTTCTGAATAGCGGTACCCAGCTTCTCCTGGTCAGCCTTGGTCTTCGGCTCGATGGAGACCTTGATAACCGGGTCCGGGAAGTCCATGGACTCGAGGATGATCTGGTCATCCTTGTCACAGAGGGTGTCACCGGTGGTGGTTTCCTTCAGACCAATGACGGCGTAGATGTTACCGGCATCTGCCTGCTCAACCGGGTTCTCCTTGTTGGCGTGCATCTGGAAGAGCTTACCGATGCGCTCCTTCTTGCCCTTGGTGGAGTTCATAACCTCGGTACCCGGAACAACCTGTCCGGAGTACACGCGGGTGAAGGTGAGCTGACCGAAGAACGGGTGGGCAGCAATCTTGAAAGCCAGAGCGGAGAACGGGGACTCCACGGACGGCTTACGGGTGAGGACCTCGTCCTCGTTACCGACAGCGTGGCCCTGGATCTCGCCGATGTCGAGCGGGTTCGGCAGGTAAGCCACGACAGCGTCGAGCAACGGCTGAACACCCTTGTTGCGGTATGCGGTACCACACAGAACCGGGAAGACCTCGGTGCTGATGGTCATCTTGCGGATGGCAGCCTGGATCTCTTCCTTGGTGAGCTCCTCGCCACCGAAGTACTTCTCCATGAGCTCTTCGTCGGACTCAGCGACGTCCTCGAGCAGCTTCTCGCGGTACTCCTCTGCCTTCTCCTTGAGGTCCTCCGGGATCTCCTCAATGGTCGGCTCAGCGCCGGTCTCGACCTTGCCGCGCCAGGTGATGGCCTTCATGTCGATCAGGTCGACAACACCGTCGAAGTCGTCCTCAGCGCCGATCGGCAGCTGCAGAACCAACGGCTTAGCGCCGAGGCGCTCGATGATGGTGTCCACGGTGAAGTAGAAGTCCGCACCCATCTTGTCCATCTTGTTGACGAAGCAGATACGCGGAACGTCGTACTTAGCGGCCTGGCGCCACACCTGCTCGGACTGCGGCTCCACGCCCTCCTTGCCGTCGAAGACGGCGACGGCGCCATCGAGAACACGCAGGGAGCGCTCAACCTCGATGGTGAAGTCGACGTGGCCCGGGGTGTCGATGATGTTGATCTGGTTGTTGTCCCAGAAACAGGTCACGGCAGCGGACGTAATGGTGATGCCGCGCTCCTTCTCCTGCTCCATCCAGTCAGTGGTGGAGGCACCATCGTGGGTCTCGCCGACCTTACGGTTGATACCGGTGTAGAAGAGAATACGCTCGGTCGTGGTGGTCTTACCAGCATCGATGTGAGCCATGATGCCGATGTTGCGGACCTTGTGCAGATCCTTAAGCACTTCTTGTGCCACAGTTAATACCCCAACTTAAAAGTCGTCGACGCTCTGCAGACTCGGGGGAATCTCCAGCGGGCGCCTATGGCGAATAATTTCCTTTGTCAATTCTGCCACCTTTTTCATCAAATGGCAGGGTGAGTCGCGTCGGTCATTCCAAAAAACACCCGGACGCAACTGCACAACAACGATGCACGAAGCAGATATTCAATTTGCTTCTACGCAGTTGCGGCAGCTGACATCCGGGTGTCATAGAAAACCGTGCGCGCCGGTGATTACCAGCGATAGTGGGCGAAGGCGCGGTTGGCCTCGGCCATCTTGTGCATGTCCTCGCGACGCTTCACGGAAGCACCGAGACCGTTGGATGCATCCAGGATCTCGTTAGCAAGGCGCTCGACCATCGTGTTCTCACGACGCTGGCGGGTGAAGGTCACCATCCAGCGAAGTGCGAGGGTGTTGGAACGGCCGGGCTTGACCTCAACCGGGACCTGGTAGGTCGCGCCACCAACACGGCGGGAACGAACCTCGAGGTCCGGGCGGATGTTGCCCAGGGCCTTCTCCAGGGTGCCAACCGGGTCGGTGCCGGTCTTCTCGCGGCACGCCTCGAGTGCGCCGTAGACGATGCGCTCGGCGGTGGACTTCTTGCCGTCCTGCAGCACCTTGTTCACCAGCTGGGTAACAAGTTCGGACTGGTAAACCGGGTCCTTGACTACGGGACGCTTCGGAGCTTGCTGTTTACGCATTTCTGATTACTGTCCCTTCTTTGCGCCGTAACGGGAACGAGCCTGCTTACGGTCCTTGACGCCCTGGGTATCCAGTGCGCCGCGGATGATCTTGTAGCGGACACCCGGGAGGTCCTTCACACGACCACCACGCACGAGCACCATGGAGTGCTCCTGCAGGTTGTGGCCCTCACCCGGGATGTATGCGGAAACCTCGATGCCGGAGGTCAGGCGCACACGGGCGACCTTACGCAGTGCCGAGTTCGGCTTCTTCGGAGTGGTGGTGTACACGCGGGTGCACACGCCGCGACGCTGGGGCGAGCCCTTCAGCGCAGCGGTAGCCACCTTCTTGCTCTTATCGTGGCGGCCCTTGCGGACCAGCTGCTGAATAGTAGGCATTCACGCTCTTTCTGTTAAGCGGTGCGCGCTAAGGTGGCCGTACATGCAAAAATGGGGGCTCTTTTCGGGGCCCTGCCGTGTGCATGAACTACCTGACCGCGAGTGCGCAGCCGCACGGAGTTCGTATCTTTCCGCCACGCGAATTATCGCGAGCGAAACCTCATTCAAGCTACATCACCCCGCGTCACAAGAGCAAATCGCTTATCGACGAGCCACCCGACGCCTCCTCATTTACACTGCAAGCATGTCGACCACGACCTCACCGCCGGGTGAGTTCTCCCAGTCTGCGCGCGAGATCGCAGCCGAGTCCGTCATCATTCCCGTACGCGCCGCCGGTCTCCTCCTCCGGCACCTCCCGCAGCTCATCACGTGTGTCTGCCTGGGCCTGACGGGACGCCAAGCCGTGATCTGGCTCGCGGTGTGGATTTCCAACTTCAGCAAGGTCGGGGCCAGCCTGGTGATGCCGCTTGCTCCGCTCTCCGTCATGGTCGCACTGATCTACGCCCTTTGGTACCTCCGCCCGTCGCTCCCCTTCCTCTCCCGGGCGATTCCGGGGCGGGAGGAGACGTCGTCACGCACGCGCCTGTTTTCGGCGGGCGGGATGCTGATTTCGTTTCTCACTGTGTACGCCACGCACGGCATGCTTAAGGAGGACCTCGCCGCGTTCCGCCGCGCCGCCACGAACGACGAATTCATGAACCAGGGCTTTGCCGCGGACTTTAGCCGGGTGTTCGTCGACGGCACCGCATCCCTGCTCGCCCTCATTGCGGTGACGATCGTGCTGCGCAAGATTATTGGTTACTTCGCGCTGGCAGAACGTGGTCTCGGCCTCACCTATCTTGCCGCCTACCTCGACGTGCTGTGGATGTCCACCGTATCGATATTTGTGACCAACAAGCTCGCAGACGTACAGGATTGGGCGCTGAGCAGGCGGGGAATTGCGCCCGCGTACGACCGCTACGTGGACCTGAGGGACGGCATTGCCGAGCACACAGGCATCCTCGCCAGCGCCTGGGATTGGCTGACGGAGGCGCTACCGGTGATCAACCAGCTGGTGACCATTCCGGTCGCGTGGCTCGCCCTCGGCGCAGTGGTCTTCGGCACGTCGCTGGTTGCCAGCCGGGAGAAGGAAGCGGCGCCGGACGCCGAAGCTGCGGACAGCTCGCAGTGCTTCAAGAGGCGGGCGCGCCACGTGGTTGAAAAGGAGGCCAAGTACGTTGCCAACCAGGCGATGCAGCCTATCGCCGGGCCGCTGAAGACCACGTGGAGCGGCCTTCGCACGCTGGCCAAGGCAGGCATCGTGCCAATGGTGATGTTTTGCATCGTGTTCATGCTCGCCGCCGGAGTCGAGTTGGGCGTGGTCGAGGTGGGTCGCGCCATCGTGGGACCACAGGACGCGCTTGTCAGCGAAGTCATCGCTGCGTACATCCTCATCTTCGCGCGCGCCGCGTACCTGCTGCTCGTGGTGTGCCTGATCGCCTCGGGGCTCGACTTCTTCCTGCGCCGCTCCTACTCGCCCGCCGCAGATCCCGATGCGTCTCTCGCCTTGGACTCCGGGTCGTCCACGTAGTTTTTCGGCTCCGGCAGGTCGAGGGTGACGTAGTCGGGCTCGTTCCACCCGAGGTGGAGCTGCTCCGGCTGCACGCCCTCCGGCATCGCGATGGGGATGAGTTTGCGCCACTCCTCCGGGCGCGGGTCACCCTGAACAACGCGGACCGTAGCGGTGCGGAGGTCCACCGACTCCGTCGCCGGCCCGCCCTCGCCCGGCGGGGTGCAGCTGTGCAGGGCGCTCATGTCACTCACCACTTCGCCGAAGATTTGATCCGTGCGCTGGTAGTCACGCCCGTCCGAACCTGTCGCCCACATGCGGCAGTGGGACAACACAGAGTCTTCCGGTGCGCGCCACTGGGTGAGTAACGCCCAGATGGCAAACCCGTCGGGCGCATCGAGCCCGATCTCTTCCTCGTGTTCGACCCGTTGGAACCCGATCACCTCCACCTCAGCGGTGCGGCGCGGCGGCCCGCTCCCCTCCCCCTCCACGAGGCCATCGATGGGCAGGTCAAACGAGCCCGGGGTGCCGGCCGCGATGCGTTGCTCCTGGGTCCAGGACCACGGCCGATAGATCCCGAAGTACGGCTGCGACGATGCCGCCAGCATGCACCCGATCGCCACCGGGGCGGCAGCCCACCAGGTAAGTTTCATAGCGTGAGCCCCTCCCTGCTGATGTTTCCGGCTTCGACTGGTTCGCCGAGCTCCAGCACTACCCGCGGCGCCATCTGCGTGGCGGACGGGTGCAAGAACAGCCTCGCCTCCGCAATCTGCTCTGCCGGCATTTCGAAGACGAGGGTGCACTGCGTAGGAAGTTGCGGGTACAGGGTGCCACACGACGACGCGAGGTGGTTCGCGGGTCCGTAGAGCGTGCCGTCGGTAGCCTTGATCTGCCCTTCGAGTACCTGGCCAGTATCGGGTGTATGGGTAAAATCCACGACCAGCCAGCGGGCGTGCGTTGGCACGCCGTTGATCGCATCGGCGGTAATGGTGTGGACTCCATCAACCCGCCCGATCTTCGGTGCCTCGGCGCCGTAGTCAAACGGCGCGAAGGCCCGGTCCTGCGCGTCGGGAAGCTGCTCGCGGATGAGGCCGCCCAGGCTGAGCAGGGCCAGCGCCGCCGCGGTCGCCACTATTCGGCGCGGTACCGTCGTCACCGCAGGCTCACCTCCGCAGCACGGTCCTTGGTCAGCCAGGCCTTCGCCCCGTCCAGGAAGGAGGTACGGTACTCCAGCGACGTGATCACCAGCGTGTCCGCCTCCGCGGCATTCGCGCCGCTCGGGCCTTGGAAGATGAGCGCGACATCCAGCGGCACGCCAGGGTTGGGCGAGATCGCCTCGGATGGCGCAACCTCGGTGAGCGCCTCCGCGCTGTGCTTGCGTACGACCGCGGCTCTCATGTCCGGTTGCTCCTCTGGGCCAAGATGCGAGTCCTCTAGGGCGAACGCCATGAGGAACTGCGGCGCAGGGACAGGCCGCGAGGCGGTGTTGGTGAGTCGCATTTCCACCACGCGTGCGTCGCCAAGCGTATAGGTGCGCCGCACCGAGATCTCGAACGGTGCGGCCGTGAACTCGACAGGCTGCGCGAGCGCACCGGTGCCCCTCGGCGCCGCGGCCACGGTGAGGCCCTCGGGCGGGGCCGCTTCCAGTCCGCCGCTGACACCGGTGATGCCCACAACCGCGAGCAACGCCGCGAGGGTCGCGTTGGTCCGGGTGCCAAGGTCGGCCGCGACCGATTTGGCCAATCCAGCAAATGGCCGGGGGCCTTTCGCCGCTGGTGTCGACGATACTTCGCTCACACCTGGAATCTAAGCAGAGTTTCCGCAGGCGCGCTCGGCACGCGTGCTTATCGACGCCAACGGCCCGGCCCCTACCGCACAGTTGCGGAGGAGCCGGGCCGGTTGGTGAGCAGACCTAGCTAACAGCCAGAAGGCTAGATCTGGTCGATGCCGTACTCGTCGAGCGGGACGGAGGCGCCGGTGTACTCGCCGTAGCCCTCGTCGCCGTAGATGCCCTCGCCGAAGCTCGGGATGGAGTACGCCGCGGAGCGCGCGGCCTCGGTCGGCTTGACCTGGATGTTGCGGTAGCGGGAAATGCCCGTACCGGCCGGGATCAGCTTACCGATGATCACGTTCTCTTTCAGACCGATGAGCTGGTCGGAGCGCTTGTTGATCGCGGCGTCCGTGAGCACGCGGGTCGTCTCCTGGAAGGAGGCGGCCGACAGCCAGGACTCGGTAGCTAGTGAGGCCTTGGTGATACCCATGATCTCGGAGCGCATCTCCGCCGGCTGGCCCTCGTCCGCCACGGTGGCGGCGTTGACCTGGCGTGCCTCGGAGAGGTCGATCAGCGTGCCCGGCAGGAACTCGGTCGAGCCGGAGTCGATGACCGTGCCGCGGCGCAGCATCTGGCGGATGATGATCTCGATGTGCTTGTCGTGGATGGACACACCCTGGGTGCGGTACACGGCCTGCACCTCGTCGATGAGGTGCTTCTCCACGCCGCGACGGCCGAGGACCTCGAGCACGTCGTGCGGGTCTGCGGCACCGCGGAGCAGGCGCTCGCCCACCTCGACGTGGTCGCCCTCGCGCAGGGAGCGCTCGATCATGGCGTCCGGGTTGGACTCCATCGGGCGGCGCACCTGGGCCAGGCCCTGGCGCTTGGACAGCTTCTCGTACACCACGTCGTCGGAGTCATCGTCCGGGTGGATGGTGAGGGTCCAGAAGTTGCCCTCGTCCTCCAGGGAGACCGTACCGGCGACCGACGCGATCGGCGCGCAGTTCTTGGGCACGCGGGCCTCGAACAGCTCCTGGACACGCGGCAGACCACCGGTAATGTCGCCGCCGACACCACCCTGGTGGAAGGTACGCATGGTCAGCTGGGTACCCGGCTCACCAATGGACTGTGCAGCGACGATGCCGACGGCCTCGCCGATGTCCACCAGCTGGCCGGACGCCATGGACTTGCCGTAGCACTTGGCGCAGACGCCAGTCGGGGTCTGGCAGGTCAGCACGGAGCGGACCTTGACCTCGGCGACGCCCTTCTGCACGAGCACGTCGATACGCTCCTCGGACAGCTCGGTGCCGGCCTCGAAGACGACGTTGCCCTCGGAGTCCTTCGCGTCGGAGGCCAGGACTCGGCCGGACACGGAGGTCTCCACCAGGTCATGGCGGACGAAGGCGTCACCAGCGGCCTCTGCCACCGGGACCTTGACGCCCTGGTGGGTGCCACAGTCCAGCTCGCGGACAATGACGTCCTGCGCCACGTCCACCAGACGACGGGTGAGGTAGCCGGAGTCCGCGGTACGCAGAGCGGTATCGGCCAGGCCCTTACGGGAACCGTGGGAGTTGTTGAAGTACTCCATCACGGACAGGCCCTCGCGGAAGGAGGTCTTGATCGGGCGGGTGATGTACTCACCGCGCGAGTTCACGACCATGCCCTTCATGCCGGCCAGGGTCCAGATCTGGCGCATGTTACCGGCAGCACCGGACTTCACGATCATCGGAATCGGGTTGTCGTCCGGGTAGAGGTCCTCCACGGCCTGGCCGACCTTGTTGGTGGCGTCCTGCCACAGCTCAACCAGTCGGTCGTAGCGGTTCTCCTCGGTAAGCGCACCCTTCTCCCAGAACTTGCGCTCGATCTCCTCGGCTTCCTTCTCGTAACGCTCGAGGAACTGCGTCTTGTTCGGGAGCACCAGCACGTCAGACATGGTGATGGTCACGCCGGAACGGGTTGCCCAGTAGAAGCCGGCGTCCTTCATCTTGTCCAGCGTCTGCGCGACGGTGATCATGGGGTACTTCTCCACCATGTCCTGGATGATGTCACCCAGCAGCACCTTGCCGGCGCCGCCGCCCTTGCGCACCATGGCGCCTTCCTGGAAGGGGAAGTTGAACGGCAGAAGCTCGTTGAACATGATGCGGCCGAGCGTCGTCTCGGTCATCCATGCCTGGCCCTTGGTCCAGCCGTCCGGGAACTGCTCCTCCTCGACCTCAACGGTCGGGCGCAGGTGGTCGATGCGGACCTTGATCGGGGCCTGCAGGCCGAGCACGCCGCGGTCGTACGCCATGATCGCCTCGCGGTAGGAGGAGTAGACGCCTTGTGCCGGGCCGTTCTCGTCGGCAGGCGCGTAGGCGCCCTCGCCGCCGATCTCATCGGTGGACTTCAGCATGGTGAGGAAGTACAGGCCGGTCACCATGTCCAGGCGCGGCATTGCCAGCGGCTTGCCGGACGCCGGGGACAGGATGTTGTTGGAGGACAGCATCAGTACGCGGGCCTCCGCCTGTGCCTCTGCGGACAGCGGCAGGTGGACTGCCATCTGGTCGCCGTCGAAGTCAGCGTTGAACGCCTCGCACGCCAGCGGGTGCAGCTGGATGGCCTTGCCCTCGACCAGCTTCGGCTCGAAGGCCTGGATGCCCAGGCGGTGCAGGGTCGGTGCGCGGTTGAGCAGCACCGGGTGCTCGGAAATGGCCTCTTCGAGCACGTCCCACACCTCGGGGCGCTGGCGCTCCACCATGCGCTTCGCGCTCTTGATGTTCTGCGCGTACTGGTTGTCCACCAGGCGCTTCATCACGAACGGCTTGAACAGCTCGAGCGCCATCAGCTTTGGCAGACCGCACTCGTGCAGCTTGAGCTGCGGGCCGACGATAATCACGGAACGACCGGAGTAGTCGACGCGCTTACCCAGCAGGTTCTGGCGGAAGCGGCCCTGCTTGCCCTTGAGCAGGTCGGACAGGGACTTCAGCGGGCGGGAGCCCGGTCCGGTGACCGGACGGCCGCGGCGGCCGTTGTCAAACAGCGCGTCCACGGACTCCTGCAGCATGCGCTTCTCGTTGTTCACGATGATCTCGGGCGCGCCGAGGTCAATCATGCGCTTGAGGCGGTTGTTGCGGTTGATCACGCGACGGTACAGGTCGTTCAGGTCGGAGGTGGCGAAGCGTCCGCCGTCCAGCTGCACCATCGGGCGCAGCTCCGGCGGGATCACCGGGATCGCGTCCAGGATCATGCCGGCTGGGTCGTTGCCGGAGCGCTGGAACGCAGCGACGACCTTGAGGCGCTTGAGCGCGCGGACCTTCTTCTGGCCCTTGCCCTCAGCGATGATGGTGCGCAGCTCCTCGGCCTCGGACTCGAGGTCGAAGTTGCGGATCAGCGTCTGGATTGCCTCAGCGCCCATGCCGCCGGTGAAGTAGTCCTCGTAGCGGTCGACGAGCTCCTCGTAGAGCACCTCGTCGATAATCATCTGCTTCGGGGCGAGCTTCTGGAAGGTCTGCCAGATGTCGTCGAGGCGCTCGACCTCGCGCTCGCCGGCCTCGCGGATGTGCGTCATTTCCTTGTCGGCTGCCTGCTGCACCTTCTTGCGGGCAGCGGCGGTCGCGCCGGAAGCCTCGAGCTCGGCGAGGTCTTCCTCCAGCTTGTGTGCGCGCTCAGCGATCTCGGAGTTGGCGTCCTCCTCGACTTCCTTCTTCTCCAGCAGCATCTCCGCCTCAAGGGTGGACATGTCGTTGTGACGTGCTTCCTCGTCGACGCTGGTGATGATGTTGGCGGCGAAGTAGATGATGCGCTCCAGGTCCTTCGGAGCGAGGTCAAGCAGGTAACCCAGGCGAGACGGGACGCCCTTGAAGTACCAAATGTGGGTCACGGGAGCGGCGAGCTCGATGTGGCCCATGCGCTCGCGGCGCACCTTGGACTTGGTCACCTCGACGCCGCAGCGCTCGCAGATGATGCCCTTGTAACGGACGCGCTTGTACTTACCGCAGGCGCACTCCCAGTCGCGGGTGGGGCCGAAGATGCGCTCGCAGAACAGGCCGTCCTTCTCGGGCTTGAGGGTGCGGTAGTTGATGGTCTCCGGCTTCTTCACTTCGCCGTGGGACCACTTACGAATGTCTTCTGCAGTGGCCAGGCCGATGCGAAGCTCGTTGAAGAGGTTTACGTCAAACACGTAAATTCCCTTTCACCTCCCCCAGCTGGGGAGGATTGCGTGTGGATAGTTTCTTCTCGTTTCATTCAGGGCGCCGCAAGCACAAGTGCTTATCGACGCCCACCTGGCGCCTAGACGGTATCCGCCGCTGACCCCTCGTCGCGCGAGAGGTTGATGCCCAGCGAGGAACCGGCCTGGTCAAACTCATCGTCGTCGCCGTCGAGCTCCATGGCGCTGCCGTCCGTGGAGAGCACCTCAACGTTGAGGCACAGGGACTGCAGCTCCTTGAGCAACACCTTGAAGGACTCCGGGATACCCGGATCCGGGATGTTGTCGCCCTTCACAATCGCCTCGTAGACCTTCACGCGGCCGACCACGTCGTCCGACTTGATGGTCAACAGCTCCTGCAGGGTGTAAGCAGCGCCGTACGCCTGCATTGCCCACACCTCCATCTCGCCGAAGCGCTGGCCGCCGAACTGGGCCTTACCGCCCAGCGGCTGCTGCGTAATCATGGAGTACGGGCCGGTGGAACGGGCGTGGATCTTCTCGTCCACAAGGTGGTGCAGCTTGAGCATGTACATGTAGCCGACGGAGATCGGGTACTTGTACGGCTCGCCGGAGCGGCCGTCGTAGAGACGGGTCTTGCCCTGGCCGTCGACCATCACGTCACCGTCGCGGTTCGGCTTGGTGTTTGCCAGCAGTCCTGCGATCTCCTCGTTGGAGGCGCCGTCGAATACCGGCGTTGCGGTCAGCGACTCCGGCGGGACGTCGTAAAGGTGCTCCGGCAGGGTCTCCAGCAGCGCGGCGTTCTTCGGGTCATCCGGGTTCACGGTCCAGCCGGCCTTGGCCAGCCAGCCCAGGTGCACCTCGAGGACCTGACCGATGTTCATACGACGCGGCACGCCGTGCGTGTTCAGAATGATGTCCACCGGGGTGCCGTCCTCCATGAACGGCATGTCCTCCGTCGGCAGGATCTTGCCCACAACACCCTTGTTGCCGTGGCGGCCTGCCATCTTGTCGCCGTCCTGGATCTTGCGCTTCTGCGCGACGTAGACGCGGATCATCTCGTTCACGCCTGCGGACAGATCGTCGTCGTCCTCGCGCGAGAAGCGGCGGACCGCGATGACCTTGCCGGTCTCACCGTGCGGCACCTTCAGGGAGGTGTCGCGGACCTCGCGGGCCTTCTCACCGAAGATGGCGCGCAGCAGGCGCTCCTCCGGGGTCAGCTCGGTCTCGCCCTTCGGGGTGACCTTACCCACGAGGATGTCGCCGTCGCGCACGTCAGCACCGATGCGGATCACGCCGCGCTCGTCGAGGTCCTTGAGCACGTCCTCGGACACGTTCGGGATCTCGCGGGTGATTTCCTCGGCACCGAGCTTGGTGTCGCGGGCGTCAATCTCGTGCTCCTCGATGTGCACGGAGGTGAGGATGTCCTCCTCCACCACGCGCTGGTTGAGGATGATTGCGTCCTCGTAGTTGTGGCCTTCCCACGGCATGAAGGCGACGAGCAGGTTGCGGCCGAGCGCCATCTCGCCGTTCTTCGTGCCCGGGCCGTCCGCGATCACCTGGCCAGCCTCGACGCGCTGACCAGCAGACACGATCGGAGTCTGGTTGTAGCAGGTGCCCTGGTTGGTGCGGTGGAAGGTACGCAGCTGCTGGGTGTCGCGAGTGCCATCGTCGCCCAGCACAGTGATGTAGTCGCCGGTCACGGTCTCGATCACACCGGAGAGCGGGGAGATGACGGTATCGCCAGCGTCGTAAGCAGCGCGCTGCTCCATGCCGGTGGCCACGTACGCAGCCTCGGAGCGCAGCAGCGGCACAGCCTGCTTCTGCATGTTCGCACCCATGAGGGCGCGGTTCGCGTCGTCGTGCTCGAGGAACGGAATCATCGCCGTTGCCACGGAGACCATCTGGCGCGGCGAGATGTCGAGGTAGTCAACGCCTTGCGGGCCGACGACGCCGATGTCGCCGTCCTTGAGGCGGACCTCGATGCGCTCGCCGGTCAGCTCGCCGTCCTTGGTCATCGGGGTGGCCGCCTGCGCAATCGCGTAGCGGTCCTCCTCGTCGGCCGTGAGGTAGTCGATCTGGTCCGCGAGCTTGCCGTCGTTGACCTTGCGGTACGGGGTCTCGATGAAGCCGAACGGGTTGACGCGAGCGTAGGACGCGAGCGCGCCGATCAGGCCAATGTTCGGACCCTCAGGGGTCTCAATCGGGCACATGCGGCCGTAGTGGGACGGGTGTACGTCTCGGACCTCGATGCCGGCGCGCTCACGCGACAGGCCGCCCGGACCCAGCGCGGACAGACGACGCTTGTGCGTCAGGCCGGACAGGGAGTTGTTCTGGTCCATGAACTGCGAGAGCTGCGAGGTACCGAAGAACTCGCGGATCGCAGCGGAGACCGGACGCACGTTAATCAGAGAGGTCGGCGTGATGGACTCCGCATCCTGGGTGGTCATGCGCTCGCGCACGACGCGCTCCATGCGGGAGAGGCCGACGCGGACCTGGTTCTGGATCAGCTCGCCAACGGTGCGCAGGCGACGGTTACCAAAGTGGTCGATGTCGTCGGTGTTGATCGGGATGAGCTCGCCGGACGGGGAGGTCATCTCGGTCTCGCCAGCGTGCAGGCGCACGAGGTACTCGAGCGTGGTGGCGATGTCTTCCTCGGTCAGCGTCATCAGGCCGTCGTGATCGCCGCCGAGACCCAGCTTGCGGTTGACCTTGTAGCGGCCAACGCGGGCCAGGTCGTAGCGCTTGGGGCGGAAGAAGGAGTTCTCCAGCAGGGACTGCGCGAGGTCGCGGGTCGGCTGCTCGCCCGGGCGCTGCTTGCGGTAGATCTCCAGCAAGGCCTCGTCCATGTTGGCCACGCCGTCGTTCTCCAGCGTGGACATCATGAGCTCGGAGAAGCCGAAGCGCTCCTTGATCTGCTCCTCGGTCCAGCCGAGCGCCTTCAGCAGGACGGTCACCGGCTGACGACGCTTACGGTCAATGCGCACACCTACGGTGTCGCGCTTGTCCACGTCGAACTCCAGCCACGCACCACGGGAAGGGATCACCTTCACGGCGTGCAGCGGACGCTCGGTGGACTTATCAATCGTCTCGTCAAAGTAGACGCCCGGGGAGCGCACGAGCTGGGAGACAACGACACGCTCGGTGCCGTTGACAATAAAGGTGCCCTTGTCCGTCATCAGCGGGAAGTCGCCAATAAAGACGGTCTGGGACTTAATCTCCTGCGTATCGTTATTAATAAACTCCGCCGTCACGTAGAGCGGCGCGGAGTAGTTAATGTCCTTCTCTTTTGCTTCCTCGATGGTGTACTTCGCATCTTCGAAGCGCGGCTCGGACAGCGTCAGGCTCATGTTGCCGGAGTAGTCCTGGATCGGAGAGATCTCCTCCAGGATGTCCTCCAGGCCGCTGGCCACGCGGGCGTCCTCGCCGCGCAGCTCCTGCTCGCGGGTGCGCCACTCAGGCGTACCGACGAGCCACGCAAAAGATTCAAGCTGTACATCAAGAAGACCCGGGACGGTGATCGGCTCAGCGATCTTGGCGAACGAGTAACGTTCGGGGGCCCCGGGAATATCAGCCATTGACATGGTCTGGTTTGAGACTGCCAAGTTGGGTCCTTCCAGCACCTAGGGCGGACGCCACGCTATTTACTCTGGCTCTGTAAACAACCGGCATTTCCGCTGGGTAAGTTAGCATTTCGGTCTGCTTCGGAAGACCCGCCCCCAGAGATGACAAAATCACCTTGTCAAATCAGCACCCTTCGACATACCCCCTGCTCACACAGGCTTTCCGACGGGCGCCTCATGCAAGGCTCGCGCACTTCACTGGAGACGGCTTCCAGCGCAACGACTTAGCCTATAGCACAGTGCACGCTTTGTAAAGAGCAGACACACCCCCGTGTCGCCTGCGCGTCGTCGGAGCGAAAGCGGTGCCGTCGATAAGCTTGCTCCTGCACCGGAAACCTCACCGGTGACGTCGCTGCGGGGAAGCCTACCACCAGAGGTTGCTAACTCGGCAACCCCGCGACACCCGGCTAGCGGGCGCGGCCGGGACGGAACGCGCCGACCAGGCCAAACAGGGCGACAAGCGCGCCGAGCGCGATGGTACCCCACGTCACCTTTTGCGATACGGATTGCGGCACCACGCGGGAGAGCTGGGCCACCATCGCCTCGGTATCCTCCGGCGACATCGCGGCGTCGTAGGTAATGACGTTGGTGGGGTGCTCGCCGTTGTCGTCGGCGTAGAAGATGTCGACCTTTTCTTTCATGCCAACCACAAGACCGGTGACCTGGTCGACCTGAATTTCGCGGTCCGCAGCGTAGTTGCGGAAGGTGCGCACGCTGTCAGCATCCTCGCCTTCGCCGACCTCGGCGGTGCTGGCATTCAAGGCGTCGGCGTAGCGCAGCGCTAAGTTCGTCGGCTCGATGTGCTGGGTAAAGGTATACACAGTGCGGCCGGCGATCTCTTCCTCGCCGGCAAACTGCGCGGGCGCACTCCCCCGCAGCTGCGGGTCGAACACGTTGTAGTCCTGCTGCTGCACGTCGGACGGCAGCTTCAGCCAGGGCCCGTCCACGGGCACCTCCGTCGCAGGCATCGCCATCTGACTGGACACCTGCGCAGGCAAGGCCACCTGGCCGGTGGCACGGTCCAGCACCATCGACCAGGTGGACGCGGTAACGAGGTTGTCAAAGTCCGAACCGGCCGTGCCGGCACGCAAGGTATCGCCGATGCGCACGCTCGCCACGTCGTCATTCGAGGGGTCCTGCACCTCCATGTGGAGCTGGCGGGTCACGGGGGCAGGCTCGCCTTCGCGTGTGCCGTCGTCGTCGCGAAGCGTCCAGGTGGTGTGCGCGAGGTCGAGGGGCAGGCGGGCGTCGCCAAGCAGGAAGCGCGGCGCGAGCAGGCCAGCAACCACGAGCGCGATGCCGAGACCCACGAGGAGCGCGGAGAGAATCCTGGATTTAGGCAGCATGGGCCAAAGTGTAGTGGACACAGCTCGGGCTCCCCTGCGGGCGGGCATGACCACGTAACATTCTCAGCAAACGAGGCGTTGCGCCCCCGGTATCTCAGAATGCAAGATTTTTGCACACAGCTTCGGCTCAGCATGTGTAAGGACATTCGCGCGTTTCGCACCCGCTTTGCAACACTTCACGCCCACCCCCCTTCTGCACGGATACAAACACGTACCTCTATACCTTTTGTGGCCAGTAAACCGCCCTTTTCAACCTACCAGTTAGTGTTCGAAAACTATTAAAACTGCCCCAATCACCCCCGCACTACCCGCGGATCGGATATAAGCTTGGACGCATACATAGTGAGTAGGGACACATTTATACCGCCTTTTCGCGTACTGGCGTCGCCGAATCGCCCCCAGGCACCCCAAAGCCATTTCCAGCTTCCTGAGACTCACTTAGAATATCGTGCCAAACCGTCAGAAAACGCTAAGGAGAATATGATGGCTTACCCACCTGCCCAACCCCATAAGAGAGGCCGTCGCCGCGGCATGACAATGCTTGCAGCCTCGATGGCCATCGCCGTCGGATCGCAAGCGCTTCCAGTAGTTGGCCCTCACGCAGCAATTGCCAACGTGGCTCACGCCGCCGAGGCACCGAGCGCGAGCGACTGGGACCCCGCCAGCATCGTCGAAGCGGATGCCATCACGCCGACTGACAGCGTGAACAAGGGCGTCCTCGACGGAAAACGCAACGTGGTGTGGGGCTACCTCTCCTACGCTGACCGTGGCACCATGGAGGTCGACGATATGCGCAACCCATGGAGCGACACCCCGGTTCCGGAGGGCGCGGACATGTACATGCGCTACGACACCGGTGGCGGGAAGATGTCTCGCATCCACAAGGCGACGACACACACGGATGACTTTGGCAACACGGTCTACGCCTTCGAGTTCAAGGACGGCTCCCCGAAGCTGGCTGCAGGCACCTGGAAGGATGGCTCCGCTGACGTCCAGCTGCTGATCGGCGAGAACAACTCGGCGATCAACCCGCACATCAACGAGCCGTTCTCTGTCGTACGCGCGACCCCGGGTGGCGCATGGTACAGCGGCAGCGTCGAAGATTCCCGCAACCTCAACTGGTCCATCCACCCAGTGGCAGTCAACGACCGTCGCGGCCCCACGTGGGGTGAGACGGTGGTCAAGGTCTACCAGGTCTCCCCCGCGTCGAACACCCTGAAGAGCCAGCTCTCCGAAACCCCGGATAAGGCCGTCAAGCGTACGTACTCCGGCCGGGTATGGAACGACTCTATGAAGGGCACCGACACGGAGAACGTGTGGGCCAAGAACCAGTACAACATCAACGTGGACAATGGTGTGCTTTTCGACGGCACGGACACCCCGGCCGAGGGACACACCGTCTACCAGGCCGTGCCGAACGACGAGGCGTACCAGGCGCTGGATGCGATCCGTCGCGACACAAACACCACCGGTAACCGCACGAGAGCCGACATCCAGGGCCGTATCAAGCGAACGGCAGACTACGTCCGTGCGCATCCCGAGAACTTCACCGTCTACTCCGCACCGGTGAAGGCGGACGGCACCTACACGCTGCGCTCTTCCTTCGACCAGGCCCGTCACGCGGACTACGTCTACATGTGGGTCGAGGACGCAGACCACAACATCAAGACCAACCTGTCGTCCTGGAACACCTCTGAGTTCCGCGCACCGGTGGGCAATGACGTCTACACCGAGTCGGGCCACGCACAGCGCTCCCTTGCCGACACCGACTGGGCGCATAACGGCCACGTGCCTGGCCAGAAGCACCTGGGCAACAATGCGAACGTTGCCACCGCCCCGCACCGCGACGGTGGCGGCAACTGGACCAACGTGAACTTCGCGTTGGCTACAAACGCTGACGGCTCCAGCCACACGGTCACCCCGGGCCAGCCCGATCGCGAGGCTGATAACGACGCGAACGATCCGACCTATGGCGGCCGCGTCGAAACGCCGCGCGGGACCGACACCGTCATCGACGGCCCGAAGAACACGGACGGCTCCGACCTTCCTGGCGACACCACCTTCGAGCAGCACCCGACTAAGCCGGTCACCGGCCCGAACGGTGAGCAGCTCCCGGGCTTCCCGGGCAAGGTAACGGTCGACCCGGGTACCGGCAAGGTCACGGTCAACCCGGACAACGGCGCTCGCGAGGGCGACTACGACATTCCGGTCAAGGTCACCTACCCGGACGGCACCACCGATACGGTCGACGTTGAGGTCACCGTCCCGGCCCGCGACAACGCGACCGAGGATCCGGACAAGTCCGATGCGGAGAACTTCGACCCGTACTACCAGCCCGCACAGGGCAAGCCGGGCGTGGGCACGAAGGTTGACCAAACCCAGGACCTGCCGAAGGGCAGCACCTTTACCCCGACCCTGCCGAACGGCTGGACCGCGTCCGAGCCGGATGAAAACGGCGACTTCACCGTCACCCCGGCGAAGAACGCTCGCCCGGGCAAGGTCGACATCCCCGTCCTGGTGACCTACCCGGACGGCTCACAGGACACCGTCACCGCGCCGTTCACCGTCCTGCCGCTGGATAAGGACACGAACGACCCGCGTTACGAAGACACGGAGACCCCGAAGGGCGAGCCCACCGAGATCGATTCGCCGAAGAACCCGGACGGCTCCGAGCTTCCGGAGGACACCACGTTCAAGCCGGGCGAGAACGACTTCCCGGGCAAGGTCGAGGTCGACCCGGGCACCGGTAAGGTCACCGTCACTCCTGACGACGATGCAACCCCGGGCGACTACGAGATCCCAGTTGAGGTCACCTACCCGGATGACTCCGAGGAGACCACCACCGTCACCGTCACCGTCCCCGAAGACCCCAAGGACAACGGCGACGGCGGCGATACCGGCTCCTCCGACCAGGCTGCTGACAACGACCCGAGCTACGGCACCACCGAGGGCGCGGCTGGCAAGGAGACCAAGGTTTCCCAGAACGGCGACCGCGAGCTGCCTAAGGGCACCAAGATCACGGTCGCGGATGCTCCTGAGGGCTGGACCTTCGGAGAGCCCAACGAGGCTGGCGACTTCACCGTCGCCCCGGACCCCGACGCGCTCGATGGCACCCGCGTGACCATCCCGGTCCGCTTCACCTACCCGGACGGCACCATCGACGACACCGAGGCTGTCTTCGTGGTGACCAACGACGCAAGCGGCAACGACCCCTCCTACGAGGACACCGAGGCTCCGCGAGGCGAGGAGACGCTTGTCGACGCCCCCACGAACCCGGACGGCTCCTCGCTGCCGGAGGACACGACCTTCGAGCAGGGCGACTCTGACGATTCGGACTTCCCGGGCAAGGTCACCGTCGACCCGAGCACCGGTGAGGTCACGCTCACGCCTGACGAGGACGCCACCCCGGGCGACTACACCATCCCGGTTGACATCACCTACCCGGACGGCACCGAGGAAACCATCGACCTTCCGGTCCGCATCCCGGATGACACCACCATCACCCCGCCGGACAACGGCGGCAGCGACAACGGTTCCGGTGACGGTTCGGACGATGGCTCCGGCGACGGTTCGGATGACGGTTCCGATGATGGCTCCGGCGACGGTTCGGACGATGGCTCCGGCGACGGTTCGGATGACGGTTCCGATGATGGCTCCGGCGACGGTTCGGATGACGGTAAGGACAACGGCTCTACCGACGCTGTAGACAACGATCCGGCGTACTCCCCCGGGTCCGGTCCGGCGGGTACCGCGACCGAGCTGAAGCAGGATGGCGACCGTGAGCTCCCAGAGGGCACCAAGTTCGTCCTGCCGAAGGCACCGGCTGGCTGGACCTTCGGTGAGCCGAACGAGAACGGCGACTTCACGGTCACCCCGCCCGAGTCCGCTCTGCCGGGTACGGCAGTGTCTATTCCGGTCAGCGTGGTCTACCCGGATGGCTCCCGCGAGACCGTCAACGCACCGTTCGAGGTTGTTGGCACTTCCGATGACGCAACGGACAACGAGCCGGTGTACGACGGCGACACCAAGGTCGAGCCCGGTGACACCGAGACCGTCGACGCACCGCGTAACCCGGACGGTTCTGCGCTTCCGGATGACACCAAGTTCGAGCACAAGGACGACGATTTCCCTGGCAAGGTCGAGGTCGATCCGGGTACCGGCGAGATCACTGTCACTCCGGACGAGGACGCAAAGCCCGGCAAGCACACTGTCGTCGTGGAGGTGACCTACCCGGACGGCACCACCGACACCGTTGAAGTCCCCGTCGAGGTCATCCCGGCTGACAGCGGAGACGAGGACAAGGACGACGGTAAGGGCGGCGACAACGGTAAGGGCAGCGAGGACTCGACTTCCCAGGCTGACAACAACAACCCTGGCTACGAGAACCAGCGCGGTCTGGCCGAAACCCCGGTCAAGTTCGAGCAGAACGGCGACCGCGAGCTGCCGGAAGGCACGACGTTCGTCTTCCCGAAGTTCCCGTCCGGCTGGACCCTGGATGGTGACGCTGACACCGGTGACTTCACCATTAAGGCGCCTGCGAACACTCCGAACGGCACCGAGGTGACCATCCCGGTCATCGTTTCCTACCCGGATGGTTCCAGTGAGACGCTGTCTCCGATCTTCACCGTCGGTACCACCTCGGGCGGTTCCGATAAGCCCGGCGACGGCGGCAATACCGGCACGACCCCCGGCGGAAACACCGGCGGCAACGACACCGATGGCAAGGACCCGCAGGATAGCGACGCGCACGATCCCACTTACGGTGGCGACCGCACCACGACGCCTCGCGAACAGGACACTGTTATTGAGGGCCCGAAGAACGAGGACGGCTCCGATCTTCCGAAGGACACCACCTTCGCACCCGGTAAGCACACCTTCCCGGGCAAGGTGACCGTCCACCCGGGCACCGGCAAGGTGACGGTAAACCCGGACAAGGACGCCAAGGGCGGAAGCTACGACATCCCCGTCGTGGTGACCTACCCGGATGGTTCGAACGAAACGATCACCGTCCCTGTGCAGGTTCCGCCGCAGGTGTCCAACGGTGCGACCGTTGAGGTCAAGCCGGGCGATACCGTCACCGTTGGTGGCGACATCGACCCGAAGGATCTGCAGATCCGCTACCCGGATGGCACCATCAAGGACATCTCCGAGCTCAACCCGGGCAAGGACGCTGATGGCAACATCACCATCACTGTCCCGAAGGACTGGGCCGAAGGCACCTACGTCGTCGAGACCAAGGATGGCGACCGCGTCGTGGTCATCAAGGTTTCCTCGGAGTCGCAGGGCACGACCACTGGTTCCTCGGAACTGAGCGATCGCTGCATCGCCGGTCTCGCGGGCGTCGGCATCCCGCTCCTGCTCCTGATCCCGCTGGGTGTGGCTACCCAGGTGGCTATCCCGGGTCTCGAGGAGTTCCGCGCCGAGGCTGGCAAGGCTATCGAGCAGGTGAACACGCAGATCCAGCAGCAGCTGGGTATCTTCGACGAGCAGTTCGCCCAGGCGGCACAGTCCGTGCTTGGACCGAACTTCCCGGCCCGCGAGCTCGGCACCGCAGCCGCGGCTCTGGCGCTCACCGCACTCGGTCTGCTCATCGCTGACCAGATTGCCCAGGCCTGCGCGCCTGAGTACGACGGCCTGAGCTCCAAGATTGGCGGCGGCGAAGGCGGCAAGGCACAAGGTTCGTCCGCACAAGAGTCGTCCGCGCAGAAGAACGCAAAGAAGAACGAGGAGGATGAAAACTAGTCCCTTGTAGTGGGGCTTAGGCAGCCCACAGCAATCCCCTGCACGGTCGTTGCGACGATCGGGCGGGGGATGTGTTGTGTGCAGCAGGCAATACGCCCGCTAGTTCATCAGCACTGCGATAGCGTCTCCGCGCTTCGCCGCTGCGGCGTAAATCCCTGCCAACTCTCCCACCGCCAAGGAATCTTCCAACGTCCCGAGGTCGACATCAGCAAGCAAGGACGAAAGCTTATCGACGTCACCGGGGTCGTTCCCCCGCAGACCGTCCGTTTCCTGCTGCGGATCCAAATCCGCACCCCCATACACAATCGACGTCGCAGCATCTTCACCGACAAGTTCGACCAGCACCCGGTGCGTCGCCGCGTGCAGCTTGTCGATATCTGCAACCGGGTAAGTCTCTTCCTCCATCACGTCGAACATCGCGTCCACACGAGTCTCCGCATCAGCGGAAAGAAGCGACGAATACTCCCCTGCTGGCACCGAAACATAGATCGGAAGGGGACCACTCACTACGTCATCAGCCAGCGGCTCCGACTCGGTCGAAACCCCAGCAACGCTGTTGTTATCAGAAGCAGACAGCATTCGGTCGAGGGCACCATCGAGGTACTTATTTCTGTCCCGGAAGCGCGATGCCGCCAGCCATTGCAGCTGCGGCGCTTCACGAAAGAACTTTTTCCGCACCCCTGTTTGGATCACCACGGATTGTTGCCCTGCGATCGTGTCTGACTCAATCCGGAGCAGCCTGTCGAGTTGGTCAATATTGGATGCCGACATCACCTCACACAAAATGGTCAGATCGAAATTCAGTACCGCATCCAGCTCAGGGCCCATTTCCTCGTCTTTGAGCCGCTCCATCTCATCAACCACATAGCTAATGTCGGGGTTTTTCACCCCGAGTCCAGGAAAATATCCAAAGAGATAGCGAGCTAGTGGATCATCAAACGATCGCTCCGCCAGTGGACGGACCCCCTCACGAATCGCATTGAGCTCAGTCCGACTTGCACGCGCTTTGAGTTGGTCGAACAGACTCATGCTCGCATCCGGATCAAGCATGTTTGCCAATTCAGGATTGACTTCCTCCACCACCCGCAGAAGCTCACTGGTAGCAGCCTCCGACTGGTTCTTCCGATCCAACTTCACGAACATGTCCGTAAATCCTCACCTGTGAGAGTCTCAACTACAGAACGAAAACGTGACTGTCTCACGCGAGGCCGACCTCGCGGTACAGCGAGCGGATCACTTCCATGAACCAGTCTGGCTTGTCGGTATATGCGAGCTCGTGGACATACCGCGCGCCGCGGCGCTCGTCATAGCCGAGCGATTTGTCGGGCCTGGTGATGTCGAAGCGCGAGCGGAAAAGCGACGCATCACTCTCAAGCGCGACGAAAACCTCCCCAGCAGCGAATTCCGCTTTCGCGTCGCCACAAGACATCTTCCTGCGTACAACTGCGTACACCTCATCCGCAACCGCTGCCCAGTCCTCGACCAACAGCGCCTCGTCCGCCGGGGAGAGTTTCACACGCTCCATCGGGATGCCCTGAAAACTCACGTTCTCCAGTTTGCAGTCGGACAGATCAACCCCTTCGAGCTGGTCATAGCGAAAGTGCTCGCTCAACCCGAGGTTGCGCAGCTCGCCGGTGATCGTAGAATCCACCACACGCGCAGAAATCGGAGACTGCACACCGCCGCCCTCAATCACCACATCGCGCAGGGTAGAGCCGGAGACGGTGCTCAACCAGTCAGCTCGGAAATCGAACGCTGGGCTGGACAATTCAGTATCTATGAACGCGATATGCGAGACACTGCCCGGCCTCCCGTGCGGGCGCGTGATCGTGCATGATTCAAACCGGACCATCGAAAAATCTATACCGTCGACACTCGGCTCGTCGAAGACACGGTCGTCGTAACGCACAGCGTGCAGTTCCATTGTTTATAGCTCCACTCCGTAGGTTTGCATCCACTCAGCCATGCTCGGATATGGCCCGTCCAAAAACTCCCGGTCCAAGAAGTGGTAGCGCCCAAACTCGATCGCGCCGTCGTCCTTTCGGTGGTACGCCACGTAGTCATCACCGTCAAACATCCCGACTGGGAACCAGGCGTCCGGATCCGCGCCGAACGCTTCAGCCGCTTCGCGCAGGCTGGAATAGCCAGCCTGCACACTACTCGGATCGCTCGGCGGTTGGTTCGGAGCGAACCATTCGCCGTATTCGAACTCGAACGCAACGTACGAGTTGAAAAATTCGCGGTATTCAGACGGCACCCAATCTGGCACGCACGCCAAGCTGAATTCGATGACATCCGGGTCGAAGCCCCGGATCCAAGGTATGAGACGACCAGGTTCTTTTTCAGGTGCATCAAGCATTTCAATCAGCCCCTCGTAATGGCTCGCCGTCAATGTATTCAAACCCTGTCCTGAGCTCCACTTCCGCATCGCGGTACAGCGCTCACAGGTTGCCAGGGTACCGAATAGTCTTCGAATTCGAAGGGGCTACTGGGTGCAACCTGGCCTGAGCCCCCGTTCATCAGTGGTAAAGGAGCTGCACTCCTGCCCCCCCACACACACGCGAAACCCCCGCCCACCGGTGTTTTCGTACCGGTGGACGGGGGGTGACGTCGAGAAGCGAAAGGCTCTTACTTGAGGGTGACCTTTGCGCCAGCCTCCTCGAGCTTGGCCTTTGCAGCCTCAGCGTCGTCCTTGTTTGCGCCCTCGAGGATGGCCTTCGGAGCACCCTCGACCATTTCCTTAGCGTCCTTCAGGCCCAGGCCGGAGACGATCTCGCGGACAGCCTTAATGACACCGATCTTCTTGGCGCCCGCGTCCTCGAGCACGACGTCGAACTCGTCCTTCTCTTCCTCAGCAGCAGCGTCGCCAGCAGCGCCCGGAGCGGCAGCAACAGCAGCAACCGGTGCAGCAGCGGTGACGTCGAAGACCTCCTCGAATTCCTTCAGGAACTCGGAAAGCTCGATGAGGGTCATTTCCTTGAACTGCTCAATGAGCTCGTCCTTGGACAGCTTAGCCATAATGGCATCCTTTCTGTTTGTGGGCGCTTTGGCCCGAATGTTTGGTGTGTGTAGTTAGTTCGCGTTATGCAGCGTCGTCCTGCTTGTCCTGCAGTGCAGCGACAAGGCGGGCCGTCTTGGACGCCGGAGCCTGGAACAGGCCGGCGGCCTTTGCCAAGGAGCCCTCGAAGGCACCAGCGAGCTTTGCAAGAGTGGTCTCGCGGTTGTCCATCTCGGCGATGGCATCAACCTGAGCAGCATCGATGGCATTGCCATCCATGTAGCCGCCCTTGATCACGAATGCGTCGTGATCCTTGTTGAACTTCTTCATGACCTTCGCAGCGTCGACAGCCTCGCCCTTGATAAAGGCGATAGCGGTCGGGCCGACAAGAAGATCGTCGAGACCCTCGATGCCCTGCTCGTTAGCAGCGATCTTGATGAGGGTGTTCTTGGCGACGTGGTATTCGACGTCGAAGCCGAGCTCACCGCGCAGTTCCTGCAGCTGACCAACGGTCAGGCCACGGTACTCAGTCAGCACGATCGAGCTAGCCGCCTCGAACTTCTCCTTCAGAACCTTGAGCTCCTGCTCGTTCTTCGGGTTAGCCATGTACACACGCCTCCTTCCAATTCTTCATGTCCTTCAATCCGCCCGGAGCATTTCGCTTCTCGACGCTCACACGTCCCAAAGAAAAATGCCCCGTGCAGAAGCACGAGGCACCCTGAAAGGCAAGCCACGTTTCTCCTGCGTGGGCCGATCCCTGGAGTGGGATTCCTTCGACTCTGCGGTGGCAGAGTGACCGACGGTCTTCGGTGAAACTTGAGCACGGGTTTTCACCCGTTCAAACTTCGCGTCGTACGTTAGTCGGTCCCCTGCCAAAACACCAAATCGCGCCTACACTCCCGACGATTCCGCCGCGTCCGCGCTGGAGCTCCCCGGTTTCGGGGCGTGCCGCAGCATCTTCGCCGCCGCCGTGAAGAGCACGATGCCGCCGAGCAGAGCCATCAGGCCCACGCCGAGAATGAGTCCTCCCCAGAAGCCGCTGGCGGTCGTGCCCTGCGAGGTCGCGACCTGCGCCTGCGCTGCATCCTCGCCGCTATCACCATCGCTGTCGCTTCCGCGCTTCGGCTTCGTGCCGTCGAAGGAGGACACGATCCCACCGGAACCGCTGCCGGTGGTCTTTTCGCCGGAGCCGTGGTCAGGCTTCGCGGGCGTCGTTGTTTGCTTCTTCGGTGTTGTCTGCTTCGTCGGTTTCTGCTTCTTCGGCGCCGACTTGCCCTGGGCACTGCTCGTCTTCGCCGGTGTGTGCGTCCGGGCACCTCCCCGGCTACCCGGGGCACTGCCCGGTCTCTCCGAGCCGCTGCCGCCGGCGGAGGCGCTGACCCGCTGCTCGCGTGTCGGGGCGGCCGCGCCACTTCCCCGCCTGCTGGGAGCACTCTGAGCCGGTGCCGGCGGCTTCGGCGACGTCAGCTGTGGTGCCGGCGGCTTCAGCGACGTCGTCGCGACGGCATCCTTACCCCCACCACGCAGGTGCGCGAAGAACGGCCCTGCTTTCTCCCCGAAGGCGCCAAACTCCTTGTCCACGGAGCGGATCCCCTTGGCCAGGGCCCCCACCCACGTGTCCGAGCTGCCGGCACCAGAATCGGCGCCGGGCTCGTCGCTGGTATTGGCACAGTCGGTGTCGTCAAGCGATGCGTACCCACTCGACGCGTACTCCTTCGCCTGCGCCACTGCGGAGTCACCCACGGCAAACGCCGCCGTCAGCTCCTTCGAGAACGCCTCGCCCGAGCTGGCGGTGCCTTCGAAGCGGAACGTCGCAGAGTAGAGGCCGTCCTTGGTAAAGCCGAACGCCTGGTGGTCGTGGTCGTTGACCCCGTACTCCAGCGCGGTCGCAGCGTCGCCGGAATCGAGCTCCAGTGTCGTGCCACCGAGCGACTCGTGCCAGGAGAAGATCCGCCCGGGGCCTTCCGCATCCTTCATGGTCACCTTCACGTTGCTGCCTGGTGCCAAGCTGTCCTGCGTCAGCCGCGTCGTGGAAAACCCGAGCCACGGCAGGCCCTTCACCTGGGCCTGCGGCAGCACCCACATGGTTTCTGGTTCGCCGGGGAAGCTTGCGCGGAAGTTCGTCGGGATCTTCGTTCTCGCTGCGTCGGGCACCTCGAACAGGAACGTGCCGGAGTCGCGCGGGGTCGGCGAGCGCGGATCGCTGTCATCGATGAGCTTCGCCTCAATGCCGCCGTCATCCACCAGCCCCATATCCATGTGACCAGCGCTGATCAGCGCCTCCGGCTTGGTACGCAGTGCGCGCGCCGCCTCGCAGCGCCCCTCGTCCGGTCGCGTCGCGCTGGGCTGCTCGCTTGTCGACGCCACCGCACCCCCGGCCGGCGCGGAGCCATCATCAGGTTCTCTGCTGGGTTCTTGGCTGGGTTCGCCTTCCTCCGGAAGCAGCTGCACCGTGGTCAGCGGCGCGCTCTGGTCGGTGCCACCGGTGCCAGCTTCCGCGCCAGCACCGCCGTCCTCAACGCCCTGCCCCGGGTCGCCGCCAACATAGTTGGTCACTTTGCGCAGTTCGGTGGTGGTGCCGTCGGCCAGGCCCACATCGCCGTCATCGCCGACGAGCCAGTATTGGGTGATGGGCTTGGTGTGCTGCGGCGTGCCGTCGATAAGCGAGGCCCTGCCCTGCCACGTCAAGGCGTAGATGCCGGGCTTGGAAAAGGCCCAGTTGAAGTGACCGTGGGCGCCGACTTCGTAGTCGACCGTGCGGGCCTGCGGGTCGGCGCTATTGAAGACGATTTCCGCGGGCGAGATGGCATTTTTGAAGAAGATCTGCACGTCGCCGGGGCCCTCGATGTCTGTGAGGTCGAAGTGCATGAGGTCGTCCTCGAAGTTGCTGGGGATGGCGGACGGGTCGCCCTCGTGGGCGGGATCGAAGGCGCCGAGACCCGACCAGATGGGGCGCCAGTTGTCGGCCCAGTCCACGGACTGCGGTGCGAGCCACACGGTGTCGCCGGGCTGACCAAGGAAGTCGAGCGAGCCGTCGTCCGGGATCTGGATGCGGGAGACCTCGTTGCCGTCCGGATCGGCGTCGCGCGGCAGGCGGAAGCAGACATCGTCCTGGTTTACGACCTGCTGCCCGTCCACTGCCATGACGGTGAGGTCCCCGCCGACGCGGGTGCCGTAGAGCGCGTCGTTGTGGGAGTGATAGAGCAGCTTGCGGCCTGCGCAGGGGTGCGTCGTGCCGTCGCGGCCTGCCCACGGGGTATCGGCCGGCAGGTCGACGCCGAAGCCGGCATCGCCGGGCACGTGCCCGGTGTCAGTCAGCTCGGCGGCGGCAGCCACCGGAGAGCTGGCAGCAACGAGCGCCGTCGCGGCGACGAGTCTGAGCAGTCGCATCTAGACGGTCTCCTTCCGCGGCGTCCGGCCCGGCGCGCGCAGCACTCCGCGGCGCGGCGCGAACAGCCAGCTCAGCCCGAAAATCGCGGTCACGCACAGAACGATCGTGGCGCCCGTGGGCGAGTCGAAGGACCAGGCCAGCCACACGCCGAGGACGCTGCCGACGATGCCGATCAGCGCGGCGAGCACCATCATCGTCTCCAGGTTGTCCGTGAACAGGCGCGCGGCGGACGCGGGCGTGACCAGCAGCGCGATGACCAGGATGTTGCCAATGGTCTGCACCGAAATCACCACGGCAGCGGTCACGCACAGGTAGAGCACCAGGTCGAGCGCGGCCACGGGCAGATTCATCGCACGCGCGGTCTCGCGATCCAGCGCCACCGCGGTGAGCCACGGCCGCAGCGCCGCAACCAGCGCAATGATCACCGCGCCGGTCACGCCGCTCACCCACAGGTCGCGCACGCTTACGCCAGTCAGGGAGCCAAAAAGAAATGCGCTTAACGACGCCGTGTAGCCCTCGACCCGCGAAATAATCACCAACCCAAACGCGAACGCCGCGGCGAACACGATGCCGATGATCGCGTCCTCCTTGATCGTCCTGCGCTGCGACAGCACGGCGATCACGACGGCGACGACCGCCCCGGCCACAGCCCCGCCGAGCAGCACCGAGGCGTGGAGCGCGAACGCGATGGCCACCCCCGGAAAGACCGCGTGGGCGACGGCGTCGCCGATGAACGCCATCCCGCGCAGCACCACGAAGCAGCCCACCACGGCGCACAGCACCGAGGCCAGCACCGCCGCCACGAGCGCGCGGGGCAGGAACGCGAGCTGCGGGTTGGCCACGTCGGCGAGGAACTGCAGGAAACCGATCTCAAGCATGCGTGGCCTCCTCGGCGCGGTGTGGTTGAGCTCGTTGCACGTGGGTCTGCAGGGCGGCCAGCCAGGGCGATTCGGGCCCAACCCCAAACGTGTCCATCCACGGTTGGGTGTCGCACAGCTGCCCGGGGGCCGCGTCAGCCACGACCCCGCCGCGGAAGAGGATGAGGCGGTCGCAGGAATCGACGGCCTCGACGATGTTGTGTGTGGACATGACGATGGCGATGCCGTGGCCCGCCAACTCGCGGAACAGGGCGAGCAGCTGCTCGGTGGACGGGATGTCCAGGCCGGTGAACGGCTCGTCGAGGAAGAGGGCCCGGGGTTTGCGCACGAGCGCACGGGCGACCAGAACGCGCTGGCGCTGCCCGCCCGAGAGATCCGCGATGGGGCGCGCGGACAGCTCGGTGAGGTTGACGCTGTCCAGGGCGTCCGCGACGGCGTCGCGCTCCGCGGCACCCGCGCGTGTGTACCAGGGCCGCAGGTCCAGCGTGGCGTTGAGCACCGCGGACGCGACGTCGATGGGAAAGTCCCAGGCCACGTCGTGACGCTGTGGGACATACCCCACCGCCTTGCGCACCTGCACGCCACTGCGCCCGGCGACGCGCACCGTGCCGCGCGCGCCAGGGATCAGGCCGAGCATGGCGCGCAGCAGCGTCGTTTTGCCCGCCCCGTTCGGCCCGAGCAGGCCGACAAACTGTCCGCCCAGAATGTCCAGGTCAACGCCGTCGAACACGGCGCGCCCCGGGTACCCGGCGCTGAGTCCCGAGACCCGAATCAGCGCATCTTGACTACTCGCGGCCATTACGCGCGCCCCTTCCGCGAGCGCACGACCAACAGGGCCACCAGCGCGACGACGAGCACGCCAATCCCCAGGGCGACGAGGAGTCCGGCGTTGCTGCCAGCAGATGAGCCCGCGGCAGCATCCGTGGCGCCGTCCGTGGCCTCATTCTCGTCCCCATTTTCGGCCCCGCGCCACGGGCCGGAGAACTCGGCCGCCTGCGCCTCGGCGGGGTCGGTATCGCTGCCCACCGCGATGCGCACGACTTCCTCGTCGGTGTGGGTGTTGCCCTCGTTGTCCTTCACCACGGCGCGCACGCCCACCAGCTGCACGCCCGGCTGGGTAAACACCCAGTTGGCGTGGGTGTGCGTATTCGGCTCCACCCACATCGGCTGCGTGCCGTCTTCGCGCGAGGACCACAGCAGCTGCGGCTCGTGGAACCCGCCCGGCTGCAGGAAGAGCGAGAAGTCGCCGTCGCCCTCGTGCCCGCCGAACTCCAGGCTCACGCCGTTTGAGGAGCGCTCCAGCAGCGACGGCGACTGCGTATTCCACCCCAGCCAGGGCACGCCCTGCACCTCGGTCTGCGGGATCACCCACACATCATCGCCCGCGCCCGCGCCGGTGAAGTCAAACGCTCCGGTGTCGGGCAGGGTCTGCTTGGCGTCGTCGGAGACCTGAAACACGACGTCGTCAAGCCTGCGCCACACGGGCGGGTCCTGCGAGTCGTCGCGTGCGAGGAAGGTGAGCTCGTCGCCGTCGAAGGTCGCGCCGAGGTCGACGTGGCCCGCGGAGATCACGGCCTGCTCGCCGGCGGGCGCGATCGCCTCGTCGCTGCGCACCGTCTGCTGCAGCGCGGGGTCATTGTCCATCCCCTGTGCGCCAGCAACGGGCGCGAGCGCGGTCGCCGCGGCGAGGGTGAGGGCTGCAAGTTGAAGTTTCATGTCAGGGTTCCTTTCTTATGGCGCAAGGCAAGTGCTTATCGACGCCGCGTTTTCTTCTACAAAGTGCACATACGTATCCGCGGGCCCCTCCCCCGGCGGGTCGAGGGTGTCGCCCCAGATCGGGCAGACCTGGATTCCCAGGTGCGCCGCCGTCTCCGTGAGCACGCTGCTGCTGCCTTCCAGCTGTGGTTCCAGAAAGACCGCGGGGACGTGCAGGTTTTCCAGCGTGCGGGTAAAGGCGATGACGTCGCGGGGGCTCGGCTCGATACTGGGGTTCGGCGTGACAAACCCGGCGATGCGCAGCCCGTAGGCCGCGCCCAGGTAGGAGTAGCCGTGGTGGGTGGTCACCAGGTTGCGGTTCGCTTCCGGGATGCGCTCCACCGCCTGCCGCATCCTCTGGTCCGCCGCGTCCAGCTGCGCGAGGTACGCGGTGGCATTGCGGGCGTAGTCCTCCGCGTTGGCGGGGTCAGCGGTGCTGAGCTCGTCGCGCACCACCTTGACCACGGCTTTCACCGCAGCAACGTCATGCCAGAAGTGCGGGTCCAGCTCGCCGTGGACGTGGTTGCCCAGCACCGCCTGCGGCAGCAGGTAGGTCTCCTCCCCGGGGTTGCCCAGGAAACGGAAGGCGCGCTCCGGCGGGACGGGCTGCAGCGTGGTCGTCGGCACCGCGATCACGGCGTCGGCCGGGTCGAGGTCGCCCAGGTCATCATCACGCAGGGTGAGGCGGGTCTCGCCGTCGCGGAGCGTGGTGGTGATGTCCACGTGCCCCTGGTCCAGCACCGTTTTTCCGGGCGTCACTTGGGCCGGGTCTTGGCCGACGACCACCGTGAACGTGTCCTCGGCCTCGCCGCGGGTTGCCGCATCTTCCACGGAGTCACGGACCTCACCGCGCATGGTCAGCTCGTACACTCCTGGCTCGGAGAACGCCCAGCTGACGTGGGTGTGCGCGTCGACGGGCAGCACCGTCGAGTCCTTGGTGTCAATGCCGTCGTGGGAATCGAACACCACCTCGGGGGTGCCGAAGGTGCCGAGGATGAAGGCGTAGGCATTGCCGGGGCCGTGGGCGTCGATAAGCGAAAGCTCTGTCACCCCGGTTGGTGGCAGGGACTTGCCGGTGTCCACACGGAGGCCGAGCCACACGGTGTCCAGGCTGGCGTCCTCGACGAGCGGGATTGGCGAGAACCCGTAGCGCTGCGCTTGCTCCGCGACCGGCACGACGGGCACCGTTTCGCGGACGGTGGAGTCGATGGTGTGGGACAGCGATTGCGGCTCGAGGAGCAGGCCGTTGGTGAATACGGCGTCGGCGTAGGCGATGTCGCGGGTGGCGTGCAGGCTCGGTTCGTAGGTGTGCGGGTCGACCCCGCGGCCCATCAGCGAGGTCACGGTCGCATCGTCGCCCGCGACGTTGCTCACCACGTCCGCGAGGATCGAGGTGGACGCGACGACGTTGAGGGTGCCGTCGTCGCCCTGGTCGCCACTCGCGCTGCCACAGCCGCCCAGCGACGCGGCCAACGCAACGACGGCGCACGCGCCGACGGCACGGGTGGTCGCGCGCCTCACTTGGTGGCCCCAAGCGCGGCGAGCAGGCGGCGCCGCAGCGCCGTGTCCAGGCAGAGCATGCCGCCGCCGAAGACGAGCACGCCAATCCCCAGCACGGCGATGGGCAGCGTCATCACGGTTGGGCCGGTCTCGGCGAGCCCGCCGCTGCGGGACCCGGACGCCGAACGCTGAGCTCCCCCGGCGGCCGCGCTTTCGCTGCCGGAATCTGCGGGGCCCGCGGAGCCTTCGGGGCCTGCGGAGCCGGTGCCGGCTGCGCCCGCGCCACCGCAGTCCCCCTCCGCGTCGTAGACGGAGCCGAAGTCGAAGTGGCCGTCGTCGGCGTTACCGGAACCGCCCACCTCGAAGGTGAGCGTCGCAGTACCGCTGAGTTCAGTGCCGTCCTTCGCTGTGGCGGTGTGGCGCACGGTCACGTGGTAGGTGCCTGGGGCGCTAAAGACCCAGTTGGGGTGCACGTGCGAGTTCGCCGGAATGGTGTGGGCGCCCTGCGCGGTGCCGTGCTCGGCGCGGAACCACTCCTCGCCCACAATCTTGCCCAAGCCGCCTTGGGTGAACACGAACATGTTGCCGGGCCCGTCGAAGTCGGTGACTTCCCACGTCACCTCGCCGGTGGTGTGCTCCAGCAGGGACTCGTGCTGGGTGTTCGCGCCCAGCCACGGCACACCGGCCTGCTGGGTCGCGCCGATCATCCAGGCCTCTCCGGCCGGGATCGGTCCGACGTCCTCGGGCAGTGTGGTCGTTGCGGCGTCGCCGAGCCCGAAGACCATCGTGGCGGGGTCGTTCCACGTCGCGGGCACCTGTCGGTCGTCCTTCACCTGCGGGCTCAGGGCCGGCTTGCAGGACTCGCTGGACGCGGCGGTTGCGGCCTCAGTGCCCTCGGCGGGCTCGGCAGGCTCGCCAGCGTAGGTCTCCACCCGGTGCGACGCCTCCGGCTCGTCCGTGTCAGCCAAGCCGCCGAGCGCCGAAGTGTCGTCACTCTGCGTCGCAGAGTCCGCCGGGGTCGGTGTTGTCTCGGCCGAGTCAGCCTCCCCCACCATCCAGGTGTAGGTCGCCTCGTTCGACGTCGCGCCGCCCGCGTGCGCCACGACCCGCATCGTGTAAGTGCCGGGCTCGGTGAACAACCAGTTTGCGTGCGCGTGCGCAGGCGTGTCCTGGTGGATGGTCGCGCCTGCGTTGAGGGCGAGGGTGGCGTCGTCAAGCACTGGCCCAACGCCGCCGAGCCCCTGCGCCTGGAAAAGGTACACCTCGCCTGGTCCGGAGACGTCAAGGAATTCGATGTCAATGTCGCTGATCCCCGCGCCGGCGAGCGCCTGCGTGTCCCAGCCCGGCCAGATGAGGTCCGACTGCTGCGTCTGCGGGAGCAGGTAGCCTGGCGCGCCAATCCCGTCGACACTCTCGGTGTCGGCGGTATAGGCCTGCTCGCCGACAACAAGGGTGACGTCTTCGGGGGCGTGCTGCACATGCGACCCCGTCACGTCCTCCTGCAGGCTCAGCGCAATCCCGTCGCCGTCGGGGCGCACCGCAAACGCGTCGATGTGCCCGGTATCCAGGCTGAGCTCCGCCGCGTGCGCGATCGGCGCGAGAAACACCAGCAACAGCGCAGAGAGTATCGACGCCACCTTGCGTCGCCCACAAGTCACTCCGAAGATTTCCACTTAATGAAGACTATTTTCATTAAGCACGCATGGCAAGTCGTCCAGGTGAGCAAGCAAAAAGCGCCCCGGCGCCGGACTTTCTCAAGTCTGGCGCCGGGGCGCTGAGAGTGTGCGAAACTTAGGCCTTGGTGGCGTAATCCTTCTGCACGGAGGCGTCAACCGGGACGCCCGGGCCCTGGGTCGCGGAAACCACGATCTTCTTCAGGTAGATGCCCTTGGCGGATGCCGGCTTCAGGCGCAGCACCTCGTCGAGGAGCGCGCCGTAGTTCTCGGCGAGCTGCTCAGCGGTGAAGGATGCCTTACCAATCAGCGCGTGCAGGTTCGCTGCCTTGTCCACGCGGAAGGCAATCTTGCCGCCCTTGGACTCCTGGACAGCCTTTGCGACGTCCGGGGTAACCGTGCCGGTCTTCGGGTTCGGCATGAGACCACGCGGGCCGAGGACACGAGCGACGCGACCGACCTTGGCCATCTGGTCCGGCGTTGCAATAGCAACGTCGAAGTCGAGCTGGCCGTTGTTGATCTGCTCGATGAGCTCGTCGGTGCCAACGATGTCGGCGCCAGCTTCCTGTGCCTTGGTGGCGTTCTCGCCCTCGGCGAAGACTGCGACGCGGACGGTCTTACCGGTGCCGTGCGGCAGGTTGACGGTGCCGCGGACCAGCTGGTCAGCCTTGCGCGGGTCGACGGACAGGCGCATGGCGACGTCGATGGTGGCGTCGTAGTTCTTGGAGGAGGTCTCCTGCGCCAGCTTCACCGCGTCGAGCGGGTGGTACAGGGCGTCGCGGTCGACCTGTGCGAGGGTCTCGTTGTAACGCTTGGACTTCTTAGCCATGTTGCGTTCCTTTCTTCGTATGTGATGTCAGGAGTGGTGGTACGGGCCTGGCCGGCCCTCCCACCTGTGTCGAGCGGGTTTACTTCTCGACGGTGATGCCCATGGAACGGGCGGTACCAGCGATGATCGCGGCGCCAGCCTCGATGTCGCGGGCGTTGAGGTCCTTCTTCTTGGTCTCAGCGATCTCCTTGCACTGATCCCAGGTCACAGAGCCGACCTTCTGGGTGTGCGGGACGCCGGAGCCCTTCTTGATGCCCGCAGCCTTGAGCAGCAGGGAAGCTGCCGGCGGGGACTTCAGGATGAAGTCGAAGGAGCGGTCCTCGTAGACGGTGATTTCCACCGGGATGATGTTGCCGCGCATGGACTCGGTGGCGGCGTTGTAGGCCTTGGTGAACTCGACGATGTTCACGCCGTGCGCACCGAGCGCCGGGCCAACCGGCGGTGCCGGGTTCGCCATGCCTGCCTCGATGTGCAGCTTGATCAGGCCAGTGACCTTCTTCTTAGCCATCGTTAAACCTCAATTCCTTGGTACGGCGCACCACCCACGATGACGGCAGTGCACCTCCGGATGCCCTGATATTCGCAGAGCCACCGGGGAGACGAATAGAAAACGTCGCGCAGCCCTTGTGCGGGCACGCGCGACGTTTTACCTTACGGCAGGTGGGGCGCAAGAAGCAAAACGCTTCTCGACGCCACGCCTACATAATCCGCTCGATCTGGTCAGCCGTGAGCTCGACCGGAGTTTCGCGGCCGAAGATGGACACCAGCGCCTGGATCTTGCCTGTCTCCTCGTCGATCTCGGAGATCGTACCCGCAACGGACGCGAACGCGCCCGACAGGATGGTGACGGCCTCGCCCACCTTGTAGTCGTGGGTGACCTTCGGCTTCTCTTCCTCCTCCGGCATCGCGATGACGGTCTCGCCCTCCGCATTCGCGACGCTCTTTCCCTCAACCGGCTCCGCCTTCGGCATGAGGAACTTCGCCACATCGCGGTGCTTCACCGGCGTCGCGTTGCCCTCGTTGCCCACGAAGCTGGTCACGCCCGGGGTCTCGCGAACAACGGACCAGGCAGCGTCGTTCATCTCCATGCGCACAAGGACGTAGCCCGGCAGCAGCTTCCGCTTCACCAGCTTGCGCTTGTCATCCTTCTTCTCCAGCACCTGCTCGATCGGCACGACCACGTCGTAGATGGAGTCCTCCACCTCGAGCGTCTGGATACGCATCTCCAGGTTGGTCTTCACCTTGTTCTCGTAGCCCGAGTAGGACTGGATGATGTACCACTCGCCCGGCAGCTTCTTCAGCTCGCGGACGTAAGCGCGCAGGCGGGCGCGGTACTCGCTGTCCGCTTCGGCCGCGGAATCGTCGCCAAGCGCCGCGGCGGCAGCTGCCTCGGCATCTCCCTCGGTGGCCTCCGCGCCCTCGGTGCTTTCCGTCTCCGGGTCAGTTTCCTCGGTGACCGGGGCACCCTCGTCGACCATCTCGAGCTCCTCCTCCTGCTCGGAGGGCGCTTCCGGCTCGGCAGAATCGGCCTGCTGCTCAGCCAGCTCCTCCTCGGGGTCGGTCTGATCGGTGACGGGCGCGCCCTCGTCGATCATTTCCAGCTCGTTTTCCTCGACCGTGTTCAGGGCGTCGTTGTTTTCCACTGCCATGGTCCGTCTCCTTTATCTCCGTAAATTCCCCGCCCTAGCGTACTCACGTTGGTGGTTCGCGCGCGGTGGGACAAAAACTTATCCCGCCCCTCGGAGTCCGAGGAAGCGGGATATTAAGTAACCGTTCGCATTATAGCTAACGAATGAAGATCCATTCAACCAGCAGGCTAGCCAGGCTGTCGGTGCCCCACACCATGACGGTCAACACGATCAGGAAGGCAAACACGATGAGTGTGTAGTTGAGCATCTCCTTGCCGGTCGGCCAGATGACCTTGCGCATTTCGGAGACAACCTCGCCCGGGAATGCTGCGGCGCCGTTCTTCTTCTCGGCGTCATCGCCATCGCGCTTCGCGGGGGTGCGCTTCTCTTCGTAGGAGTCGGTGGAGATCGGAGAAGCCCCGCCCAGCTGACGCTTACCGGTTGGCCGTGCCGGGTTCTGACCGTTGGGGTTAGTCAAGAAAACTCCTCCACATTCATGCTTTGGCAGGGGCGACAGGACTCGAACCTGCAACCTACGGTTTTGGAGACCGTTGCGCTACCAATTGCGCCACGCCCCTAGGTCCCTGCGTTGTAAACAATTACAGGGGCCTAACCCTACCACGAACGCCGGAGCATCCGCTTGAGGTGAGTAGCGATGGAGAGAATTGAACTCTCGACACAACGATTATGAGTCGTTTGCTCTACCACTGAGCTACACCGCCATGTGTTTGCCTTACGCAAACAACAGAGCCCCCTGACAGAATCGAACTGTCGACCTTTTCCTTACCATGGAAACGCTCTGCCGACTGAGCTAAGGGGGCACAGCCTCTTTGTTGTGAGTCTCACCTTTCGGTGTGACCCGCTCCGTTGAAGCCTTAAGAAGATTAACCCGATAGCGTTAAAGAACACAAATCGCCACTACAGGGCGGGTTTTTAGGCCGTTTTTCACACGCTTATGAACGCTATCTGGGCCCTGCGCATTGGAGGCGCGACCGTGCGCCCCTCCACGCGGCGGCGGTACCGTGCCTCCGGCGCTGCAGGCGCCAATGTCGCTGCCGCGGGTCGCTGTGGCGAGGGATAGTTCAGGCTGCCACCTACTAGACGAGAACCCCGCGACGAGGATGCGACAAAATCCCCGCACCCTCGTCATCCTGATCTCGTCAAACAGGCCGTTCTCGTCATCCCGCCCAAGCCCGCCCAAGCCCCGCCCCCACGCACGAAAAACCCACCGCCTCGTACTCGCGTACGTGGTGGTGGGTGAGTGTGCCAGGTAGAAGATTCGAACTTCTGAAGGCAATGCCGGCGGATTTACAGTCCGCTCCCTTTGGCCGCTCGGGCAACCTGGCGTGCACCTTAAGTGCGTTGAATACTTTACAACACTACCGCCAGCTCTTTGCAAATCGGCTGGTCAGCAGCACCAAAGGCGCTATCCCACGCGGTCGACGGTGTAGCGGGACAGCTGGCGCAGCGCGTCGCTGGCGGGCCCGGCCGGGAGCGTCTCGAGTTCGCGGTTGACGGCGGCGAGGTAGGCGTTGACGTCGTCAAGCGCTCGCTCCCGCCCGTTGGTCTGGCCGATCAACTGGAGCGCCCGCTGCACCTCCTCATCCGTCTGCAGCGGGCCGGTGAGCATCGCGCGCAGCTCGCGGCCCGCCTCCGAGTCCTCCTGCATGGCGTAGAGGACCGGGAGGGTGAACACGCCCTCGCGAAGGTCCGTGCCGGGGGTCTTGCCGGACTGCGCGGGGTCGGAGAAGATGTCGATGATGTCGTCCACGATCTGGAAGACCATGCCGACGGCGGCGCCGAGGCGCTGGCAGCTCGCCACCACCTCCTGGCTCGCGCCGGCGTGGGTGGCGCCCAGGTACGCGGCGGACGCGATGAGCACGCCCGTCTTGCCCTCGATCACCTTCATGTAATGCTCGACAGGGTCGCCGCCGCGCGCGCCGAGTGACTCCAGCATCTGCCCCGTGACCAGTTCCTGGAAGGTGTCGGCGAAGTGCGCGACCGTGGCGGTGTCGATCTCGCTCATGATGCGCGACGCGTGGGCGAACAACACGTCGCCGGCCAGGATGGCCACGGTGTTGTCCCAGCGCGAGTTGGCCGAGTCGACGCCGCGGCGCCGCTCCGCCTCGTCCATCACGTCGTCGTGATAGAGGGTGGCCAGGTGGACCATCTCTGTAATGACGGCGGACTTCACCACGTTCTCCGACGCGGTGTCGGGCCCGAACTCGCTGCACAACAGCGCCATCAGCGGGCGGAAGCGCTTGCCCCCGGCCACGGCCAGGTGGGTGACCTTGTCCGTGATGAACTCCTCGCCCTGCGAGAGCCGCTCGAGCAGCACGCGTTCAACCTCGCCCATCCCCTGCGCAATGCGGGTGTTCAGGGCGTCGTCGCCGAGGTCCATGTCGTATCCATGGCGCGGCGACGGGTGGTTGATGTTGGCCATCGGTACCATCCTTGCAGGTTGGGCGAGACGGCCGCGGCGCCACCCGGTTCCCGGACAGCGCTTTGCGGCGCACAATTATCGCACTCAACCGTAGTGCAAGCTGGCCACCGGGTGTACCAGCGGGGGCTGTCAACGCCTCTGGCACAATGTTGTCCGTGATGGATGTTGTTGATTGCGTTGTTGTTGGCGCTGGCCCCTCCGGCTCGATCGCGGCGATCGCCGCCCAGCGCGCGGGCCTGAGCACCCTGCTTCTCGACGCCCAACCGCACCGCCGCGACAAAACCTGCGGCGACGGCCTCACCCCGCGCGCCGTCCACACGCTGCGCACGCTCGGCCTCGAATCAGCACTCCCCGCCTACCGCAACCGCGGCCTTAAGCTCCACGGCTACGGCGGCAGCGTCACCGCACCCTGGCCCACCGGCCGCTACGGCACGCAAGGCTCCGCGAGCCCCCGCTCGCTTTTCGACGCCACCCTCGCCGACCAGGCCGCCGCCTCCGGAGCCACCGTCTGGCACGGCTGCGCGGCGACCGGGGCGGACTTCGGCGCCCACGGCGCCATCACCGCCGTCCACACGGACCGTGGCCCGGTGCGCACCCGCTGGGTGATCGTTGCCGACGGGGTGCGCTCCCCCTTTGGCAAGTCGCTCGGGCGGACCTGGCACAAGGACCAGGTGTACGGGATTGCAGCGAGGTCCTACTGCGCGACGTCGTTAAGCGCCGAGCCCTGGATGCACTCGCACGTAGAGCTGCGCGACGACGCGGGCGAGATCCAGCCCGGCTACGGCTGGATCTTCCCGCTTGGCGACGGCACCGTGAACCTCGGCTGCGGCGCCCTGTCCACCCAGGCGCGCCCGGCGAAGGTGAACACGAAGAAGCTGCTCGCGCACTACGCTCGCCAACAGCGCGACGCCTGGGACCTGGGCGAGCCGAAACACGTGACCTCGGCGCTGCTGCCGATGGGCGGCGCAGTGTCCAACGTGGCGGGCCCGAACTGGGCGCTGATTGGCGACGCCGCCGCCTGCGTCAACCCGCTCAACGGCGAGGGCATTGACTACGGCATGGAAACTGCCGTGATGGCCGTGGAGCTCCTCGGCGAGGGCAAGGACCTCACCCTTGCGTGGCCGTACGCGCTGCGCCGCGCCTACGGGGATGCGTTCGCGCTCGCGCGCACCGCGGCGCTCCTGCTGACCTACCCGCAGTTCCTTCCCGCCGCCGGCCCGCTCGCGCTGCGAGGATTAGGCGGGCGCTACCTCATGCCGGCGGCGGCACGACTGATGGGCAACCTGGTCACCGAGGAAGACACGGACCTCATCGCACGCGCGTGGCGCGCCGCCGGGCGCCTCGCCCCACGTGGTGAGGCGCTGTGGGACCCACGCTAACGCGTGTGCGGGGCTAGGCAGGCTTCGTCGCGCTGTGCAGCGCCACAATGCCCGCGCTTAAATCCTGCCAGCCTGCGTCCTGCCAGCCATTACGGTTGATCGCTGCGGCAAGTGCCTCCTGATCCGGCCAGGCGCGGATGGACTCGGCGAGGTACTCGTAGGCCTCCGCATTGGAGGAAAAGACCTTGGCCAAAAGCGGCAGCGCGACCGGCAGGTACTCCTTGTAGAAGGTACGGAAACCGGGCACGACAGGGGTGGAAAATTCGTTGACTACAAGGCGCCCGCCTGGCTTGGTCACGCGCGCCATCTCGCGCAAGCCTGCTTCGAAGTCGTAGACGTTGCGCAGGCCGTAGGAGATGGTGACGGCGTCGAAGGTGGCGTCGGCAAAAGGCAGGTGCATCGCATCACCCACCGCCTTGGGCACGTCGCGATCGCGGCCCGCGGCGAGCATGCCTTGGGAGAAGTCACAGGCCACCACCCAGGCACCCGACTTGGCCAGCTCAACGGTAGAAACCGCGGTGCCGGCGGCGAGGTCGAGGACCTTCTCCCCCGGTTTGAGCTGGAGGCGCTTGCGCGTACGACGCCGCCAGTACTTATCCAGCCCAAAAGACAGGATGGTGTTGGTGAGGTCGTATTTTTCGCCCACGCCGTCAAACATGCCGGCGACGTCGAAGGGCTTTTTCTCCAGATCTGCCTTGGCCATAGGAATGCATTGTACGGCTCCGCCCCTCTTCAGTGGGTATTCGCCGGAGCCCCTCTTGTAACTTTGATGCGTCGAAGTTTAAACTTCTCTTCGCCAAGACACATCGAAAGAGAAAGGCACACCATGATCCGACGGGCACTCGGCGTCTGCGCCACCCTCCTCCTGGCCTGCAGCACGACAAGCTGCGCAAACACCCCCTCCTCCGGCGATGAACCGGTCGTTTTGACCACTTTCACCGTCATCCAAGACATCGCCGCCAACGTCGCCGGCGAACACCTGCGGGTGGAATCCATCACCAAACCTGGTGCCGAGATCCACGGGTACGAGCCCACCCCGGGTGACATCGCCAAGGCCTCAGAGGCGGATCTCATCCTGGATAACGGTCTCAACCTGGAAAACTGGTTCGCCCAGTTCGTGGAAGAGACCGATGTGCCGCACACAGTCGTTTCCGAAGGCATCGACCCGATCGACATCACCGAGGACGCCTACGCCGGCAAACCCAACCCGCACGCCTGGATGAGCCCGAAAAATGTGCAGACCTACGTGGACAACATCGTCGACGCCTTCAGTGAGCTCGACCCGGAGCACGCCGAGCAGTACGCGGAAAACGGGGCGAGCTACAAGGCGCAGCTGCAGGAAATCCAGGACGAGATGACGCGCGAACTTTCGGCGCTCCCCGAGCAGCAGCGCGCGCTGGTGACCTGCGAGGGCGCGTTTTCCTACCTCGCCCGCGACGCCGGGCTGCAGGAGCAGTACATCTGGCCGGTCAACGCAGAAAACGAGGCGACCCCGCAGCAGATCGCCCGCACCATCGAGTTTGTCAAGCACAACGAGGTACCCGCCGTCTTCTGCGAGTCGACTGTCTCCAACGCGGCCATGCAGCAGGTTGTCGACGCCACGGGTTCCCAGCTCGGCGACACCCTCTACGTCGACTCCCTTTCACCCGAGGACGGCCCCGTGCCCACCTACCTGGACCTGATCAAGCACGACTCTTCCGCCATCATCGAGGGCCTTACGGGGCAGGCATCATGACGCCCGCGATCAGCGTCGAAGGCGTGACCGTACGCTACGGCGACGTCGAGGCCCTGCGCGAGGCCAGCGTCGCCATCGCCCCGGGCCGAGCCTGCGGGCTCATCGGAATGAACGGTTCGGGCAAATCCACCCTGTTCAAGGCGATCATGGGCCTGGTCAAGCCCGACGCGGGCACAGTGCAGATCAACGGCGCGGACCCCGCCGCCGCACGCAAGGCCCAGGTAGTCGCTTACGTCCCGCAAAGCGAAGAGGTGGATTGGCAGTTCCCGATCACCGTGCGCGAGGTCGTCATGACCGGCCGCTACGGCCACATGAGGTTGACGCGTCGCCCGCGCCGCCGCGACGAGGCCGCCGTCGATGCGGCCCTCGAGCGCACGCACCTGACCCGCTTCGCCGACCGCCAGATCGGCCAGCTTTCGGGTGGGCAGAAGAAGCGCGCTTTCGTCGCGCGCGGCATTGCGCAGGGCGCGAGCATTATGCTTCTCGACGAGCCGTTCGCGGGCGTCGATAAGCAATCCGAAGCGACGATCACCGCACTGCTGCGCGAACTCGTCGCCGAAGGCACCACGCTGTTTGTCTCCACGCACGACTTCGCCGCCCTGCCCGCACTCGCGGAGGAATCCGTTCTGCTGAACAAGCGCGTGCTCATGCACGCCCCCACCGAAGACGTGCTGCGGCCGGAAAACCTCGCCCTCGGCTTCGGCATGACCCCGACGCAAACGGAGGCACACGCATGATGTCACTCTTGTTGGATCCGCTGAACTACAGCTTCATGAGCCGGGCGCTGGCCACCGCGCTGACTGCTTCCATCGTCTGCGCGATGCTGTCCTGCTGGCTCGTGCTGGTGGGCTGGTCGCTGATGGGCGATGCGGTCTCCCACGCGGTCCTGCCCGGCGTGGTGCTCTCCTACATCGTGGGCGCGCCTTTCGCCGTCGGCGCCGTGCTCTTCGGCTTCCTCGCGGTCGCCCTGATCGGCCTGGTGCGCAACACCTCGCGGGTCAAAGAGGACGCCGCGATCGGCATCGTGTTTACCTCGCTCTTCTCCTTCGGGCTGGTGCTGATCTCGGTCACGCCCTCGCACACGGATCTAAACCACATCATCTTTGGCAACCTGCTGGGCGTGTCCCGCGCGGAGATGCTGCAAGTAATCGGTCTTGCCGTGCTCGTGTTTGGCGCGCTGCTCATCAAGCGGCGGGATCTGACGCTCTACGCCTTCGACCCCATCCACGCGCACGCGATCGGGCTGAGCCCGCGCGCGCTCGGTGCCGGGTTGCTCGCCCTGCTCGCACTGACGACTGTGGTAGCGCTGCAGGTCGTGGGGGTGATCCTGGTTGTTGCCATGCTGATTATTCCCGGCGCGACGGCGTACCTGCTCACCGACTCCTTTGGGAAGATGCTGCTCATCGCCCCCGCCATGGCCGCGGCCTGCGCGGTCATTGGCCTGTACTGTAGCTACTACCTGGACACCGCCACGGGGGCGATGATGGTGCTCGCGCAGGCGTGCGTGTTTACACTCGTGTACCTTTTTGGGCCGCGGGGGCTGGTGCGTGCCCGGGCGCGCTCACGTACACCGCGTCAGTCGCAGCACGCCCCAGCGGGATAATCACGCCGTCGGCCGCGTTTTGCACTTCCACTGCCCCGGAAAAGGGCGCGCCCTCGGCCACGTGGAGGTGCGAGCCGACGTTCAGGCCGTGGGCGTGCAGGAAGCGCAGCAGCTCCGGGTCATCGTCGGAAATTCGCTCGATGACTACGTCGCTGCCTGGTTCCACCGTGCTCAGGGTGACTGCGTCGGGGGCGTGTATCGAGCCATCGGCGGCGGGGATCGGGTCGCCGTGGGGGTCGCGCGTCGGGTGGTGCAGCAGCGCCGCCACCCGCTCCACTAAAAGGTCGGAGACGGCGTGCTCGAGCTGTTCGGCTTCATCGTGAACCTCGTCCCAGGAATAGTCGAGTACTTGCACCAGGAAAGTCTCGATCAGCCGGTGGCGGCGCACCATCTGCACTGCGTATGCCCTCCCCTGCTCCGTCAGCTGCACGGAGCCGTAGCGTTTGTGCGAGACGAGCTTTTGGTCAGCCAGTTTGCGCACGGTGTCGGACACCGTCGACTGCTTCACGCCCAGCGCCTTCGCGATCATCGAGGTGGAAGCGGGCTGGTCCGACCACTCTTCAAGCTCCCAGATCGCCTTGAGGTAATCCTGGGTGCTTGCAGACAGGTCCGAGACTGACATAGTGGGCCAGTCTACCCGGCTTTAAGCCCCGCGCGACTTGCGACGCCTCCCCGCCCACTTCGGCAGCGCGATGCTGCGCCCGAGCAGGTTGATCACATTGCCGTGGTAGCCAGCGCGCGCTTCTTCGTAGTAGCCCATCAGCTGCTCGCACAGGGCGTCCCAGGTCTTATCCGCTACGGATTCGCGCGCGTTGTGCTTGAGTTCGTCCAGCCGGGCGGGGTCAAGCAGGTAGCGGGCGGCGTCGGGAAGTTCCTCGCTGAAGGTGTCGACCTCCAGCAGCAGGCCGTTCTCCCCGTCCTGGATGAGGTCGATTGGGCCGCCGGCCTTCGGGCCGATGGTGGGCACGCCGGAGGCCTGGGCTTCCTGGATGGCCTGGCAGAAGGTCTCGAACTCGCCGGTGTGCACGAACAGGTCCAGCGACGCGTAGGCGCGGGCCAGCTGCTCGCCGGACAGCGCGCCGGTAAACACAGCGGAGGGCATGAGCTCCTGGAGCGCGTCGCGCTCCGGGCCGTCGCCCACGATCACGAGTTGGATGTCCGGGTCCTGCTCAAGCACGGCCAGGCGGCACACGCTCTTCTCGCTGGCCAGGCGGCCGACAAAGCCGACGACCTTCTTCGTGCCGGTGGGATCCCACTGGTAGCGCAGCATGTCGGAGCGCTTCGACGGGTTGAACAGCTCCGCGTTCACGCCGCGACCCCAGCGCTTCACGTTCTTGATGCCGTGCGACTCCAGCTCCCGGATCGCCTCCGATGACGGGGCGAGGTTGAGCTGGCAGCGGTTGTGGATGTTGCGGGTCCAGTCCCAGGCCAGCGCGGCCACGGCGGAAAGCTGGTATTTGGTGGCAAAGCCGGCCACGTCGGTCTGGTACAGGCCCACGGCCGGCACGCCGAGCTGCATCGCGGAGAACACGCCCGCGCCACCGAGCACGAACGGGCTGGCCAGGTGAATGATGTCCGGCTCGAACTCCGCCAGCGCCGCGGTCACGGTGGTGGTGGGCACGCCGATGGGCAGCGAATCCACCAGCGGCACGCGCATCGTGGGCACGCGCACGATAGGAAAGCCCAGGTAGTCCGCGACCTCTTCCTGGAAGTCGCGAGCACCCGGCGCGACGACGAGCGCCTCGTGGCCCTCCGCCTTCAGGTACTCCAGGACGCGGAGCACCGAGTTGGTGACTCCGTTGATGTTCGGGAGGAATGATTCCGCGACAATTCCGACTCGCATACTTTCGAACCTTCCCATATGCATGCAAACGAGACTCTACGAGTGATCAAACTTTGTTCTAACTCAACGTGAACGTTTAGGCACTGATCGACGCACCCACGTCCACGCCAGCGCGAACACACCGGTGGCCACGAGCGCCACCGAGCCCGCGGGGATGAGCGAGAGCACCCACCCGCGCCCCTCAACCTTCACCAGGTCCGGGTTGCTCTTGGCGTAGGTCACCCAGACCTGCTGCCCCTCCCCCAGCCCGGAGGGGTAAAGCAGCCCGCTCGGGGGCGAGAAGTGCCGCCCCTCCTCGTCTTGGTATTCCACGGAGGTGCGCACCGCGCTCACCCCGGTCACCGTGGCCATGCCGCGTCCGGGGTCGGCCATGATGCGGGCGTCGTTCATCGCTGCTCCCCCGACCATCGCCACCGCCCCCAGCAGCGCGGCCAGGTAGAGCGCCAGCAGCGCCTGTTGCCCGCGCCGCCACCAATTGATCACCGGGCGAGCCTCTGCGCCAGTGCCCGCCGGGTCGCCCGCGTCGTGTCGACCTCCACCACGGTGATCGGGTTCGGCTCCGCCTCGAGCCGGATCAGGGTCTGCAGGAGTTCCTGCAGGCTGCCGGCGTGCTCGTAGTCGGCGCCATATGCCTGGGCAAGCTTCTCGACGCCCACGTGATGCCCCGTCCCGAACACCCGCTCAAAGTCGCGCTCCACGCTCTCCGCCCCAGCCTCGAGCGTGTGGAAGATCCCGCCGCCGTCGTCGTTGGCCACCACGATGGTGAGGTTCCCGGGGCGCGGCTCGTCGGGGCCGATGAGCAGGCCGTTTACGTCGTGCAGGAATGTTAGGTCGCCCATGAGGGCGACGGTGCGCGGGGCCCTGATCTCGTCGGGGTGCAGGGCCTGCGTCGCCAGGGCCACGCCGACGGCCTGGGAGACGGTGCCGTCGATACCCGCGGCCCCGCGCGCGGAGATGGTGGTCACGCCGTCGAACGGCATGCCCACCATGCTCACGTCGCGAACCGGGTTGGAGGAGCCGACGACGAGCGTGTCGCCCACGCCGAGGGTGTCGCACACGGCGGCAGCGACGTGCATGCCGGTCAGCCCGAACTCGTCCTCAGTGAGTGCGTCGCGCACGGTCTGGGCGCCGACCTCGCCCGCGGCCTCGCAGATCTTGATCCAGGCGTCCGTGGACTGTCCGGTGGCGTTGACGCGGGAGCCGCGCCGGTCCGGGTGGCCGGTGAACGTGTCGGTGCGCGAGATGCCGATGACCTCGATGTCCGGGTCCGCCATGAGCGCCATGACGTCGCGGTGCAGGGTGGGGTGCCCCACCACGATGAGCTGGTCCGGCTTGGTTTCCGCGGAGAAGTCGCCGCCGTCGTGAGAGATGGCGACCTCGCTCTTGGCAAAGAAGCGCGCCGCCAGCGGGTGCACCTGGTGGAAGGGGGCGGGCGCGGTCGGCTCCGCGATGGTGGGCACGTGCTCGAGGCCGGGGACGTCCCAGGCCTCGTCGCCCGCGATGACGAGGGTGTTGCGGGTCAGGTCCACGTCCACGGCGCCGTGGTCCACCCAGGTCGGCGGCGTGCTCAGGCGGCCCGGGCCGACCCGGCGCGGCTCGCCCTCCGGTGTCGGGAGCGTGTCGGGCACGAGCGGGGTGTCCAGGGCGACGTTGATGTGGACCTGGTCCGCCGCGAAGGACACGGCGGCGGCGTCCGCCTCCGTGGCCACCTGCTGGGTGGCGGCGTAGCGGCCGAAGATGCCGTCTTGCCAAATGGTTTGCGATGCCCCCGTGCCCACCAGCCGGGCCGGGCGGTCCGCACTCACGACGGCCAGCGGGGTGTGCGACATGTGCGCCTCCACCATCGCGGGCAGCGCGTTCGCCACCGCGGTGCCCGAGGTCATGACGACGCCCACGTGCCGGCGCTGCACGCGCGCGAGGCCGAGCGCGGTGAAGGCGGCCGAGCGCTCGTCGATACGCATGTGCACGCGGAGGTCCCTGCGGGCCATGAGCGCGTAGGCCAGGGGCGAATTGCGCGAACCCGGGCTCATGACCACGTCGGTGACGTTGTCAGCCAGGCGCTGGGCAATCACGCGGGCAACGGCAAGCGATTCAGGGAGCGTTTCCATGAGTGCCCAGTCTAGCGGTGGCTACTGGTTCTGAAGAATGTCGTCCGCGCCGCGGCGCAGCTCGTCCAGGAGGTCCTCTGCACCGGTGCGCACCTCGTCGGGGACCTGCACGTCGGGCGCCTCCGGGAGGTCGGGCAGCTCGGACTCCGTCGGCGCTGTCTGCGCTGTCGGCTCCGGCTCACGGGAATCCCTGTCGCGGTCGCCGAACAGCGACGGGCGCTTCGTGGTCGTCTCCGTCGACGTGACGGTCTCGGTCTGGGTATTGGTCACGGTCACCGGCGGCTTCGAGGCCTCGGCGGACGCGCCGCGCCACAGGAGGAAGAACACCACGCCCGCCGCCAGCGCGATGGCGAGCAGCACGCCCAGCACCATGGCGAGTGTGTTGGAGCGCTCCTCCGGCTCCTCGTAGTAGCGCGGCTCGGGCTCCGGCGGCGCCGGCTGGGTGTACTGCGGCTGCTCGTAACGGGGTTGCTCGTAGCGCGGGGGCTCCTGGTAGCGCGGGCGTTCCTGTTCAGCAGGGTCGGGGAAGTACTGCTTGGGGCGGGGGCGGTGCGGTGGTTCCTCCGGAACGCCAAACTGGCGCGTCTGGTTATCCATGCGGATAGCCTAACGCGCCAGTGACAGCAGGGCGGTATCTAGAGCACCAACCCGAACACGGGGACGGCGAGGAAGTAGGTGGCCAGGGCGATGAGGACCAGCGCGATCGCGTTGAGCCAGATGCCGCCCTTGATCATCTCGCCCATGGTGACGTAGCCCGAGGAGTACGCGATGGCGTTCGGCGGGGTGGCCACCGGAAGCATGAACGCGCAGGTGGCGGACAGCGCCACGGGGATGGCGAGGAGGAGGACGTTCATCTCGCTGGCGTCGGTAAGCCCGATGCCCACTGCCACACCGCCCATGATGGGCAGGAACGTCGCCGCGGTTGCGGTGTTGGAGGTCAGCTCCGTCAGGCCGAGCACGAGGGCGGCGATGGCGAAGATGAGCAGGAAGACCGGCAGGACGGCCAGGCCCTTGGCGGCCTCGCCGATCCAGAGCGACAGGCCCGTGGCGGTGAACATGGCGGAGAGCGACAGTCCGCCGCCGAAGAGGAGGAGGACGTCCCACGGCATCTCGTTCGCCGTCTCCCAGTCGAGCAGGCGCTTGCCGTTTTTCTTGCCCGGGATGATGAACATGAGCAGGCCGGCGATGATGCCCACGATGGCATCGTCGTACGGGAAGTCCCAGCCGAACTGGTTGATGCCCAGCGGGATGAAGATCCAGGCCAGCGCCGCGAGGAGGAAGATGATGCCCGCGGCAATCTGCGGGAAGGTCCACGGACCGAGCTTGCGGATCTCCGTCTCGATGAGCTCCTTGCCGCCCGGAATGTGGTCAATCTCCGGCTTGAACACCGTGATGAGCACCCACCAAGCGATGAAGGTGAACGCGATGGCCACCGGCATGCCAACCAACATCCACTGCCCGAAGCCGATGGTGATGCCGTGCGCCTCCTTCATGTAGCCCAGCAGCAGCGCGTTCGGCGGGGTGCCGATGAGCGTGCCGAGTGAGCCTATCGACGCCGAGTACGCGATCGCCAGCATCAGCGCGGTCCCGAACTTCTTCTGGTTCTGCATGCCGCCCACGGTGTCCGCGGTGAGCATGAGTACGGAGGTGCCGATGGGCAGCATGACCACGGCGGTCGCGGTGTTGGAAACCCACATGGACATGAAGCCCGTGGCGATCATAAAGCCCAGGATGATGCGCTTCGGGCTCGTCCCCACCAGCTTGACCACCACGAGCGCGAGGCGCCGGTGCAGGTTCCAGCGCTGCAGGCCCAGCGCCATGAGGAAGCCGCCCATAAACAGGAAGATGGTGGCGGAGGCGTACGGGGAGGACACCTTGGAAAACTCGGCCACCCCCATCACCGGGAAGATGGCAATGGGCAGCAGCGCGGTCGCGGCCAACGGGATGGCCTCCGTCATCCACCACACCGCCATGAGCACCGTGGTGGCGGCGACGACGCGCATCGCCTGCGCGGTGTACTCCACGTCAGGCTTCGCGCCCGCGGATTGCGACACCGTGTCCGGGGCGCTTGCGGGGAAGATGAACCAGATGAGCGCCGCGAGTGCAACGCCGAGGATCAGGCCGATCAGCTGGCGGCGCCACTCGCCTGGTTCTGGGGCTTTGGCGAGATCGCCATCCGACAGCGCGGATGAGTCATGCACAACGGGGGTAGACATTGCCCCACCTACTTTCCAACGTGTTCAGTACTGTTTCCACAGCATGATTGGTATTCTTTTTCACAATCACCTGTAAAAAAGTTTAGTGCACAGGGTGAAAAACCGGACATTCCGTTGGCATTCCGTAGGGCACTCCCGGGCGCACTACCCCCGTATGTAGGGGAGGCAGTCGCGCACGCGTTGGAACCACCAGTTTTCGCGTTCGCCGCCCGCACACAGGCCGTGGAGCCGCTCCGGATCGGGCACGGTGCGGCTGATACGGAGGCGGCCGCCGACAATCTCGCGCGGCGCCGCCACGTCCTCCGCGAACAGGTTTTGGGTGGCCAGGCCCGCCGCGCGTGAGCCCGTGAGCTGCGCGGCGACCAGTCCGGCGTCCATGCCCACTGCGGTGTCCAGCGCGCTGGCCACGGTCACGCCCAGGCCCAGCTCGCGCGAGATCCGCACCAGCGGGCGCACCCCGCCCAGCGGGGCGACCTTGCACACGGCGACGTCCGCCGCGCCCAGCTCGGCGACGCGGTACGGGTCACTCGCCTTGCGGATGGACTCGTCCGCGGCGATCGGAGAGGCGACGCGGCGGCGCACCTCCGCGAGCTCCTCGGCGGTGGCGCAGGGCTGCTCCACGTACTCGAGCTCGGCCACGCGCTCGAGCGCGTCGATCGCTTCGCAGGCCTCGTCGACGGTCCAGGCCCGGTTGGCGTCCACGCGCAGGCGCGCGTCGGGGCGGAGGGTGTGGACGCGGGCGAGGCGGGCGGTGTCGTCGGCAAGCGACTGCCCCTTCTCCGCGACCTTGACCTTGAACGTGTTGATCCCCTCCGGGTAACGGTCGAGCACGCGCTCGACCTGGTCGGCGGGCACGGCGGGAACGGTGCCGTTGACCTCGACCTCGCCCTCAGCTGCGGGGAGGCCCTCGAAGGCGGCTTCGATCCCGGCGCGCAGCCACGCTGCGGACTCCTCCGGCCCGTACTCGAGGAAGGGCGCGAACTCGCCCCAGCCAGCGGGCCCGTCAATGAGCAGGGCCTCGCGGGTGGTGATACCGCGGAATCGCACGGCCATGGGCAGCGTCACGACGTGCGCGCGCTGCAGGATCTCGTCGGCGGTGGGCAGCAAACTGTTTTCCCTTCCGTACATCGTCATGTTCTTGCTACTGTAATTTGCCTGCGGGGGCTCACGCGCAGGTAGGTAGGATGCAGTCCCATGAGTTACTCCACCTCCCAGCCGTTCGACCCCACCCAGTGGCGCAGCGTCGAGGGCTTCGACTTCACCGACATCACCTACCACCGCCACGTCGGCGAGTCCCGCGCCGACGGAATCGTGCGCATCGCGTTTGACCGCCCGGAAGTGCGCAACGCGTTCCGTCCCCACACGGTTGACGAGCTCTACCAAGCACTCGACCACGCGCGGCGCTCACCTGACGTCGGTGTGGTGCTGCTCACCGGCAACGGCCCCTCCGAAAAGGACGGTGGCTGGGCGTTCTGCTCGGGCGGCGACCAGCGCATCCGCGGCCGCTCCGGATACCAGTACGCCGGTGGCGATACGGCCGAGACCGTCGACACCGCGCGAGTGAAGGCAGAGGGCGGGCGCCTGCACATCCTGGAGGTCCAGCGCCTGATCCGCACGATGCCGAAGGTGGTCATCGCGGTGGTTAACGGCTGGGCGGCCGGAGGCGGGCACTCGCTGCACGTGGTCTGCGACCTCACCATCGCCTCGCGCGAGGAGGCCCGCTTCAAGCAGACCGACGCGGACGTCGGCTCCTTCGACGCCGGTTACGGCTCCGCCTACCTGGCCAAGATGGTGGGGCAAAAGTTCGCGCGCGAAATCTTCTTTTTGGGCCGGACCTACTCGGCCGAAGAGATGCAGCGCATGGGCGCGGTGAACATCGTCGCTTCGCACGCCGACTTGGAGGAGGAAGCGATCCAGGCCGCCCGCGAGATCAACGGCAAGTCGCCCACCGCGCAGCGCATGCTGAAGTTCGCGTTCAACCTTACCGACGACGGGCTCATGGGACAGCAGGTCTTCGCCGGCGAGGCGACTCGCCTGGCGTACATGACCGACGAGGCCGTCGAGGGCCGCGACTCCTTCCTGGAGAAGCGCCCGCCGCGTTGGGACGAGTTCCCGTTTTACTACTAGGGGCGCTTTGGTGCTCGTTGCTGGCTAGACGGCGCTGCCGCCCCAGATGACGAGAGGAGGATGACGAGGACGCGGAGAAATCAACGAGTTCGTCACCCCCTTCTCGTCACCCAGCCGAGTGTCGCCGAGCGGGATCCGCCAACGCCCTCCCCGCCGCAGTCCACGCCCTCACCACCAGCAGCACCCCACCGCCCAGCGCCACCGCCGCGCGCAGCGGGGTCGTCGCGGTCTCCGCCCAGGCCGGCACGGCGAGCACCCACAGCCAGCTGCCCGCCAGCACGTCGCCGCCAATGGTCACCGACAACGCGGTCCACACCAGCGTCGCCGCGAGCGTCCACGCGACTCCGAACCGCACAGTAATATGCAGCGCGGTCAGCGCGAGCGTACTCGTCGTCAGCAGTGCGATAGCACACCCAACTCCCCCAACCCCGCTGGTCAGCGCCCCGAACACCACCACGAGCGCGACCACGCCGCACGTCCACACCCGCAGCGCGGCGCCCACGCCCGGGTGCTCGACGCGCATGAGCTGCCACGCGGGCCGCAGCCTCGGCCACACCAGGGTGGGCAGCAGCCCCGCGCCGACCGGCAGGATGAGGTAGGTCTCCAGCGCGCGCCGCACTTCGACGGGGTAGCGCATCGCCACCAGCATCACCAGCGCGGTGAGCAGGAGCAGCACGCTTAACGACGCCACCCGCCCCGCCCCATACACACCCCGCAGCGCCGCAACGAATCCCACCCGCGCCGGGCGCGGCACCGCAGCCCCCGCCGCCCGCGGAGCGGCCACGACGTGTGCGGTCGTGCGACGCCGGCGCTCCCGGCGCGGCTCCGTCCACACCGCGCACGCCGCACCGAAGGCGGCAAGCAGGAGGCACAGCGCGAGTGGCGCCCAGGGCGACTGCCGGTCCAGGGCCGATCCGGGTTCCAACGGCAGCAGGTTGAATTGCAGCCCCATGAGCGGAAGCTCGAGACGCAGCGGCCAGGCGGCGGGGTTGGCCCACCACCAGACGCGGTCGCAGAAGTAGCCGAGCTCGACCTGGTACGCCATCGCCGCCACCAATGTGGGTAGCATCCCGACCCGGCGCACCAGCGCGGCGGCCACGCCCGCCACGCCGCACATGCCGACCCAGACGGCAGCGCCGGCAGCGAGCACCGCCCCCGCGCCGGAAAGCCCGACGGCGGAGGCCACCAGCCAGTTCACCCCGAAGTCCGCGAGGCAGAACACACCGAGTGCGGCCCACACCACGGCGAGGCGGGCAGCGCGCACGCGGCGGGGGTCCACCGGCCGCCAGTCGGTCCCGCCCGAACGTGACGAACGCTCGCGGGTCTCCGCCACGCCGGCGAACAGGGTCGCGACCGGCGCGGCGAGTGCGGTGACCAGGAGGCCTTGCCAGTTCATCAGGTCGCGTGCCGTCTCTACCCGGCCGACGAGCGAGAACGCCGCGAACACGCAGCCGAACAGCAGGCCCGCCCCGGCGAGCCACCACAGGGTCGAGCCGCGCGAGCGGATCCATTCAGCGTGCAGGTAATTCACTGCGCTCCCCCGTTCCCGCCGGTGGTGAGCCGGAAGAAGGACTCCTCCAGGTTCGGCCCCAGCTGCGCGAGCTGGCCGGCAAAGCGCACGCTACCGCCGGCGATGACGGTGGCGTCGTCAGCTATGTGCACGACCTCGCCGAGTTGGTGGGAGCTGACCAGCACGGTGCGCCCCGCGGCGGCGTATTCGCGCAGGTAGGCGCGCAGGTGGGCGATGCCCTCGGGGTCAAGTCCGTTCTGGGGTTCGTCGAGAATGAGCACCTCTGGCTCGCCGAGCAGGGCCTGCGCGAGCGCCAACCGGCCCTTCATACCGGTGGAAAACGCGCCCGCTTTCTTCTTGCCCGCGTCCTGGAGCCCCACGAGTTGGAGGACGCGATCCACCTCGGAATCCGGCAGGCCGAGCAGCGTGGTGTGCACGCGAAGATTGTTGCGGGCGCTTAAGTGGCCGTAGAAGGCAGGGTCGTTGATGGAGGCGCCCACGTGGCGCAGGTTTGCCCGCACAAAGGGCTGGCCCATGAGCGTGACCTCGCCGTCCTCAGGCGCGAGGAGCCCGAGCAGGACCTTCATGAGCGTGGACTTGCCAGCCCCGTTGGGCCCGAGCAGCGCGTGTACGCGGCCGGGAGTGGTGTGCAGGGAGACGTCGGTAAGCACGCGGTGGGCGCCGTAGGACACGGTCACGCCCTCGCACGCTAGCTGTGGTGAAGTCATACCCCAATCCTCGCCATCTGCCTAGCGCACCACATCGCCCCGCGGGCGGAACTTCACTCCTCCCGTGGGAGGAGATCAGGAGATCCCGGCGCGCTGCGCGATGAGCACGAGCGCGATCCGGTCGCGCGCGCCCAGCTTGGACAGCAGGCTGGACACGTGCGTTTTCACGGTGGTTTCGGCGATGAAGAGCCGCTGCGCGATCTCGGCGTTGGTGGCCCCGCGGCCGACCTCGGCGAGCACGTCCAGCTCGCGCGCCGTGAGCCCCTCGAGCACCGACCGGTCCTGCGGGGTGCCGCCACGCACCCATTCCATGACGCGCCCCGTCACCCCGCTGGCCAGGACGGACTCGCCGCGCGCGACGGTGCGCACCGCGTCCGCAAGCACGTCCGGGTCCGCGTCTTTGAGCAGGAAGCCGTGGACGCCGGCGTCGATGGCGGACTGGATCAGGGCGTCGTCGTCAAACGTGGTAAGCATGATCACCCGCGTGCCGAGCGGGAGGATCTGCGCGGCGGCGGCGATGCCGTCGAGCACCGGCATGCGGATGTCCAGCACCGCCACGTCGATGCGGTGCGCCCGCGCCCGCTCCACCGCCTGCGCCCCGTCCTTCGCGGTGGCCACGACCTCCAAGTCCGGCTGCGCCGCGAGGATGGTGGACAGGGCGGAAAGGAGGAGCGGTTGGTCGTCGGCAAGCAAAATGCGAATCATCGGCCCAGCTCCGCGCGCACGATAAAGGTGTCCCCGCGCTGCTCGGTCGACAGCGTGCCGCCCGCGCTGGCGGCGCGCTCGCGACAGCCCTCCAGTCCGGTGCCCGCGCCGGGGCGGGGGCGGATCGGCCCGGTCGACGCGACGGTCACGGCGAGCCGGTCTGCCGCCTCCACCCGCACGCGCACGTCCGGGTCCTCCTGGTGGCGCGCGGCGTTGGCCACGGCCTCGGCGACGATGCGGTGGGCGGCCAGGCTGCTCACGGCGGGCACCTGCGGCAGCGCGCCGCCCTCGTAGCTGACGCGCACCCCCGCGTCCCGGAAGCGTTGCACCAGCTCAGGCAGCTCCTCCGCACCCGCAGTTGGCTCCACCCCGCTGCCACCGTCGCGAAGGCCGCGCACGAGCCGGCGGATGTCCGTGAGCGCCTCGCCTGCCTCCGTGCTGATCTGTTTCAGCGCCTCACGCTCGTTCCCGGCCGCGAGCCCTGCGTTCGCCTGCACCCGTATCAGCGTGAGCGTATGCCCGAGCAGGTCGTGGATGTCGCCAGCGATGGCTAGCCGCTCCTGCTCGCGCGCCGCGCGCAGCCGCTCGCGCCTTCCTGCCTCCTCCCGTGCCAGGTTCGCGCCCAGCAGGTACGCCACGGCGAGCACCGTCCAGTGCGCAGCGAGCGCGAGTACCGCGTCCACCCCTGAGCGGTAGAACAGAACGAAGCGCTCGTCCCACGCCCACATAAACGGCGAGGCCAGCGCCCACACCATCGCCGCGGCAAGCACGCCCGCGCCGAAGCGCCCGCCCACGAACCTGCGCGCCACGAACACCGCCACGGGCACCGCCAGCACCCAGAGGGTGTAGCCCAGGTTGATCGGCGCAAGGATCCACACCGCAGACCAGGCCACATTCAGGGCAATCATGCTTATCGACGCCCACTTCGCCCGCAAAGTCACCACCCCGAACGCCGCGACGAACCCCCAGGACAGCAGGGCCTGCACCCACCCGGATGCGTCGCTCGGCTCCGCGAACGCGCTGGCCGTGTACACCAGCGCCAGCACCGCAGCGAGGCCGGCGAGGACCAGGTCGACCGTACGCATCCTCACCGCCTACAGCCCCCGGACGAACTCGGCGAAGCCCGGCGCGGTGAACTCCAGGTAGCCGTGGCTGGAGGTGTCGATGAGCCCCTTGTCCAGTAGGGATCGCCGCGCCATGCTCAGGTCGTTGGAGTCGCGTCCCATGGCCTCGGCGATGGCGCTGCGCTTCACCGGGGCGTCGCCCTCGGGCTCGCCCGCTGCCGCCATCGCGCGCAGCATCCGTGCCTCCGCGGGCGTGGCTTTCTTCCACCGGGCGCGGAAGAAGGTCTGGCGCATCTGGTTGAAGCCCTCCCCGGCGGCCTCAACCTGGGGCACCTCCAGCACCGTGCCCGGTCCCGGGAAGCCAGCGGCGCGCCACGTCTCGTCGCCGATCACCTGCATGAAGTAGGGGTAGCCGCCCGCGAACCCGAGCGCGGCCTCGAGCGCGTCGTCGGACCAGCGCACCCCCTTGGCGGCGGCGAGGCTGCGCAGCGCGTCCGCGGCCTGGTCGCGGGTGAGGTTGTGCAGGTGCTGGTAGGCGAAGCGCTCGGCGAAGCTCACCGCGTCCGTGACCACGTCCTGAGTGTGGCTGAGTCCTGCGGTGTAGGCGGCCATGGGCAGGTCGCGCTGCTCGGATTGCATGTGCTGCCAGGCGTAGGCGAGCGCCTTGATGCCGTCGGCGTCGGCGCTCTGGATCTCATCGATGAACAGGACGAGCCCCCGCGAGCGCTCCCGCGCTGCGCGGCCCGCTGCGGCGAGGAGCCGTTGCAGCCGGCGTCCCTGGCTGCCTGTCTCCGCGCCCTTGCGCGGGGCCGCCCCGCTGACCGAGATGCCCGCGACCTCAACTTTTGCGGTGGAGATGAGGGAGCGGAGGGCGTCGACAAGCGAGCCCTGCCAGGTGCTGGAGACCTCCTCGAGCGCCTCGACGAGCGAGGCGAGCAGCGGACCGTCGCCCGCGGTGACCCAGAGGGTGTCGAATCCCTTGGCCGCGGCGTCGGTTTGCGCGGCGCGCAGTAGGCTCGTTTTGCCCACGCCGCGCGGGCCGGCGAAGACCTGGATGCGGCCGACAAAGCGCGGCTCGACGATAATGAAGGCGAGGTCGCGGCGGATGTCCTCGAGGATCTGCTCGCGGCCGAAGACTTCCGGCGCAATTTCGCCTGGGGTGTACGGGCTTGGCTGCATGCCCCCTTTATACCTGTTTATGAATCGCCGAATCATAAAGACTCATACGGCTTGCTAGGCTAGATCCGTGAACAACCGCCTAGAGATCCTCCCCGTCGACCCCGCGAACCCGCTGGCCATCATGCCCGCGCTCGAGGAGGCACTCACCGGCCAACGCGCCCTCCTGCCGGTGCCCACCAACGACCCCACCCGCGCCAACCTGCTGCGCAATACGCAGGGCGTCGGGCAGCTTATCGACGCCAACGTCGCCCTCGTCGTCGCCACCTCCGGCTCCACGGGCCGCCCCAAGGGTGCGATGCTCACCGCCGCCAACCTCATCTCCAGCGCGGACGCGACCCACCAGGCGCTCGGCGGCCAGGGCCAGTGGCTGCTCGCCATGCCGGCCGCCTACATCGCGGGCATCCAGGTGCTGGTGCGCAGCATGGTCGCCGGCGTCGAGCCCGCCGCCCTGGACCTCTCCCACGGCTTCAGTATCAACGAGTTCGCCGAGCGCACCGAGGAACTCGCGGCCACCGGCGAGCGCTGTTACACCGCGCTCTCGCCCCACCAGCTGGCCAAGGCCACCTCGAGCCTGCAGGGCATCGATGCTTTACGACGCTTCACCGCCATCCTCGTAGGCGGCGCCGCCACCAACCCCCGCCTCCTCGACTCCGCGAAGAAGCTGCGCATCAACGTCGTAACCACCTACGGTTCCTCCGAAACCTCCGGCGGCTGCGTCTACGACGGCGTACCCATCGCCGGCGCGCGCGTGCGCCTCGACGGCGGCCGCATCGTCCTCGGCGGCCCCATGGTGGCCGAAGGCTACCGCGGTGACGTGCAGCCCGACCCGTTCACCACCGACGCCGACGGCCAGCGCTGGTTCACCACCTCCGATGCCGGCCACATCACCGACGGCGTACTCACCGTCGAGGGCCGCCTGGACAACGTGATCTCCACCGGCGGCTTCAAGCTGCAGCCGGAAGTGCTCGAGCGCTTCCTACTCGCCCAGCCCGGCGTGACCTCCGCCTGCGTTGTCGGCGTTGCCGACGAGCGATTCGGCCAGCGCATCTGCGCCGCCTACACCGGCTCCGCCACGGTGGCCGAGCTGATGGACGCGCTCCAAGACCTGCCCCGCTGGCAGATCCCGAAGGAGTTGCGCCCCGTCCCTTCCCTCCCCCAGCTCGGCCCGGGCAAGGTCGACCGCGTGGCGGTGGCGGAAATGTTTGGCGGGAACTAGCCTTCAACGTTTACGCTCTCGCAACACGGTGTCCTTCACACTTTGGGTTGTACATACCCATCCCTCAAACAAGGAGGACACCATGCATCGTCTCACCGCTTGCGTCGCCGCAACCGCGATCGCGCTTTCCGCACTCGCCGCACCCGCCCACGCCGCAACCGTCGCCCAGAAGGACAAGGAAGGCACCTGTGCGGTCAGCCTCACTGCCGGCGAGAAGCAGTTCATCTCCACGCTTTTCGACGAGTCCAAGGCCATCGGTGAGCACGAGCAAGCCCGCGATTTCATCGCCGCAGTTGAGTCGGTCTACCCCGGCGTCATCGCGGAAAACGAGAAGACGCTCAAGGGCGAGGAGGCAGACCTGACCAAGGTGCTGCCCGCCCAGCTCGCCGGGCAGTACGCGAGCGCGCAGAAGACGCTGAAGGAGACCCACCCGACGACAGAGCGCACGCTCGAGGACATCAACACGGACTCCTGGCACGTCGGCTCCGACACGAAGCCCGTCGAGCTGCCATTCGCAGTCGCAAAGAGCGACGCCGCACTGTACGACGCCTGGTCCACCACGCCTGCCGGGAAGGTCGCTGTGAAGCAGGTGCAGCTTAGCGACGCCGACGTGGCCGCTGCCGCAGCCTGCGCCAAGGGCCCCCAGGCGAATGTGGATTACCCCACCGCGAAGCCAGATCTGAACGTTCCAGCCATCATCGGTGGGGTCGTCGCAGCGCTGTTGGCGCTGCTCGGGCTGCTTGCCCTGCCACAGCTCGGACTGAAGCTGCCGAAGCTGCCGATGGTGGGCAAGTAAGTAGCGCTTAGAGCTTGGCGATCGGGCCGAGCGCCTTATCTACCTGCTGCGGCAGCAGCAGGGCGATCAGGGACAGCAGGCCCGCCAGGCCCGCGATGGTCAGCACGGCGATCAGCCACGGAGACTCTGCAGAGGAGCCAGTGGTGGTACCCGGCTGCTCGTCGACCTGCTTCATCTTGTTCTCGAAGGTGAGGTCGTGGTTGATCGGGTCGATGCCGAGCGCGTTAAGGCTGGCGAAGAAGAGGTCAGTCTGGTCGATCTGGCCGGTCAGGTTGGCCGCACCCGGGCCGGAAGCTGCGACGCGCAGCTGGGCACCGGTGTGCTGCTGGCCGCCGAGGGCGTCCTCGTCCTCGTTGGTCTTAGAGGTGGCGAAGTTGACCGCCATGGTGGAGCCTTCGACCGTGGTCAGCTGGGTCACGCGGCCAGCGGTGTTGCTGTCCTCGTAGGTGATCTGCGCGGTGTGCGCGTGGTCCGCAGTAGCGACGATGAGGGTTTCCTCACCGGTCTTGTCCGCCCACTGCTGCACGGCCTGGACGGCCTCGTCGAGCTGGCCGACCTCGCCGATCAGGCCGCAGGCGTCTGCGTCGTGGTCGGCCTTATCCGGGGAGGCGGACTCCACCTGGAGAAGGAAGCCCTTGTCGTTTTGCAGCAGCTCAAGCGCCTTGGTGGTCATGTCCGCCAGACGCGGGGTCTCCGCGGTGAACTCCGGGTTAGCTACACACGTCGCCGGATCCATGTCGCCGCCGTCGATGGTGGGGATGGACTGGTTCAGCGTACGCGGCATGTTGCCCTCGGAGAACAGGCCCAGCACCGGCTTTTCTGCGTCCGCCTTGTCAACGGCGTTGAGCTCGGAAAGATTGGTCGCGACCTGGTAGCCGTTGTCCTTCGCGTTCTCCAGCACCGTCTTGCCTGCGGTCCAGGTATTGCCGTTCTCGCCCCACTGACCGCCCTGAACGACCTCGGTGTTGAAGTACTTCATGCCGCCGCCGAGGGTGACGTCGGCGCGCAGGTCGACGATCTGCTCCGAGATGGAGCCGAGGCCGCCGTTCTCGCGTAGCTGCTCGCCCTGCGCCGCCTTCTTATCGCCGGAAGGCGCGTAGTAGGAGCGGTCAAGCGCGTGTGCGGCAAAGGCCGCCGGGGTGGCGTCCTGGATCTCCGCAGTGGAGACGTTACCGATCTTCATGCCCTTCGCCTTGGCCAGCTCGCCGAGGGTGGCAACCGGCTTGCCCTTGCTATCGACGCCAATCGCGCCGTTGTAGGCCTTCACGCCAGAGTTCCAGGCGGTGCCGGTCGCGGCGGAATCCGGGACGTAGTTCGGCAGGCCGGTCTCCTTGTCCAGGGAGAAGGTGGTCAGGTAGCCGGTGTAGTCCAGGTTGTCCAGGCCGTCGAAGCGGCCCGCGGAGCCCTTCAGGTAGTTGCGGGCAGCGGTGATTTCGGAGTCGCCCGTGCCGTCGCCAATCAGCAGCACGACGTTCTTCGCCTTCGCGTTATCAATGCCCTGGCCGGCGGTGCCGAACTGGGCGCAGTCGCCGACCTTCGGAGCGGCACCTTCAGAGACGAGGTAGCACAGTTGGTCGCCCGGCTTCGCCTTGGAGCGGGTAGCCAGCGACATGACCTTGTTGCCCTTGTTGATCTCCCACGGATCCTGACCGCCCTCGGTGCCGCCGTTGAGGCCGAGCGCGTTCGCCATGACGTAGAAAGCGTCAGTCTGGTCGAGCTGACCGTTGACGTTCTCGGAGCCCGGGCCGAAGCCAGCGATGCGCACCTGGGTGCCGGTGTGCATCATCGACTTGGTTTCCAGCTCGCCACTTTCATTGATGGACCACGGCTGGGTGCCGAAGCCGACGGACATCACCGCGCCGCCGTCCTTCTGCGACTTCAGACGGGTCACTGCGGATACCGACGGACGGCCGTCCGGCACGATCTCTGCGGTGTGTGCGTGGTCAGCCGTGACCACGATGAGGGTGTCCTTGTCCTTCTTAGCAAAGTCGAGGGCTTCCTTGATGACCTCGTCGATCTGCTCGGTCTCACCGATCATGCCGCAGGCGTCAGCGGCGTGGTCCGCCTTGTCGATAGAGGCGGACTCCACCTGGAGGAAGAAGCCCTTGTCGGACGAGGGGTCGTCGAGAAGCTCGATTGCCTTCTTCGTCATCTCCGCCGCGGTCGGCTCGTTGCCGGTGTCCTGCGGGGTGCAGGTCTCCGGCTCCTTGTCGGTGGCGTTGCCCGGGACGGTCTGCTCGTAGCGGCGGGTCATGTTGCCGTCGTTGAACAGGCCGAGGACCGGCGCGTCCTGGTTAGCCACGGTGACCGCGTCGAGGCCAGCCTCGTCATCGACGATGGTGTAGCCCTTAGCCTCTGCGTTCTCGCGCACAGTCTTGCCGGCTTCCCACTCCGCGCCGCCGTCGTGCTTCTCGGTGAGGAATGGGTTACGGTTCTCGCCGCCCGCCTGCACCTCGGTGTCGAAGTACTTGCGGCCGCCACCAAGGGTGAGGTCCGCGCGGGTGTCGATGATCTGCTCGGAGATCGAGCCCAGGCCGCCGTTCTCACGCGCCTCCTTGCCCTGCACGACCTTCTTGTCGCCCGACGGCGCGTAGTAGCCGCGCTGAGAAATGTGCGAGTGCAGCGCGCCCGGGGTGGCGTCCTGGATCTCGGCGGTGGAGACGTTGCCGGTGCGCATGCCGGCGTTCTTCGCCATCTCGATCAGGTTCTCGTGCGGTGTGCCCGCCACGTCGACAGAGAGCGCACCGTTGTAGGTCTTCGTGCCGGTGGACCAGCCGGTGGCAGAAGCCGCCGAGTCGGTCACGTACTGGCGCTTGCCCTCCTGGGAGACGGCGAAGGTGGTGTAAGCACCTGAGGCCGTCAGCTCGTCCAGGCCCTCGAAGCGACCGTTCGCGCCCTTGAGGTAGTTACGCGCTGCGGTGATCTCCTGGTGGCCCATTCCATCGCCCAGGATGAAGATCACGTTGCGGGCCTGGGCGTCGGTGTTGCCCTGCCCGCCCTTGCCAAACTGGGTGCAATCCCCCGGCTGTGGGACGTTCACCAAGTTGCCTTCGGCGTCAAGGGTCACACAGGACTCTTTGCCGTTAAAGTTCTGCTCCGCCGGTGCGGCAGAGGCTGTGGGGAGACTCGCCAGGGCCAGCGCGGAAGCGCTGACCACGGCGGTCAGTGTTCTAAACGGAATACGCATGTGGGGTTCCTTCACATGAAAAGCCAAAAAAAGTGGATGGTTGTTCAACCGCCACACATCATAAATCCAGCAAATTTCCAATTCGGAAAACCCAAATGAACTTTAGGTGACTACAAAAATGCAGTTAAGGGCGCTACCCGAGCACTTTAGGGAAGCTTAAAACACACGTTTAGATTGATGCTTCCTGCGGCGCATGTCAAACACCCCTGCTCACACCCGGGTTTCAGCTTCAACCAGATCTGCAGGTAGTTACGGTTGCGCACCGCTTCCGATACGCCGGGGATTACCGTGCTGGTTCGTTGAGGGACAGCGCGGCGTCGATAAGCATGCCCAGCTCTTCTTGCGCATAGGTGGCGCGCAGCTGGGCATCATTGCCCCCGCGGAGATTGCCGCGCACGAGCGCCACGCCTTGCGACGCCGGCACCATCGAGAACTCGCGCGGGTGCGGGAAGACCTGGCGCACGAAGTGGCCCGTGCGAAGTGCGCAACGGTTCAGCCAGATGTCGTCGGCGTGTGGGGCGCAGTCCTGGAACGCCTTGCCCTGCGCGGCAACTGCATCGACCATCGCCGGCGGGTACGCAACACCGGAGACGCCGGTGGCGAAGTGGCGCGGGTCCGGATCCGTATCCTGCACAGACTTCCACTGCTTGTACGGCGCCAACTTGCCGTCCTGGAGCACGATCTCGTGAGCGCGGTACGCCACCACGTTGTTCGGATCGGCGTCCGAGGCGTTGAGGAGCTTTTTGGCGAACCACTTGGGGTACATCATGTCGTCATCAACGGTGATGACGCGGGTGCCAGTACCGGCAAACCGTTGAAACGTGCCGTAATACTTGGTGTGCGGACCATAGTGGCCGTCCGAACAGCACACCTGCAGGCCGCGCTCCACAAGGGTGTGCAGACCTTTCGGCCACTCACCCTCGTAGTCCTCCTTATCCAGCCACAGATACACCGGCAGGCGTGTCGTGCCGACGAGCAGCGAGGAAATCGCCACCACCGCCGACTTCAGCCGGGGCCCATGGGAGGTCAGCGAAATAACGGTGTCGCCCTCCTGTGGGAACCTAGCCGGAGATTTCCGCGCCACCACCCGCAGCTGAGGCGCGCGCAAAAGTGCACCAGCCCCACCGAGTGCTTGCCGAAGCGCGTAGTCAATCCACATGAGCCAAAACTTTAGCCGACTTGACCAAATCGGGGCATGATGGGAGACATGACTGACACGAGCGGTAATGGAACTGACAACCAGCAGACAGCGAACACTACAGAACGGGCCGACACTGGCAGTTCGGCAACGTTCCACGACTGGTGGCAGGCGGCGCGACCGCACACGTGGCCGAACGCGTTCGCCCCAGTGATCGCCGGCACCGGCCTGGCTGCACACATTGGTGGCATGCACCTTGGCAAGGCGCTGCTCGCACTCGGCGTTGCGTGGGCACTGATTATCGGCGTGAATTTCGCCAACGACTACTCCGACGGTGTGCGCGGCACTGACGACGAACGGACAGGCCCTAGCCGCATCACCGCGTCCGGGCTGGCGCGGCCGCAGGATGTGAAGCTCGCAGCATTCGCTTCCTTCTTCGTCGCTGCCGTTCTTGGCGTGATCCTTGCGGTCATGAGTGCGTGGTGGCTCATCCTGGTCGGTGCGGCTTGCATCGCGGCAGCGTGGTTTTACACCGGCGGGACGAAGCCGTACGGCTATTACGGATTCGGCGAGCTGGCCGTGTTCATCTTCTTCGGGCTGGTCGCTGTGCTAGGTACGCAGTACACACAGTCAGGATGGCTGACTGCCGAGGGGTGGTTGGTGGCCATCGGTGTGGGCGCGATTTCCGCGTCCGTGAACCTGGCAAACAATATCCGCGATATTGACACCGACGCCGCGGCCGGCAAACACACCCTTGCTGTGCGCATCGGCGAGGTGAGGGCTCGTCGCCTGTTTACTGTGCTGACGTTGACGCCATTTGTCGTCTCCCTGCTGCTTGGTAACTCGCTCGCGCTCCTCGGTTTCGCTGCTTTGCCGTTTGCCGTTTCCTCCATTCTGAAAGTGCAGCGCGACCAGGCAAAGGGCAAAGACCTCATCCCTGTGCTGGGTATCAATGGTCGGGCCATGCTGATCTGGTCCGTGCTCACCGCCGTTGCGTTTACTGCCCTCGGGTTCCCAATTTGGGGTGGAGGTGAAGCGGTACCGTACACGGCAGTGCAGTAGTCGCCTGCTGAGTGAGCTGCACTGCATTTGCCAGTTCCATGTCTCGACCTGCCCCGAAACTCCTTGCTGTACAGGGAGACCGGGGCGGTTTTTCATGTCTGCGCTATTGCTTGCTGCACCCTGGTGGCGCTGAATCGGGTGCGGATCCGGCGTTCACGATCGAACGGTTCGCCCAAAGATGGTTGTAAATGGGGCACTCAGTACACGGGTCATCATCAACGCGGGGAGCGCAGTCTGTGCAGTGCTCCGAGCACTCGTATGCGCACGAATCAGTGCTGTCGGTTCGATGAGTGAGCGGATCCGGCTCGCGGACGGGGTGGGCGCGGTTGTAGGCGGTGTAGCGGGAACCGTCAGCAAAACGGTAGTGGATATGCCCGTTGCGTTCCCAGATCTTCGCAGGGCGGAGCTAGTGAGTAGTGAAGTAGTTCATTGCCACCAGTTATACTCACACACTTGTTCGACCGCAAGGTGTATGTCTGTTTTGTTTGCAAATGGGGTAAAACCGCACTCCTGTGACAGCGAGCGAAACGATTTCTACTCTGCGGCCGCAGAGTAGACGGCAGCTACTCCCCGCACGCGGCGTCGAAATCCGCGGGGCTCCACGTGTCTGTCGAGCCGTCGTAGGGGTTCACGGACACAATGGTGCCGGCGGGCTGTTCCAGGATCTGCTGCTTGGCGGCGCTGGCGGGAGTGAAGGATGTCTCCTTGCTGAAGGGCCCCTGCCCGCCCCTGTCGTCCGGCGCCGGGTTAAGCAAGAGGGTGCGATCCTCGGGATAGGAGGCGTCGAGCGGTGCTTCCGCGGCCCACGTGCCAGAGCTCGGTCCATCAAGCGGCACCTGCACGTGGCCGGTCTGTGGTTCGGCGGCGGTGAACTTGGCCAGCACCCGGTTTTCCTCGTCTTCGGCGAGACCGATGCGGTCGGAGGCGACCTCGAGCTCGCTCATCTCCTCGCCGCAGGTGTTCACGTGCGCGATGATGTGGCCCTCCTCGTCGTGGGAAAACCCGGCGGCGCCGATGACGTCCACGTTGACGTAGTTGCCGCAGGCAGTCAGCGCCGCTGCGGAAGCGCACACCACTGCGATGACGGATGCGGTCCTGCTCACGTTGGGCCTTTCGTCGATAGGCTGCAATTGCCCGAACCAACGTAGGCGGCAACTATTACGTAGCGCTGGCCGCCCGCCTGGGAAAGTCCGTCAATTCCGCGCGCGGCCACCCAGGGTGCCGATGCCCGCGCCAACCAGCAGGAGCGCGACGAACGGGAGCGCGGATGCGTTCATGAGGACGAGCGCCTGCAAGGCTCCCGCCAAAACGGGGACGGCGAACCACCACCAGGTCGCGCCGCGGCGGGCCGTGTCGCGCCACGCCAGCACCGCGACGAGCAGCGGGTTGAGCACCAAGAGCGGAACGGCCCAGCCCATCGGCCCGAAGATCGACGAGACGAGGAGCAAGCCTGTCGACGCCACCACGTAAACTACCAACATCCGCCACCGCGGTCCCATCACGATTCCTCCCAGGTGTCATACTTGGTGCCACTACCTCGACCAAGATTACAGAAGGAGGGAACCGCGGATGCTCGACGTCCTGACTGGTTTCGCCATCATCTTCACCGTCATCGCGGTGGGGTTCCTGCTGGCGCACAGAGGCGTGATCGGGCAGGGCGAGGCGCGCCTGCAACTCAACCGCATCGCGTTCTGGGCGTGCACCCCGGCGCTCATCTTCTCCAGCGTGTCCACCTCGGACACGTCCGCGTTTCTGTCGCCGGTCGTGGGGGTGATCGCGGTGGCGTCGGTAGCCACCATGCTCCTGTACTGGCTGCTCAGCGCCCTGCTGTTCCGCCGCAGCTTCGCCGAGACGATGGCGGGCGCGGCCGCGTCAAGCTACTACAACTCGGTCAATATCGGGCTGCCCATCGCCACCTACGTGATCGGCGACGCCACCTACGTCGTGCCCGCGCTCGTGCTGCAAATGGCGGTGCTCTCCCCCGTCATCATCGCCGGCCTCAACGCGGGCGGGGCGAGCCTGCGCTCGATCGGCGGCTCCATCGTCGCGGGCATAACGGCGCCGGTCGTGCTCGCCGCCTTCGCTGGTTTCGCCGTCTCCGCCTCCGGCTGGGAGGTCCCCGAGCCCGTGCTCGCGCCGCTGGAGATCCTCGGCGGCGCGTCCATCCCGCTCATCCTTATGAGCTTCGGCGCCTCGCTGAAAGGGGATTCCGTGCTCACGCATGATCGCTTACCGACGCTCACCGCCACCCTCCTCAAGCTCGTCGGCATGCCCGCCATCGCCCTCGGCGTCGGGTACGCCCTGGGCCTCGACGGCACCGAGCTCTACGCGGCGCTCATCCTCGCGGCGCTGCCCACCGCGCAAAACGTGTACAACTACGCCGCCACCTACCAGGTCGGCCAGACGGTCTCGCGCGACACCGTCTTCCTCACCACGTTCCTCTCGCTGCCCGCCATGCTCGCCATCGCCGCCCTGTTCGGGTAGGCGCTAGCGCTCGCTCAGCTCGCTGGAGATCCACTCCTTGCGCAGCTTGCGCTGCTCGCGCCAGTGCGCCACGGCCTCGGTGGCCTCAATCCGCTGGCGTTTGAACACCAGCATGGACAGCGGGAACGCCACGATCAGGGCGAGGAGCGCGGAGATGATCAGCGGCACTGGGGCGCCGATGAGCATGGCCGCGCCCTGGATCACCACGGTGAGTGCGATGAACAGCACGAGCCTGCACAGCCCGTAGATCGCGGCGGCCTTATTGGCGCGCGAGCGGGCGGCGGGATCAACTTCCGGCGGTTGTTGTTGCATATGCCTAACCCTAGACGGCCACCAAGTATGTTGGAAGTCATGGGAAGGCTACTACTCCTCGTACTCATCGTCCTCGCCGTGTACCTGATGTGGCGCGCCTTCGGGCCCGGCTCGAACAAGCAGGTCGAGCAGGCGCCGGAGCGGCCGCAGATCAAGGGGCCCGACGATGATGAGGAGTTCCTCTGGAACATTGAGAAGAACCGCTTCAAGGAGCGGCGCGCCCGCGAGGAGGCGGAGCGCAAGCGACGCGAAGAGGAAGAGCGCCGCAAGCGCCGCGACGGGGAGGGCAGCTAGCCGGAACTAGCGCTGTTCCAGCACCTCGGGCAGCTTCTCCGCCCAGGCGAGCGAGTGGCGCACGCCGTCCGCCACGGTGTACTCCGCGCGCCAGCCGAGCAACTGCTCGGCCTTCTCGGTGCGGGTGGCGCAGCCGACCACATCGCCGTCGCGCGGCGGGGCGGTGCGCACCTCGAGGGGCTTGCCCGTGGCCTCGCCGACCGCGTTTGCCAGCTCGAAGACGGTGGTGCCCTGGCCGGTGCCCAGGTTGATCACCTCGTAGTCCGCCAGCGCTGACGCCTCGGCCTTCAGCGCGGCGACGTGCGCGCGGGCCAGGTCCCACACGTGGACGTAGTCGCGCAGGCCCGAGCCGTCGCGGGTGGGCCAGTCCACGCCGGTGACGGTGAACGGCTCGTCGGCCTGGTAGGCGGAGATCATCTTGCCTAGCGCGTGGGACGGGGCCGGGTTCTGCAGGCCGGTGCGCAGCTGCGGGTCCGCCCCGATGGGGTTGAAGTAGCGCAGTGAGATGGCGCGGATGAGGCCGGCCGAGGCGGCGTCGGCAAGCACTCGCTCCAGCATCCACTTCGAGGCGGCGTAGGGGCTCGACGGGTCTGCCGTGCTCTGCTCGGTGACCATCAGGTCCTCACCGGGGACGTACATGGCGGCGGTGGAGCTGAGCAGGACGCGCTTCACACCACGCTCGGACAGGGTGCGCACGCAGGTCGTGGCCTTGCCCACGTTGTTCTCGTAGTAGTACAGCGGGCGGGAGACGGACTCCGGCACGACGATTTTCGCGGCGCAGTGGACCACGGCCTCGACGTCCGGGTGATCGTCCAGGATGCGGTGCAGCAGCGCCACGTCGGCGATGTCGCCCTCGTAGTGGTCGAAGCGCTCGGCGAAGGCGCGCAGGCCGGTGGAGTAATCGTCCAGAATCACCGGGGTAATTCCGTTGTCGGCGCAACAGGAAGCGATCGTGGAGCCGATAAAGCCGGCCCCGCCAGTGATAAGAACTTTCATAACCGGTGAGTCTAACGCAGCTAGTTCAGGCCCGCGTACGAGTGCAGACCCGCAATCACCGTGTTCACGTAGGTCATGTTGAAGATGGTCATCGCCAGCGCGAAGACGTTAATCCACGCCGCCTTCGCGTTCTTCCAGCCGGCGGTGGCCCGCGCGTGCAGGTAAGCGGCGTACAGGATCCAGGTGATCATGGACACGGTTTCCTTCGCGTCCCAGTTCCACGGGCGACCCCAGGCCACCTCGGCCCAGATCGCGCCGAAGACGATACCGATGCCGAACAGCGGCAGCGTAATGATCGCCGTCTTGTAGGTGATCTGGTCCAGCGTCTTTGCCGACGGCAACGGGTGCACAATCTTGCCAATGAAGCCGTGCTCCTCGCCCTTCGGCTGCCACATGCGCAGCAGGTACAGCAGCGCGAACACGCCGGAGACGATGCCGACCGAGGCACCGATCGACACCGTGGAAACGTGCACCGGCATCCAGTAGGACTGCAGCGCCGGCACCACCGGGGCGGCTTGCATGTGGAACACCGTGGAGTTGAGGAACATCGCGATGACCATGGGGAACAGCAGCCACGGCCACACCGTGTGCCAGCCCTTCCGCCCGATCACGATCGCGGCGGCCACCATGATCACCGCGGTCATGAACAGGATGTACTCGTACAGGTTGCCCAGCGGGAAGCGCCGCGCCGCGATGCCGCGCGTGACAAACGCGACGATGTGCAGCGCCACGCCGACCCACACCAGGGCCTGCGTCATGCCCGCCCACTTGCGGGCGGCGGCCACCCGCTTCTCGTAGGCGTCGTCGAGCTCGGGCTCCGGGGGCAGTTGCTTTTCGACGACCACCGGCCCCCCAGCCCCAACCGCCACCTTCTCCGCGGCGCGCTCCTGCTGCGCCGCGCGGCGCTCGCGCCGCACGTCCACGACCGCAAGGACGCGGCCGTAGTACACGCACGCCATGAGCAGCGCCACGATGTAGATGATGAACGCGGTGCGGAAGGTCAGATCGGACAACTCCGCCATGGTGGTGTTGACAAGCATGGTGCTCAATCTACTCCATCAGCGGGCCATTATCCAAGGTCATCCAGCTCGTCATCGTCCCCGTCATCATCCGGGTGCTCCCCCAGGATCTCCTCGACGAGCTCGGAAAACTCCGGGCCCCACCCGGCGCGGTCCGTGCGCGCCAGGCCCGCGATCTCCACCGCGGTCCCGCCGCCGGCGACCGGGGCGAGGCGGACCCAGACGCGGCGGCGCTTGATGGTCAGCGAGCCGGCGAGCGCGGCGAGCATGATCACTGTGGTGACCAGTGCCCACACCTGCGTCGGGTCGCGCGAGATCTGGTAGTTGGCGTACTCGGCCGCGCCGTCGAAGCGCACCTTGATCCCGCCGTCCACGGCGATCTCCTCGCCCGGGGTGAGGTTGACGCGCTCCAGCTTCTGCAGCTGGCCTTCCGCGATGAGCATCTGGTCGAGCACGAAGATGTTCTGCGGGCGGCCCGAGTCCAAGCCAGCGTCGCCGCGGTAGATGTCCATGGACAGCGCCGGGTCATCCATCGACGGGAACGACGACTGCAGCGTCTCCCCGTCCTGGCCGCCCCACTGGGCCGTCGGCGCGAAGTTTCCCTCCAGGGCGATCTGGTTCTGGCGGCGGTCCGCCAGGTCCGGGAACATGCCGGCGGGCGGGTCGAAGCGCATCACGCCCGAGGACAGGAACGTCTGCGTGTCCGTCGGGCGGAACTGCATCATCTGGGTGCGAGTCTCGCCGTTGGGCCACGTCACCGTGACCTGCGGGGCGAACCCGTGGCCCTGCAGGTAGACGCGGTCGCCGTGGATGCGCAGCGGGTGGTTGACCGCCAGGGTGGTCTCCTGCCAGCTATCCTTCGGCGCGGTCAGGTCGTCGGTGTAGGACACGTCGGACCAGAAGCCGTTCGCCTGGCCGCTGTTTAAGTATTCAGCGCGGAAGTTGTGTGCATCGATGCAGAAGGGGGTGAGCCCGGTGCCGTCGAAAAGCGGCCCCGCGCGGAACACGTCAAAGTTGGCGGGGGACGTATTGCAGAACTCGGTGGACTGCTCCACCGGCACGGCGTACTGGGACTCGGAGTTGGTCACCACGATGACCTGGCCCTCGTAGAAGACCATGCGGCCGGCGGCGAAGGCGACGATCATGCCGACGATGCCCACGTGGAAGAGCAGGTTCATCAGCTCGCGGGTGTAGCCGCGCTCGGCGGCCAGGGAGAATGTCCCGGCGCGGTCCTCCTCCGGCGAGTAGGCGGCCACGTGCCAGCGCTTGAGCAGGCGGCGGACCTTCGCCTCCACCTCGTCCTGGCCGGCGTCCACCGTGGCTTGCGCGTGCATGGGCATCCGCGAGAGGTAGCGCGGCGCGCGCGTCGGGGTGGCACGGTAGGCGCGCCAGTGGTCCATGGAACGCGGGATGATGCAGCCGACCAGGGAGATCATCAGCAGGGTGACGATGGCGACGAACCAGGAGGAGCTGAAGACGTCGAAAAGCTGCAACCTGTCATAAATCGGACCCATCGTCGGGTTGGCGTCCAGGTAGTCCTGCACGAGCGACTCGCTCACGTTGCGCTGCGGGAGCAGGGCGCCCGGGATGGAGGCGAGCGAGAGGAGGAAGAGCAGGACGAGCGCGGTGCGCATGCTGGTCAGCCAGTGCCACGTCTTGCGCAGCCAGGTCGTTGCCGCCGATACCAGTTGCATCTCAGATCACCGTCGCTCCATATTGCAAGGTCCACTGTCGGATCCAGCCGACGAACACGTTCCACGCGCCGGTGACAAGGAGCACGCCGACGAGGATCATCAGCACGCCGCCGATCACCTTGATGGTGTGGGAGTGGCGGCGCAGGAACTCGACGCTGCGCACCGCCTGCGCGGAGCCCAGCGCCACCACCACAAACGGCAGGCCGAGGCCCAGGCAGTACGCCACTACCAGCAGGACGCCGCGCGCCGCGGTCATCCCCTCGGTGCCGACGGAGACCGACATGATCGCCGCCAGCGTCGGCCCGAGGCAGGGCGTCCACCCCAGCGCGAACACGCCGCCGAGCAGCGGGGCACCGAGCACGTTGGCCCAGCGCCGCGGCTGCAAGCGCCGGTCCTGCTGCAGCGCAGGCACCGCGCCCAGGAACACCACGCCCATCGCGATGGTGATCACGCCGCCGACGCGCATGAGCACCTCGGCGTTGAGGGTGATCAAGCTGATCGCGCCGAACACGGAGACGGTGGCCAGCAGGAACACCACGGTGAAGCCGGCCACGAACAGGCCGGCGGCACCGGCGACGGCCCAGCGGCGCGACTTCACGCGCACGCCGTCCTGGTCCACGGTCATCTCGCCGCCGACCACGCTGGTCAGGTACGACATGTAGCCGGGCACGAGCGGGACCACACACGGGGACGCGAAGGACACCAGGCCAGCCAGCGCGGCGGCCAACATGCCGAGCAGGAGCGGCCCGGTGGCCACAACCTCTGAGAACGCCTCGCCCACGCTAGCTCTGCCCCTCCTGCGCCAGCTTGTCGGTCACCTCAAGCACGTCCTGGGCGGTCACCTCGCGCAGGAACACCGCGGCCGGGCGGTGCTGCTTATCCAGCACGATCGTCGTGGGAATCACGGAGCTGGGCACGCCGCCGAGGAAGGAAGCGGTCTTGAACGGCGGGTCGTATATCGACGGGTAGGTCACGCCGTTGTCGGCGACGAAGTCGCGGGCGATTTCCGGCTGCGGGTCGCGCACGTTGATGCCCAGGACGGTGCCGGTGCCGTCCGCGTCCAGGTGCTCCTGCACCTCCTGCAAGTCATCCACCTCCGCACGGCAGGGCGCGCACCACTGGCCCCAGGCGTTGAGGACGACGATCTTGCCGTCAAAGTCGTGCAGGTCCACCGTAGTGCCCGGCTCGGTGAGCGATTCGCCGCTGAAGTGCTCCACCGGCTTGCGCTCGGATTCCTCGTAGAAGATCTCGGTCTGCCCGCCCGGGGAATGGAACGCAAAGTTGTCTCCCTCACCAGAGCTGGCGCAGCCGGTGAGCAGGAGCAACGCGGCCATCGGCGCTGCGATCGCGCTCAGCGCGGTCCGTCGGGACATGGGCACCTCTCAATTCATCTGTTCAAAAACTCCGGCACGCTGGCCCAGCAGAGCGGGCTAGATGCGTTCGGCCGGAGTGTCGTAGGACCAGTCAACAACAACGTCGCCGTCAAACACAAGTGACGTCACGCTGGCCAGGTCGCACTCGCGGCTCGCGTGCGCGAGGCGTTTGCCCTGCACGTAGCGCTGCACCATGACGATGGGCAGCTGGTGGCTCACCAGCACCGCCTCGTGGCCCTCCGCCTCGGCGCGGGCGCTGTCCACGGCGTCGCACATCCGCGCGCGGATCGCCTCGTAGGACTCGCCCCAGCTCGGTTCCAGAGGGTTCGTCATATGCCGCCACCGGATCGGGTTGACCAGCTGGCTGCGCCAGCCCTTGGTGCGCAGCCCCTCGAAGGTGTTGCCGGCCTCGATGATGTCGGTGCGGGTGTGCACCTCGCAGCCGGTCACCTCCGCGATCGGCTCCGCCGTTTCCTGCGCGCGCTCGAGCGGGCTCGCCGCCAGGTACGTCACGTCGCGCCCCTCGAAGAACTGCGAGGTCACCGCCGCCATCGACCGGCCGCGGGAGCTCAGGTGGTAGCCGGGCATGCGCCCGTAGAGCACCTTCTTCGGGTTGTAGACCTCGCCGTGCCGCACGAGGTGCACAGTCGTGCGCGTCACTCGGGCGCCACCGCCTGCGCCGCAGCCTTCGCCGCGGGCACCAGGGCCTCCTCGATCCGGCCGAAGTCCTCGTCGGTGAGCGCGGTGGAGACGAACCAGGTCTCGAACGGGCTCGGCGGGGCGAACACGCCGTTGTCCAGCAGCGCGTGGAAGAACGGCGCGTAGCGGAAGGTGTCCGCCGCCTTCATGTCAGCAAAGTTGTGGCCCTCGCCCTCGGCGAAGCGGAACGACAGCATCGTCGCGGCGCGCTGCACGTTGTGCGCCACGCCCTCGCGCTTCAGCGCGTCGGACACCAGCTTGGCCAGGGTGCTGGCGTTGCGCTCCAGCACCGGGTAGATGTCCTCCGAGGCCAAGCTTAACGACGCCATGCCCGCCGCCATCGCGACCGGATTGCCCGAAAGGGTACCCGCCTGGTACACCGGCCCAGTCGGCGCGAGACGCTCCATAATCTCCTTGCGCCCACCGAAGGCGGCGGCCGGGAGGCCGCCGGAGATGACCTTGCCAAAGGTGGTCAGGTCGCCCGCCACGTGGTCCACGCCGTACCAGCCGGAGTAAGAGGTGCGGAAGCCCGTCATCACCTCGTCCAGGATCAGCAGCGCGCCGTTGGCGTGCGCGACCTCCTTGAGCTTGGTGTTGAAGTTGTCCTGCGGCGCAACCGTGCCCATATTGCCGGCGGCTGCCTCGGCGATCACGGCGGCGATCTCGCCCTCGTTTTCCGCGAACGCGGCCTTCACGGCCTCGATGTCGTTGTAGGGCACCACGATGGTGTCCGCCGCCTGCGCGCCCGTCACACCCGGCGAGTCCGGCAGGGAGAACGTGGCCAGCCCGGAGCCTGCTGCGGCGAGGAGCGCGTCGACGTGGCCGTGGTAGCAGCCGTCAAACTTGATGATCTTGGGGCGGCCGGTGTAGCCGCGCGCCAAGCGGACCGCGGACATCGTCGCCTCGGTGCCGGAGTTGACCATGCGCACCTCCTCCACCGAGGTACGGCCCACGATCATCTCCGCGATCTGTACCTCCGCCTCGGTGGGCGCGCCGAAGCTCAGGCCGTCACGCATCGCCTTCTGCACTGCCTCGAGGATCTCCGGGTGTGCGTTGCCGTGGATCATCGGACCCCAGGAATTGATGAGGTCGACGTAGGCGTTCCCGTCGACGTCGATAAGCGTGCTCCCGTGCGCGCTCTCGATGAAGCGCGTCTGGCCGCCGACCGAGCCGAAGGCGCGCACCGGCGAGTTCACGCCGCCGGGCGTGGCCTGCTGCGCGCGCTGCCACAGCTCGGCGGAGCGGGACGTGTGTGCGGACGTTGGGTACTTGGCCGAAGTTGTCATAGTTGCCCATCCTAGGCGATGGGGGCGAACGCCTACTTACCCTTCCGGCGCATCGCCCCGACGAAGATGACCACGAGCAGGCCGATCGCGATCCAATTGGCCACGCGCGCGTACTGCTCCAGCACGTACACCACGGGCTCGCCGATCCACCAGCCGAGCGCGACGTAGCCCAGCGACCAGAGCGTCTTGGACACGAAGTCCAGGAGCATGAACTTCCACAGCGGCATCTCAGTCATGCCCATGAGCACGAAGACCACGAACGCGATCGGCAGCGGGATGGGCACGTACGCCAGGAAAATGCCCAGCCAGCCCAGCTTCATCCCCCACCGCTCCACGCGCGCGATGTTCTTCGCCGCGCGCTTGGAGTTCTGCGCCTGCACGTCCAGGATGCCGCGCCCCCACAGCTTGCCGGCCCACCAGTACACCCAGTCGAACTTGATCGCCACGATCGAGCCGATGAGCAGGTACAGCAGCCAGTGCTGCGCCTCACCCACCGAGGCCAGGGCGCCTGTCGACGCCGCGCCAATCCTCGATCCCGTCAACGCCAGCATGATCGGCGGGTCCAGGCCCAGCAGCCAGGCGCGGAACGGAATGAGCGCGAGGCCGAAAATACCGATGAAGCCGAACCAGCCCAGGCACCAGTAGTCCGCCTTGGTGGGCTTTTCGTTCCAGGGCATGCCTGGCTGATCCCACCACTCCGGTTCCGATTCCGGGGTGTGCTGTTGGACTTTGCCCTCGCCGTCCGCGTCCTCGCTCGACATAGACGTAAAGTCTACCGAGTTAGAACATATTCAGCAGCGCAGGGTTCGACGCCACCGCAATTCCCACAACCGCCAGCAGGCCGAGCACCACGGCGGCGATGATGCCGCCCGTCGACGAGCCATCCTTCTGCTCACCGGCCGCCGGCGCGCACTCCCCCTTCACGGGCTCGTACTCGGCCGTGGCCTCCGCGGCGTTCGCGCGGGCCTCCTTGACGGCCACCTGTGCAGCCTCGGCGGCCTGCGTCGCCTCGCCCAGCGAGCGCTTCGCAGCCGCCAGGGCCTCGTCGGCCGCGGCCTGGCGCGCCGACTGCTCCTGCTTCGCTGCCTCGAGTTCCTGCGCGCGCTTCGCCACGGCCTGTTCGGCGGCACGCAGCGCCCGCGCCGCCGTAAGCGTGTCCTCCACTTGGGCCACGGCAGCCTCGCGCTGCTCGAGTGCTTCCTGCTTCTGCGCATCGCCCTCGTTCACGGCGCTGACGAGCTCGTCGTAGTAGGTGTTGAAGCGCTCGGTGTACTCCTCTACCGAATACGTCGGCCCCTCCACTGTGAGGTGAGCGAACGTCTGCGCGTGCGCGACGCGCCACGTAAAGCCGTGGTAGAGGAACTCCTCCGTGTTCACCGCGAAACCGGTCGCGCGCATCTGTGGGTTCACCAAGGCCATGTAGTGGCCGGCGCCCGCGGCGAAGGGGTCGCGCCCCTGCTCCTTCGCCTCGAAGTACTTAGGGCGCTCCTCGTGGAACCACCCGTCGAACGGGTTCTCCGCGTTCCACGACAAGTTATCCCACCCGTTGTGAGAGTGGCCGCGCGGCAGCTGCTGTGACCAGTTGATGTTCACCTGCGCCTGCGCCATCAACGCATCCGTGACGGGCAGCGCGTCACGGCCCTCGCTTTCGCGGAGCTCGTTCGCCTCCGGCAGCCACTCGATTGCCGCCTTCATGTTGTCCAGGTGCGTCGCGTCACCTTTGGCGCCGATGCGCGTGTCGTCCGCGATGCGGTACCCGGTCTGCCCGGTCACCTCATCGACCTTGTCAAAGCGGTAGTCCGTGTGCAGCTCCGCGACGGCGTCGTCGGCCCCCATCGCTTCGAAGAATCCGAGCGAGCCCCGGTCGAACTGGGCCCGCGCCTCGGCCTTGCTCGCCTCCAGCGCAGCGCGGGCCTCCTCGGCGCGCGCCTTTGCCTGCGTGAGTGCCGCCTCGGCGGAGTCGACCGTCACGCCTCCCGGCACCGCGGTCTGCGCGGCGTCGCGGTCCTGGGTCGCGCTGTCGAGGGCACGCTGCGCATCCTTGACCAGGTTCGCGCTCGCCGTGCGCTCCTGCTCCGCAGCGTCGACATCGCGCTGCGCCGCGTCCAGCGCCTGCTGCGCCTCGTGGTCGCGCGCTTCGGCGGAGCGCAGCGCGTCGGTCGCGTCGTGTACAGCGGTGCGCAGCGCGACACAGCGCTCCTGCGACACCGACGCCGCGTCCTCAGCCAGCGCCGGAGGCGCAACAACCAACGCCGCCGAACAGCTCGCGGCCAGCACAAGTCCAAGAGTTTTCTGCATACCCAGCAGGTTAGCAGTCTTTCCCCAGACCCCGCGCAGTTTCGCGCGCATTCGCGATCACGGCGGGCACGCCCACGCCGCCGACCCACGCGCCGATGACGGCAATGCCGGAGCCGGACTCGCTCAGCTGCGCCAGCGCCTTGTCCACGGTGGCGAGGTGGTGCTCATCAAAGCGCGGCAGCCCGCCGAACCAGCGCTGGACAAAGATCTCCTCCAGGCCGGCCTCGCGGCCGTCGAAGCCGGTGACAGTCTGCAGGTCATCGAGCGCCCAGTCCACCAGGTCATCCTCGGAGGCGCGGATCGCCACGTCGTCGCCGAAGCGACCGAAGCTGGCGCGCACGAGCGCCCCGCCGCGCTCGGCCAGGTGCGGCCATTTGCGCGAGGAGAGCGTGAACGCCTTCGCGTGCACATCCTCCGCGCCCGCGGCAACCAGGACGCCCGAATTTTGGGGCAGGCCGTCGTCGCTAGCAAAGCGCATGCCCACCACCGCCGAGTTGGCCAGCTTGATCGGCGCGAGCGTGGCCGCCACCTCCGGCTCGACCTGCTTCAGCAGCATCGCGGCCGTCGGCGCGGGCACGGCGAGCACCACGCGGTCGTACACCGCGTCCTCCCCGCCCTTGAGGCGATAGCCCTCGCCCTCGCGCGTGATCGCGGAGATGAACGCGTCGATGTAGATCTTCGCGCCGGACTGCTCCGCCAGCGCCTCGTACGCCTCCTGGTAGCCCTCGCGGAACGCGCTGAAGACGGGGCCCTGGCCGGTCGGCAGCTCCTTGCGCGCCTGCTCCAGGTTGCGCACGGCCTCCGACAGGTGCACCGGGCCCGCCTCGGCCAGGCGGTCCAGTTCCTCGGCCAGCTGCGGGATGGTCGCGCGCACGCCCAGGTCGTCGGCGCTGCACGAGTACACCCCGCCGAGCAGCGACGTCACGATGTGGTCCACCACCTCGTCGCCGTAGCGCTCGCGCACCAGCGCGCCCACGCTCACGTCGCCGCCGATCTCCCACTCGAAGCCGGGGGCGTCGCCTTCGGCGTCGATACGCGCGGCGGTCTCCTCGCTCACAAGGTGGGCAACGCTTGCCGACGCCGCCGGGATCCCCATCACACCGCCCCGCGGAAGCGGGCGCGCCTCGCCGTCCACGTACACCAGCGAACCGAGGCCGGACGGCACGACGAGCGAGTCCCCCACCCCCAGCTCGGTGAAGAACTCGACCGCGTCGACCCGGCGCGACAGGAACGCCTCGGCGCCCATGTCGGTGGGGCCGCCCTCAAACGCGACGGTGTAGAGCTTGCCGCCGATGCGGTCGGTGGCCTCGTAGACGTCCACCTCGTGCCCGCTGCCGCGCAGTTCGTAGGCGCAGGTCAGGCCGGCGAGTCCGGCGCCGATGATGGCGATGTGCATTTAAGCCTCCGTGCTGTGAGTGTCGTGAATAAGCCGTACGGCGTTGGTGATGGCGTCCGGGTCCGTGGTGGGCAGGACGCCGTGGCCGAGGTTGAAGATGTGGCCGGTGGCGTGGCCGTCGATAAGCGCCTGCTCCGCCTCGCCCTTAATGCGGGCGACCTCGCGGGCGACGACCTCCTCGCCGGCGAAGAGCATCGCCGGGTCCAAATTGCCCTGCAGGACGCGGGGGGAGGCGAAGCGCGTGGCGGCGCGGTCGAGGGGGACGCGCCAATCCACGCCCATGACCTCGCTGCCGGCCTCGCTCATCGCGCCGAGGAGCTCGCCGGTGGACACGCCGAAGTGGATGCGCGGGATCTCCCCCGCGACTGATTCCAGGATCTCCGTGGAGTACGGCAGGACGAACTCACGGTAGTCGCGCTCCGTGAGGAAGCCGGCCCACGAGTCGAACAGCTGCATGGCGTCGATCCCCGCCTCGACCTGGGTGCGCAGGAACGTGATGATGGTGGGCACCAGGCGGCGCATGAGCGCGTGCCACGTCTCCGGCTCGGCGTGCATCATCGCCTTCGTGGTCTCGTGGTTCTTGCTCGGTCCGCCCTCGATGAGGTAGCTGGCCAGGGTGAACGGTGCGCCGACGAAGCCGATGAGCGCCTGGGTATCGGTGAGCTCGTCCAGGATGATGCGGATGCCCTCGGCGACCTCGTCCACCGTGTGGTCCAGGATCGGCAGGTGCTGCACGTCCGCCAGCGAGCGCACCGGCGCGTCCATCACCGGGCCGCGGCCCGGGACGATCTCCACGCCCACGCCCGCCGCCTTGAGCGGGACGACAATGTCGGAAAAGAGGATCGCCGCGTCCACGTCGTGGCGGCGCACCGGCTGCAGCGTGATCTCAGCGAGCAGCTCCGGCATGAAGCAGGAGTCCAGCATCGGGATACCCTCGCGCACCTTCCGGTACTCGGGCAGTGAACGGCCCGCCTGGCGCATGAACCACACCGGGGTGCGCGACGGGGTGCGGCCATTGGCGGCCTCGATGAGCGGGGCGGAGGAAAGGTCGCGTCTGGTCATGGTTTCCCAGCCTACGCGGTAGAAATCAGGCCGGGAAATGGCGCACGCGCACCGAGCGCAACTCGATGACCAGGGAGCTGCCCAGCATGAGCAGCGTGGCCCCGACCGGGGGCAGCACACCGGCGATGGCCAGCAGGATCGCGGCCGCGTTATAGGTCCAGGCGATCACCATGTTCGAGTCGATGGTGCGGCACACCCGGCGCGCGAGCTCCACCAGCTGTGGCACCGCCGTGACGTCCCGACGCAGGAGGAGCACGTTGCACTTCTCCTCCACCTTGCCCGTGTTCGCGCCCAGCAGGGCGTCGTCGGCGTACAGGATGCTCACGTCCGCGACGCGCAGGGTGCGCACCGCGCTGTGGTCGCCCACCATGGCGACGGTCGCGCCCTTGGTGTGCAGCGCGCGCACCGCGTGCGGCTTGTCTGGGGCGGTGATGCCCGCGAGCACGCGGGACATGCCGAGGAAGTCGGCGAAGCGGCGCGCCACCGGGTACGTATCGCGCGTGAGCATGATGGTCTCCACGCCGATGGATTCCAGCCGGTCAATCGCGCTGGTGGCGTCTGCCTTCGGCGGGTCGTACAGGGTGATGACGCCGCGGTCGCGGCCCTTCCAGCGCACGACGACGGGGGTGCCGCCGGCCGTGGCGGCCAGGGAGAGCCGGCCTTGCAGCTGCGACAGGTTCGTGGGCCGCCACAGGATGGCGTCCAGGTTTTCTGTCCGCTGGTCCTCGTAGGTCAGCGTGACGCGGCCGCGCACCGAGCCGTCCGGGGTAGTGTCCTCGTTGGCCAGCTCGAACCAGGTCGGCCCGCCCGCGTCCTTGTCGCGCTTGTCGCGGGCCTCGCGCGCCGCCTTCACAATCGCACGCGACGCCGGGTGATCCGACTCCACCGACAGCGCGCCCGCGATCCCCAGCACCAAAGCCGGGTCCTCGCCGATCTCCGCGGTGACCGTCTCCACCTTCATCTTCGGCTCCACCAGGGTGCCCACCCGGTTGAACACGGCCACGTCGGTGGCCTCCAGGGTGCGGAAGGTGGAGCCGTCGCGGACCAGGATGCCGTTGCGCGCTGCTGACTCGATGCCCAGGCGGATGGCCAGCGCGGTCGAGATCGCCAGCGCCACCGGCGCGACCACCGCCAGGATCGCCAGCGCCGTGGAAAACGCCGCGTTGAGGTTCCCCGTGAACAGCAGCCACAGGCCGAAGTCCAGCACCGCCAGCACGTACGCCACCGGGATGAGCATGCCCGCGGCGCGGGTGGACACCATCGTCGTCGCGTTCTGGTGCTCCGAGGCGCGCTCCAGCCAGCGGTTGACCGAGGCCAGCCGGGTCGCGTGGCCGACCCGGGAGACGCGGATCTTCACCTTCCCCTTGCGCAGCACCGACCCCGCGTAGACGTGGCTGCCCACTTTGAGGGTGGGGGACTCGTGGGCGTCGATAAGCTCCTGCTCGAGCGTGCCGCAACCGCCGACCACCTCGCCGTCGGCGGGGATGATCGCGCCCGGGAGGATGACAATGTCGTCGCCCCGGTTGATCTCGGCGGCGGGCAGCGGTTCCTCGATGACCTTGCCCGTGCGCGAGCGGCGGCGGACCATGTAGGTCGACTCCGCGTCGGGGACACGGCCGGAGAGGTCCTCCTGCAGGTGCGGGCGCACGCGCATGCTGAAGAAGCGGCCGACGAGGAGGAGCGAGGTGATGGTGCAGGCGACCTCGAAAAACAGGCCGGGCTCCTCCACCATGGTGAGCGGGACCCAGCTGCCGTAGTTGCGCCAGTTGAGCTCCCCCGCCGGCGTGAACAGCAGCACGGCGGCGGACCAGAAGTAGGCGGCGAGGATGGCGATGGAACTTGCTCCGTCCAGCGCCGAGATGCCGCGGCGCACGCCGCCCGCCATCGCGCGGTGGAAGGGGAACGCGCACCACAGTGCGACCGGGGTGGTCAGCGCGAAGCACGCCCACTGCCAGCCGTCAAACTGCAGGTCGGAGACGTACGTGAGGAGCAGCACCGGGAGCGTCAGCACGATTGCTAACCACATCCGCACCGGCGTGACTAGGTCGCGGGCGGTGAACAGGACGTCCTCGTTCTCCCGGGCGCGCGCGGCGCGCGACGCCGAGTCCACGAACCCCTGCGCGCGGGCGCGGCGCAGGCTGACCAGCTCGTCGTGGCGCAACTTTCGACGCCTCCCGCTCAGCCCCCGCACGCCCCGCCGCGGCACCGGACGCGCGGCCGCCGCCCGGCCGAGCACCCTGCGGCGCAGCGTGGAATCCGTAAGCCGGGCGCTCACACCGAAGCGCGCGAACACGGCCTCGAGGTCCGCGATCGGCGTGGTGCTCGGCGCGGTGATCCACGCCGTCTTGGAGGAGTACACCAGGCGCGCGGCGACGCCGTCCAGCTCCTCCAGCGCCGCCTCGATGTCTTTGAGCTGTGGTCCGTCCTCGAGCCCGTCGAGCTCGAAGGCGAAAGAGGTGTTCGGGTACTGCGGGTTGCCATCCGCCCCGATCCGGGGCGAGTCCAGGTCCACGCCGCATTCCTTCGCCGCCTCGCGGGCGGCCACAATGGTCTGCTCGAGCGCAGCCGTCTGTTGCTGAGTCTGCTCTGACATGCTGAATCCCTCGCGCTAGTCCACGCCCCGCCAGGGGGAGCCGCTGCGCTCGTCCACAAACGCGTTCGCCGCGGGGCGGAACGCGAAGAACAGCGCCGCAACCAGCACGATCACTACCGCGAACACGCCCCAGCCCGCCACGTTGAGGAAGAACCCGGCCAGGTTGAGGAAGATCGCCACGGCGGCGGCGATGGCAAACACGCGCCGCGCTGTCTTGGAGCCGCGCGCAAAGTAGGAGGCGCACCCCGCGATCACCAGGGCGAGGACGATGTTGCACCAGGCGACGATGCGCATGTTGCGCGCAAACGCGTCCGCGAACTCGGCGTCCGCGTCCTTCGGCGCGCCGCTGGCCAGCATGAGCATGCCGAACAACAGCAGCAGCACGGCGCCGGCCAGCGCTGCGTAGTACCCGGCGCGCAACTGGCCGGGCCAGGCCTCGCCGACCTTGCCGGTGTAGCGGCGGTTGGGGTCGTTCGGGTCTGCAACGAAGGTGGGAAACATTCCGGCCATCGGTTGCTCCTTTACTGTTTACCCGCGGGATCGTCGTGCTGTGGCTGTTGCGGAGATTGGTGCGCCGGCGGCTCTACCCAGTCCCCCGAGTCCTTCTGCGAAGCGTAGAACAGTCCCATCGCGCCCGCCACGCCGAGGATGATTTGCACGACGCCGTCCGCCCCGTACAGCGCGATCGGCACCGCCGTGGACCCCGGCGACATCATGTACAGCGTGACCATGCGCAGCGCGAAGAAGGTGGCAAAGATCTGCAGGAGGCGTCGCGCCGCCGCCGCGCGCTTCCCCCGGTTGGCCACCATGCGCAGCGCGACGGCAAACCCGGCCAGGATGAGTAGCTGGATCAGCGCCATGAGCACAACCGAGCCGTAGATGCCGAGGTTGAGCATGGCGTCGCTGAGATCCTGGCCCTTCGCCGCCTCCTTGGCGCTCTCGCGCAGCGGGGCGGGGTCCAGCACGGTCATGACGACGGTGAGGATCTGGTGAATCAGCTCGCCGCCGATCATCACCGCCCAGCACGCGAGCATGAGGCGCACGGCCTCGGGCATCGAAGTGCTTGACGACGCTCCTCCGCCCGGCATCGGGCGCTGCTCCGGTGCCCGCTGGGGCGTCGGGGGAAGGCTAACCATAAACGCTACTTCAGTTCCTTTGCTGCCTCGATGGCGTAGTAGGTCAGAATCTGGTCCGCGCCGGCGCGCTTGATGGACATTAGCGACTCCATCATCGTTTCCTCGAAGTCGATCCAGCCGTTGCGGCCGGCGGCGACCATCATCGCGTACTCGCCGGAGACCTGGTAGGCGGCCACCGGCACCGGGGAAATCTCGGCGACCTGGCTCAGTACGTCCAGGTACGGCAGGGCCGGCTTCACCATGACAAAGTCCGCGCCCTCGTCGAGGTCCAGCTCCGTCTCCAGCAGCGACTCGCGGATGTTGGCCGGGTCCTGCTGGTAGGTGCGGCGGTCGCCCTGGAGGGAGGAGCCGACGGCGTCGCGGAACGGGCCGAAGAACTTCGACGCGTATTTGGCGGAGTACGCCATGATGGCCACGTCCTGGTGGCCGGCCTGGTCGAGGGCCTCGCGGATAACGGCGATCTGGCCGTCCATCATCCCGGACGGGCTCACGATGTGCGCGCCCGCCTCCGCCTGGGAGACAGCCATCTGGGCGTAGAGCGGCAGCGTGGCGTCATTGTCCACGAACTGGTTGCCGTAGCGGTCCGTGCTCAGGGCGCCGCAGTGGCCGTGGTCGGTGAACTCGTCCAGGCAGGTATCCGCCATGATGAGCAGGTCGTTGCCAAACTCCTCGCGCAGCGCGCGCAGGTTGCGGTTGAGCACGCCCTCGGGGTCCCAGGCGACGGAACCGGTGGCGTCCTTGTCCTCGTCCAGGGGAACGCCGAACAGGTCGATGCACTTCACGCCGGCCTCGAGCGCCTCGTGGCACAGCGCCTTGAGGGAGTCCGTGGTGTGCTGGTACACGCCCGGCATGGACGTAATCTCGCGCTTTTCCTCGATGCCGTCGGCCACAAACATCGGGAGAATGAAGTCCGCTGGGTGCAAGCGCGTCTCCGCGGTCAACGCGCGCATCGCGGCGTTTTGGCGGAGGCGGCGGGGACGGCGGGGCAAATCGTAGGTAGACATGGCCACCATCATAGGCCCCGTGGCCGTGCGTACCTACTCGCCGGACGCTTTGGCCACGGGCTTGCGGCGGGTGCGGCGCTTCTTCCGCGGGGGCGGGAGCTGGCCGGCAGCACGCAGGTTGGCGACGTGGTTCGCGAGGGCGTCGATAAGCGAAGGCACGTCCGCCACCTCGGGCACCACATCCACACGCAGCCCCTGCTCCTTCGCCTCGGCCGCGGTGCTCGGGCCGATGCAGGCGATGATGGTGCGCTGGTGCGGCTTGCCCGCAATGCCCACGAGGTTCTTCACCGTGGACGCGGAGGTGAAGCAGACGGCGTCGAAGCCGCCCGTCTTAATCATGTCGCGGGTCTCGGGAGCCGGCGGGGCGGCACGCACCGTGCGGTACGCCACCACGTCGTCGACCTCCCAGCCCTTCTCCTTCAGGCCGTCGACGAGCAGGTCAGAGCCGAGGTCGGCGCGCGGCAGCAGCACGCGGCTGACGGGGTCGATGTCCTCGACGTACTCGGGGAAGATCTCCACCATCCCGGCCGCGTTCTGCTTCGTGCGGTGCGGCACCAGCTCGGGGAACATGCCGCGGGCGCGCAGCGCGTCCGCCGTCTTCTGTCCCACCGCGCCCAGGTGGACGCCGGCGAAGGAGCGGGCGTCCAGGCCCAGCTGCGCAAACTTCTTCCACACCGCGTTCACGGCGTTGACGGAGGTGAAGAGGACCCACTGGTAGCGGCCCTCCACGATGCCCTTGATCGCGCGGTCCATCTGCGCCGGGTTGCGCGGCGGCTCCATAGAAATGGTGGGGACGGACTGCGGGATCGCGCCGTAGGAGCTCAAGCGGGCGTTCATCGGCCCGGCCTGCTCCTTCGCGCGCGGCACGAGGACGCGCCAGCCGTAGAGGGGGCGGTTCTCCCACCACGAGTACTTCGAGCGGTCATCCGCCACCGCGCCGAGCGTGACCACGAGGGATCCGGGCAGGTCGGCGTCCAGCTTGCCCAGGGTTTCCAGGGTGGCGTCGACGGTGCGCTGCAGGCGCGTCGTGCCGTGGGTCGTCACCGCGACCGGCGTGGACGGTCCGAAGCCGCGTTCCATGAGCGCGTCGGCGATCTCGGCCAGCTGCTCCTGCTCCGCCTGCAGCACCAGCGGCTGCGGCGCGGACGCCAGCTGGTCAAAATCGATGCCTTCGATACCGGAGGTCAGGTCCGCCTCGGTGTAGGTGGAGCCGAGCGCGATGCCCGCAAACGACGGCACCGTGGACGGCAGGCTCATGCCCGGCACGACCTGGAACTCGATGCCCGCGGCGGCGACGGCGGAGATCTCCTCCATCACCGCGTCGCGGGTCAGCGGGTTGCCGCGGACCAGGCGGACCACGTCGCCGTCGCCGGCCTCGCCGCGCTCGATGGACGCTGCGGCCTCACCCAGGGCGCGCTGCACGGCCTCCACGATGGTGTCGGCGGACAGCGCGAGCTCCTCTACCTCGGCCGCGGTCGGGTCGTCCGGGCGCGGCGGCTTTCGGCGCGCACCCGCTTCCTTCGCTTCCGCGACCATGCGCGCGTACGCCTCGTCGGCGGCCTGCATTTTAGCCTTGGGAACAGGCAGTTTAGCGGCGACGACGTCTCGGGCACCCTGAGCGACGTCCGGATCAACGAGGGCGATAGAATTAGTTTCCATCACCTCGCGTGCGCGGACGGTAAGCAGATCAGGGTTGCCCGGGCCTGCACCGACGAAGATGACCTTCCCCGGTGGGGGCGTAAGCGAGGGCAATGTCATAGAACGATCTTTTCTAAGGCGCAAAACAGTAGCCTCGGCGCAACAGGACGCTCAGTGCGGGCTGCGCGCAGCAAGGCGCGCCCTCCCCATGGGACCCAGTTGCGCCGGGGCAATCCGACGTATGGTAGTTACACCTTAAGATGGAAGCGGCCCGAAAACCAAACCCGCGTCTTACTCCATGATGTCCGCGGCCCCGCGCTCGAGCAGCTTCTCGGCGGCCTCGCGCCCCAGCGCCGCGGCATCGGTGCCGGTCAACGTCTCCACCAGCTGCGCGGAGCCGTCCACGGCGAAGACGCCAGCGTGGAGCGTCAGCGCGCCGTGCTCCCCCAGTTCCGCGTACGCCGCGACCGGGGCGGTGCAGCCCGCCTCGAGGGTGGCCAGCACCTGGCGCTCGGCGGCGGCGCACGCGGTCGCCTCCGCACTGACAAGTGCGTCGAGCGCCGCGCGCGTCGCCGCGTCGTCCGCCCGGCACTCCACGGCCAGCGCACCCTGCGCCGGGGCGGGCATGAGCGTCGCCGGGTCGAACACCTCGGTGGCGCGCTCGGCGTACCCGCCGCGGCACAACCCCGCGTAGGCGAGGATGATCGCGTCCAGCTCGCCGCGCTCGACGTAGCTCATGCGGGTTTCGATGTTGCCGCGGAGCGGGCGAATGTCCAGGTCGGGGCGCAGCGAACGCAACTGCGAGACGCGCCGCGGCGCCGAGGTGCCCACCTTCGCGCCCTGCGGCAGCTGCGCGAGCGTCAGCCCATCCCGCGCGATGAGCGCTTCGCGGTTGTCCTCGCGCTCCGGGGTGACGAGGTGGAGGCGGGCGTCGCCAGCCGTGGGGAGGTCCTTGAACGAGTGGACGGCCACGTCAACTTCGCCGGACGCGAGGGCGTCGCGAAGCGCGGTGGTGAACACGCCGACGCCGATGCGCTCGACGGGCGACATATTCAGGTCGCCGGCGGTGGTCACGATGTGCAGTTCCGCCTCAGTGCCGCCCGCGATCAGCGCGTCGCGCACGTGACCTGCCTGCGTGGTGGCCAGGTGGGACCCGCGGGTACCAATCTTGAGCATCAGTTCTCCTTCGCCTGCAGTTCGTCCGGCCGCGGCAGGCGCTGCGCGTCCACCGCCACCGAGGATCGCCCGAGCCCGAACAGCTCCTCGATCGCCATTTCTACACTCACCGTCTCGGAGGATGCGGCGAGCTCCTTAATCTTCACCGTCGGCGTGTGCAGAAGCTTATCGACGACACGCTTCACCGCCCTACCAACCTGGTCAAACTCCTCCTCGGAGAGGTTGGGCAGGCGCGCGCGCAGCCGTTCGAGCTCCTGCGCCTGCACCTCCGCGGCCGTCTTGCGCAGCCGCGTCACCGCCGGCGCGACGTCGCGGACGCGCTGCTCCGAGCTGAACTCCTCGACCTCCTCGCGCACGATGGCCTCCGCCTGCTGCAGCGCGCGGGAATCCTCGCTGTCGTTGTCGCGCAACGTCGCGTGCAGTGACTCGATGTTGATCAGGCGCACGCCGTCGCGCTCGGTGACGGCGTCATCGATGTCGCGCGGCAGGGAAAGGTCCACCAGCACGGTCGGGCCGGACAGGTCCTCGGGGGTGATGGTGAAGTCGTCCGACGCCGTGGCGGAGACGGTGATGTCCGCCCGACCGATGGCACCGGCGCGGGCGTTGAAGTCCACGACCTCCGCGGCAACGCCCGCCTCCCGGGCGTGCTCGGCCACGCGCTCAGCGCGCGAGCGCGTCCGGTTCGCAATGATCAGCTTGTCCACGCCGCGCTTGCCCAGGTGGGTGGCGGCCAGCGAGCTCATCGCGCCCGCCCCCAGGACCAGCGCGGTGGTGCCGGAGAAGTCCTCTCGTTCCATTTCGCGCATGGCCTGGTCCAGGCCGAGCGTAACCATCGACGCGCCGGAATCATCAATCGCAGTCTCGCTGTGCACGCGTTTGCCGGTGTGCAGCGCGGTCTGTGCCAGCGAGTGCAGGGCCGGGCCGACGGTGCCGCGCTCGGCGGCGTCCGAGTAGGCGGAGCGCACCTGGCCGATGATCTGCTGCTCCCCCATCACCATGGAGTCCAGCCCCGCGGCCACGGTAAACATGTGCTCCGCGGCGGCGTCGGCGTAGCGCACGTAGAGGTAGCCGCGCAGCTCCGCCTCGGGCACGCCTGAGACGTCCGCGAGCACGTGCAGCACGTCCTCGACCCCGGCGTGGAAGGCGGTCGCCACGGTGTAGACCTCGAGACGGTTGCAGGTGGAGATGATCATCGCTTCCGTCAGCGCGGGCCGGGACACCAGCGCCGTCGCCGTGTCGTGCTGCACCGTCTCGTCCATACTCAGCCGCTCCAGCAGCGCCACCGGCGCAGAACGGTGCGACATCCCTACGACGAGCACACTCACACAATCACTCCAGCAATCCAGCCAAATCCAGAAAAAATCAAACTAAAGGATACCCCGCTACGACCTGAGTTCCGCGACGAGGTCGTCCGAGTCTACCTCCCAGCAGGCGAACTCCTCGCCGTCGATCACCACGACGGGGACGCGGTCACCGTACTCGGCGGCGTTGTCGGGGTTGGCGTCGACGTCGATAAGCGAAAGCTCCGCGCCGCACTCCGCCACGAGCGGGCGGATTTGCGCGGCGACGCGGTCGCACGACCCGCAGCCCTCGCGCACCATGAGCTCGACCCTCTTCACGTTTGGTCACTCCCTCTCCGCGGAAACCCAAGCGGTACGATATTCCAGAGTTCCAAGCTATCTCACGCGCATCCCCGACCGCGAAAGGCAGGACATGACCGAACACCGCGATCTGCTCGCGTACTGGTCCGTCTCCCACGGAAACTTCCGGCGCTTCCTGGAGGAACTCGCCCTGCCCCCGCTCGATGACTCCGCCCAACGCACTGCCGGCGAAGCCGCCGCGGCGGCCGCCATCGAGGAAACGTTCGGGCTGACTATCGACGATTTCTCGCTCGGCATCGACTCCGTCGGCGGCGCCTTCAACACCGCCGGCACCCCCACCATCACCCCGCCGGACCCGGACGTGCCGCAGGACACCGAGGCCGCCGCGTTCTTTGACGTGGACAACACCCTCATCCAGGGCTCCTCGCTCATCCTGCTCGCCGAGGGGCTGGCGAGGCGGCGCTTCATCACCGCCGGCGAGCTGTTCCCGGCCCTGCTCAAGCAGATCCGGTACCGGCTGCGCGGTGCGGAGAGCCACTCGGACATCGCCGCGGGGCGCGAGCAGGCGCTGGGGATTGTGAAAGGCAAGCGCGTCGACGAGCTTAAGGCGCTGTGCCAGGAGATCGTGGAGCGCCAGATGCTGGACAAGGCGTACCAGGACACGATCGAGCTGGCCAGCATGCACATCGCCGCGGGCCAGCAGGTGTGGCTGGTCTCCGCCACGCCCGTGCAGATCGGCCAGGCGCTGGCGAAGCGGCTCGGCTTCACCGGCGCGCTGGGCACCGTCGCGGAGGAGCAGGACGGGGTGTTCACGGGGCGGCTGGTCGGCGACATCCTGCACGGCCCCGGCAAGAAGCACGCGGTGGCGGCGCTTGCCGCGATCCAGCGCCTTGACCTGGACAAATGCACGGCCTATTCGGACAGCATCAATGACCTGCCCATGCTCGGCATGGTCGGGGTGCCGGTGGCGGTGAACCCGGACCGGGCGCTGCGCCGCCACGCCCGCGCAGCCGGGTGGGCGGTGCGCGAGTACCGGCCGCTGCGCAAGCTGGCGCGCAGCCGCGTGGCGCTGGGCGTTGCGGGTGCGGTCGCGGTTGCCGGTGTGGCGGGTGTGGCCGCGGCGAGGCGGGGCGCCGACCATACTGATGCGGCTCTTGAAGGATGACGAGACGGCCATGACGAAGATGCGACTAACCTCTCGCATTTTCGTCATCCGGTCTTCGTCAGTTAGGCCGCACCCCACCCGGCACAGGTGCGCGGGCACGAAAAAGCACCCGCCCCAACGGGAACGGGTGCGGGCCGACAGGGCCTACTTGCCCAGCTTACGACGCTGAACGCGGGTGCGGCGCAGCATCTTGCGGTGCTTCTTCTTGGACATGCGCTTGCGGCGCTTCTTGATCACAGAACCCATGGGGCTTCCTCGTTTCCTTGGTGTACGTACAGTGCCTGTCAGCGCGACCGCCACCCCGCCAAGCGGGGCGAACGGGCCGGCGTGAGGTGCACACTCCGCAGGGCGTGCGCCGACATCAATGGTTGACAGCATACAGCCCGCCGCGTGTCCAACCAAAAATCCGGCGCCGCCCGCCTTGACTGGAAGCGAGCGGCGCCGGTTGCAGCGCAAGGGCGTTATCCCACGTCGTAGACGGAGGACTCCAGGTACTCATTCACCGCGCCCTCGTTCACACGGAACGACCGGCCCACGCGCACGGCCGGCAGCTCGCCGGAGTGCACGAGGCGGTACACCGTCATCTTGGAGACGCGCATGATCTCTGCGACCTCTGCGACTGTCAGGAACTTACCTTTGTCTTCGTTTGCCATAAAATACTTAACCCTTCAGCACGGTCGCGCTGTAGGCTTCCCCTCCCACAGGACGAACACGCACGTGCCTGAACCAGACTATCGTGAAACCAGGGCCGAATGCGACCTGAGTGCCAAAATTTTTCTGTGAGTCCCCAGAGACACCGCGTCATTGATGTGAAGAGTGGGACGCAGAGTGCCTATCGACGCCACACCCACCCCCACACACCATCACCCGATCTCCGCGGAACGGTTCGCGCAGGCCTCCGTCGCCCGGTAGAACGCGCCGCGCAGCCCGGACTCCTCGAGCTCCCGGATGGCCGCCACCGTCGTCCCGGCCGGCGAGGACACCCCGGCCCGCAGCTCGGTCGGCGTCTGCTCCCCCTCCAGCATCGCGCCGGCGCCGGCGGCCGTGGCGGAGGCGAGCTCGGTGGCGAGGTCGCGGGGCAGGCCGAGGGACACGCCGGCGTCGACAAGCGCCTCTGCAACCAGGAAGAAATAGGCGGGGCCGGAGCCCGAGAGCGCGGTGACCGCATCCATCTGCTTCTCCTTGACCTCGACGAGCTTGCCGGCCGCGGAGAGCAGCTCGCTGATCGCGGCGTGCTGCTCGTCGTCAACGAAGCGGCCGAACGCCGCGGCGAGCAGGCCCTTGCCCACCAGCATCGGGGTGTTGGGCATTACGCGCACGATCGGGGTACCCGCGGCCGAGACGGCCTCCTCCATCGCCTGCAGCGAGATGCCCGCGGCCATGGAGACCAGCACCGTAGCGGAGTCGGAATCGGCGATGTCGGTGCTGATGTCCTCGATGAGGCCGAGGATCTGGCCCGGCTTCACGCACAGGAACGCCACCTGCGATTCGGAGACGGCGCCGTTGTTGTCGTCGGTGACGTTGACGCCGTAGCGGTCGGCGAGCTCGTCGCGGCGCGCCGCCGTGCGGTTCGTGGCCGTGATCTGTTTGGGGTCGATGCCGCTGGCCACCAGGCCGGACAGCAGGGCCTCGCCGATGCTGCCGGCGCCGAGGATGGCAATCTTGCCCTGGAACGTGGGTGCAGTCGTGGATTCCATGGTGGACAGACTAAACCCTCCACCGGCAATTGCGCTCAGTGGAGGGCTCAGTGGAGGGTTTGTACTGCGGGGGCGTCTAGATCAGCGCCGGGCCAAACGCCATGACCACGGCGGCGATGCCCGCCATCGTGACGGTCAGCGCGTCCTTGCCGGTGCGCATCGCGCGCACGCCGAAGATGACGGCGAGGACGGCGACCACGCCCAGGATCGCGGCGACGATGGTGGACATGTGCGCCCAGACCCACTGGAAGGCGAGGAAGCCGAGCACGCCGAGCAGGACGCCGACGAACACCAGCAGGACCAGGACGATGGGGTTGACGCCCTCGTCAACCGGCTCGTCCACCTCCGCTGCCTCCGCTGCTTCCGGCGACTGGACAGGCGCTGCCGGCTCGACGGGGCGCTCCTCGCGCGGCTCGACGGGCGCGGTTGCCGACGGCTCCGGCGCGACGACCGGGATCTGCGACGTGTCTTCGGTACGCACCGGACGCGACGCGCCAGCAGTCTGAGACTCAGTTCTCGGCTCAGCCCTGGGCGCAGCCTTCGGGGCGGACGCGTCGGGGACCTTCCGCAGGACGGCGGTGTCGCCCGCGGACGGCGCCTTCGGCTCCGCGGGCTGCTTTGGCTCCGCCGGCTGCTTCGGCTCCGCCGGCTCCGGCGAAACCTTCACCACCTCGACGGGGGCGGAAGCGCCGGTTGGCTTCGCGCCCTTGGGGGGCTGCGGGGGTGCGTCGATAGGCACGTTGGAGTGCTTCGACTCCGGCGGGCGCGCCTCGACCTTCTTCAGGGACCCGGTGAGCTCCGCGACAGACACGCCGCCGTCTTCCAAGCTGCGGCGACGCCGACGGCGCTTGCCTGCCTCGGGGTTGTCCTGCTGGGCCCGGGCAAGAAGCTCCGCAACGGTCAGCTGCCGTTCCTCAGACATTAGGCGTTGTCTCCTTCGTCATCTCCTGGGGCAAGTCCCTGGTCAATCCGCTTCAGAATGACGCCTTCGCGCAACGCCCAAGGACAGATCTCTAACTTATCAAGATTAAGTGCACGCATCGCGGCTTCGGCCACCAGGGCACCCGCGACAATCTGGTGGGAGCGGTCCGAGTTGATGCCCTCGAGCTCCGCGCGGTCCGCCGCTGTCATGCGGGAAATAAAGGCAATGAGCTGGCGCAGCCCCGGGGCGGTGAGTGTGCGCTGCACGTACGGTCCGGCCGAGGAGGGCGCGGCGCCCGTGAGGCGGGCCAGGGAGCGGAACGTCTTGGAGGTGCCGACGGCCAGGCCGGCCTCGCCAAGCGCGCGGAACTCGTCGGCCGGGCCGACGAGCTCGGCGTCGATAAAATCGCGCAGCGCATTAATCTTCTTGCGCTCCGGCGGGTCGGTGTCGAACCACTCGTGGGTCAGACGGCCGGCACCCAGGTTGAGCGACACGGCCAAGTCCGGCACCTCTTCGGTGCCGGTGGACAGCTCAAGGGAGCCGCCGCCGATGTCCAGGTTGGTGATGCGACCGGCGGACCAGCCGTACCAGCGGCGGACCGCCTGGAAGGTGGAACGCGCCTCTTCCTCGCCGGAGATGACCCGCAGCTGCACGCCGGTCTTCTTCTCCACCTTCTTCAGCACCGCGTCTGAGTTCGTCGCCGAACGCACCGCCGAGGTGGCAAACGCGAGCAACTCATCGCACTTGAGCTTGTCGGAGAGGTCCTTGGCCTCTTGCACGGCGTCGATAAGCTTGCTCACGCCCTTGTCCTCGATATTGCCGTCCGCGTCCAGCTGCTCCACAAGTCGCAGGGGCTGCTTCCAATCGCTCATCGGGGTCGGGCGGCCGCCGGAGTGGGCATCTACCGCCACGAGATGGACGGTATTGCTGCCAACATCTAATACACCTAATCGCACACCACTAGGGTAATGGGTCTACCGTGTTGAGGTGTGAATCAGCCAGCTTCGAACCAAGTTTTTCTCGGTTTCCCCGCAGACTCGCCGGCCGGAAAGTCCATCCTGGCCGGGCGCGAAACCCGCCCAGACTTCCCGCACGAATGGTTCGAGTTCGTCCACCCCGACGACCCCACCCACTACTTCAGCCTCGACCTGACCTGGCTGGAATCCACCTGGTCGTGCCGGTTTGGCACGCCCGAGTGCCTGGGCATTGATGAGAGCTTCCCCGTGGTCGGCTGCTGCATCCACGGCGCGTACCTCTCGGACGAGTCGGACCGCGACGACCTCTACAACGCCGTTGCGGAAATGCCGGCGAAGTACTGGCAGCTGCGGCCCGCCGAGACCGACTCCTACATTGCCAACGCCGACCCGACCATCCTGGAGCCGTGGCTGGAGTGGGACGACACCGAGGAAGAGGACGACGGGCCGCACATTAAGACCCGCGTGGTCGACGGCGCGTGCATCTTTGCCAACCGTTCAAAGGAAGGAACGGGGCCGGGGTGCGCCCTGCACCAGTGGGCGATGGCGGAGGGCCGCAACATCATCGGCTCCAAGCCGGAAGTGTGCTGGCAGGTGCCGTTTTCGCGCGAGGACGAGTACGAAGAGCGCTCCGACGGCGAGGAGATTCTGCGCACCACCATCGGCGAGTACGACCGGCGCCAGTGGGGCGGGGGCGGCGAGGACTTCGACTGGTGGTGCACCAGCGCCCCCAGCTGCCACACCCCCACCGGCAGCGGCTCGGCGACGCCGGTGTGGCAGTCCATGAAGGACGAGCTCACCGCGCTGATCGGCGAGAAGCCCTACGAGATCGTGGCGGCGCACTGCGCGGCGCGCGCGGCGCTACCCGCCGAGGCGAAAGCGGTTCACCCGGCGGCCCGGAAGCAGGCTTAGCCCTCGAACTTGTAGCCCAGGCCGCGGACCGTGACCAGCAGCTTCGGCTTGGACGGCTCCGCCTCGATCTTGGTGCGCAGGCGTTTGACGTGGACGTCGAGCGTCTTCGTGTCGCCGACGTAGTCCGCGCCCCAGATCCGGTCGATGAGCTGGCCGCGGGTGAGGACGCGGCCGGCGTTGCGCATCAGGTACTCCAGGAGGTCGAACTCCTTGAGTGGCATGGGGACGGGCGTGCCGTCGATAAGCACTGTGTGCCGCTCAATGTCCATCTTGACGCGGCCGCCAACGAGGACCTCCTGCTCGGCCGGCTTCGCCTCCTCCGTCTCGCCACCGCGGCGCAGCACGGCGCGGATGCGGGCGATGAGCTCGCGGGTTGAGTACGGCTTGGTCACGTAGTCGTCGGCGCCGAGCTCCAGGCCCACGACCTTGTCAATCTCCGTGTCGCGGGCGGTGACCATGATGATCGGGACCGAGGAGACGGAGCGCAGCGACTTGCACACCTCGGTGCCGGACATGCCCGGCAGCATGAGGTCCAGGAGGACCAGGTCCACGTCGTTGTCGCCGAACTGGTCAAGTGCGCTGGGCCCGTCCTGTGCCACGAGCGTGTCAAAGCCTTCCTTTTGCAGGAGGTAGGCCAGGGGATCAGCCAAAGATTCTTCGTCTTCAACGATCAGGATGGTTGTCACAGGTCTTCCCTTTCCTACTTATTGGCTTTCACTCGACGCATGACGTTACGCACCGGGGTGTTCGTGCCCGACTTCGGCTGCCCCTTGGCCGTCACTGCTGGCTCGCCCGCCGCTTCCGATTCGGCGGCCGCGCGCTCGAGCTCCGCGCGCTCCGCGGCCTGCTCCGGGTCGAAGATCGGCAGCTCAATGGTGAACGTCGATCCCGTTCCGGGCCGGGACCATAGTTTGATGTTACCCCCGTGGTTTGCCACCACGTGCTTCACAATGGCCAAGCCCAGGCCGGTCCCGCCCGTGGAGCGCGAACGGGCCTTGTCCACCCGGTAAAAGCGCTCGAAGACGCGCTTCTGGTCCTCGGGGGCGATGCCGATACCGCGGTCGGTCACGCGCAGGTACAGGACGTTGCCGCGCACCACCTTCTGGGTGATGCTCACCGGCTTGCCGTCGGGCGAGTAGTTCACCGCGTTGGAGACGAGGTTGGACACGGCTGCGGTGAGCAGGGGGCGGTCCCCCATCACGCGCAGCCCGGTGCGTTCCCCGCGGATGAGCTCGATCGAGCGGTTTTCCGCGCCGACGTGGTTGCGCTCGATTGCGTCGTCAATAATCTCGTCCACCCGCACCGGGCTCATGTCCGGGAGCGCCTCCGCGCCCTGCAGCTTGGACAGGGAGATCAGGTCTGTGATCATCTCCCCCATCCGGTGGGCTTCCTTTTGCAGCTTCGCGCCAAAGTAGGTGACCATGTCCGCGTCCGTGGGGTCTTCCATGAGCGCCTCTGCAAGCAGCGCCATGCCGCCGACCGGCGTTTTCAGCTCGTGGGAGACGTTGGCCACGAAGTCGCGGCGCGCGTTTTCCATCCGCACGTTCTCGGATTCGTCGGTGACGTAGACCACGGCGTACGAGTTCTGGGTGAGCGTGAGCGGCTTAATCACGGCGCGCACGTTCCGAATCCGGCTGCCCGTTGCGCGCTGCGGGAGGGCGAGGGCGAGGATGTGCTCCTCTTGGTCGTCGAAGACCTCCTCGGCCACCGCCCACACCTCGGGGTTCACGGTGCCGTCGTGCACGACGGACATGTCGTGGGCGCGAGCGTTGGAAAGCGTGACGTGTCCCGAGCGCTCCATGACGGCGATACCCGTGGGGGAGCCCTGAATAGCCAGGTGATACATCTGGCTGATCGAGCTTGCCTGCGGCTCCGACTCCGCCGTGTACTCCCGGTTGCGCTCGCGCCAACGCAGCGCCCGCCGCAGGATTGGAGCGGCGAGCGCGGCGACTGCGATGCCCAGGAAAAAGGCGATAAGTGGGGTCATGCAGACAACTTTAGGGTCTTACTTCTGCCCCTGGTTTGCCACGGCAGCGGCGCCGGCAGCGGCGGCCTCCGGGTCCAGGTATGTGCCGCCCGGGTTGAGGACCTTGCCGTCCGCGTCAATCTCGTAGACCAGCGGCATGCCGGTCGGGATGTTTAGCCCGGCAATGTCGTCGTCCGAAATGTTGTCCAGGTACTTGACCAGCGCGCGCAGGGAGTTGCCGTGCGCGGCGATCATCACGGTCTTACCTTCGAGCACCTGCGGCAGGATGACGTCGACGTAGTACGGCAGGAAGCGCTCGACAACGTCCTTGAGGCACTCGGTGCGCGGCACCTCCGGGAGGAAGGCGTAGCGCGGGTCGTGGGTCTGGGAGTACTCGTTCTCCGGGTCGATCTCCGGCGGCGGGGTGCCGTAGGAGCGGCGCCAGGTCATGAACTGCTCCTCGCCGTACTCGTCGCGGATCTCCGCCTTGTTCAGGCCCTGCAGCTTGCCGTAGTGGCGCTCGTTGAGGCGCCAGTTGCGCTCCACCGGGATCCAGTGACGGTCAGCCGCGTTGAGTGCCAGGTTTGCGGTGCGGATCGCGCGGCGCAACAGAGAGGTGAACACCATGTCGGGCAGCACATTCTGCTCGGCCATGAGCTTGCCTGCGTTGATTGCTTCCTGCTCACCCTGCTCGGTCAGGTTGACGTCAACCCAGCCGGTGAATTGATTGGACTTGTTCCACTCGCTTTGCCCGTGACGGACAAGAATTAGCTTTCCGTTACTCATGGTTCCCAGCATGCCACGATTCCGTTCAGCATGCGTTCACGTACTCTCATAGACAGACCTTTTAAACCACCATTCGAGGAGGACTTATGAAGCTCGCCCGCACCCGTAAAGTCGTGGCCGTAGCGCTTTCCGCCGCAGCACTCGCCGCAACTTTCGCCGCCCCCGCTACGGCGCAGGAGCCCGCGCTGGTAGCACCCGGCGGCGCGTTCCGCGTCTTCCCGCAGGAGCCGCAGACCGAGATGCCACTCGAGGGTGCGGCCAACGGGCACATCACCATCCCACCTGAGGCCAGCGTGGCGTCCTGCTCCCAGGGCCCGAGCGGCACGATCCGCGGCGAGCGCGTCCTCCTTATCGCCGGCCACTGCGTGCTCCAGGACAACGAAACCCCGACGTTTAGCACCGAGGCCACCGTCCCCGTCGCCGGCAAATACCCGCGCATCGGCGAGCGCAAAGCCGCCCACAAGCCCACCGAGTACGAGCACACCTTCTGGCCGCACGAGTTCTTCTGGGACACCGTCAACACCGACGACTGGGGCGTCGTGCTTATCGACGATTCCGTGCCCGCCACCAGCATCTCCCAGTCCAGCAACGCGGCCGGCGCCCCGGTGAGTGCCCCCGTGCAGCTGCGCAGCATCCGCGACTACCCCACCCTGCCGGTGAACCAGTTCAGCACGGACAACTTCGGCCAGCCCATCTGTAAGGACGGCGCGACGTCCGGCCGCTCCTGCGGAACGCAGATCGGCCGCAGCCGCAACGGCGTCTACTCCTGGGGCCTGAACTACCAGGGCGGCGACTCCGGCGGCATCAACTACGACCCGAACGACGGCGCCGTCATCGGCGTCACCTCCATGGGCATCGGCCCGCTGGGCAAGGCCCAGCCGGCGGACCGCATCATCGAGGACGCCTACGGCGTGCCCGACGGACACGTCAACGAGGAGTTCACGCTGGAGCAGTCGACGGCCCCGCACGCGGAGTACACCTCGCTGAACCAGGAGTTCGACCAGGTCATGAACACAATCCAGGAGGAGAACCCGGAGGTGGAGATCTCCACGCCGAAGGAGGCCTGGGACAAGTCGGTCGCCGTCGCGCAGCAGGATGCCAACACCCTGGCGCAGCGCGCGAGCCAGGTCAACTCCGTGGAGGGCGCGCAGGAAGTGGCAAACATGGCCGGCGCGGCGGCTGACCACCACGCCCAGCAGCTCGCGGTCACTGGGGCGAACTACCTGCTCAACGACGTCCTCGGGCAGGGCCGCCCGCACTAGCCCGCACTAGCCGCCGATGGCGCGGCGGTCGTCCATCCCGGGCTCAAACTCGGCGATCGTCCGCTCGTAGACGCCGACCAGCGCCTTCGCGCTCTCCTGCCAGCTAAAAGTGGCGGCGTGCGCGACGGCGGCTTCGCCCATGGGGATGCGCAGGGGATCGTCGTCAAGCAATGCCCCGAGCGCCTCGGCCCAGCTGGCGGGCTCGTGACCATCCACGAGCACCCCGGTCTCCCCCTCCGCCACCGCGAGCGGCAGCCCGCCCACGCGCGCGGCGACGACGGGGGTGCCGGTGGCCTGCGCCTCGACCGCGACCAGGCCGAACGACTCGTTGTAGCTGGGCACGGCGACGACGTCCGCCGCCTGGTAGATGGACACCAGCTCCTCCGGCGGCCGTGGCCCCAGGAAGCGCACGAGGTGTCCAACGCCCTCGTCGCGCGCGAGCTGCCGGTAGTGGTCCACGCTCGCACCGCTTCCCGACGCCCCGCCGCACACAATCGCGCGCACCGGCAGGCCCGGCTGCTCGCGGTGGAGCTGGCCCAGCGCCCGGATGAGCACCTGCGGCCCCTTGAAGTCCTGCAGGCGCCCCACGAACGCGACGACCTTGGCGTGCAGCGGGATGCCCAGCTGGCGGCGCGCCAGCTCCGTGTTGCGGTTCGTGCCCGGCGTGAACAGTTCGGTATCCGCGCCCGGGGTGACCACGCTGATTTTGCAGGGGTCCACGTCGTAGTGCCGGGAGAGCTCGTCAATCTCGTCGCGGGTGTTCACCACGAGGGTGTCCGCGTTGTCCACGAGCTGCTGCTCGCAGATGCGCCGGGCCTCGCCCTCGGAGCTGCTATTCGACGCCGCGTTTTTCACCGCCGCCCACGTGTGCCCCGTGTGCACGAGCGGGATGCCGGCCAAGTCTGCGAGCAGCCAGCCGACCTGGCCCGAGAGCCAGTAATGGGAATGGATGAGGTCGTAGCGCAGGTCGTGGGCGCGCGTGAACTGGACGACACCGCCCGCGAACGCGGCGAGCTGGGTGGGCAGTTCCTCCTTGTGCAACCCCTCGTAGGGGCCGGCGACGATGTTGATCACCCGGAAGTTCTCGCACACCTGCACCACCTCCCCCTGGCTGGGGCGGGTCGCGCGGGTGTACACGTCCACCTGGACGCCCTGGCGCGCGAGCCCCTTTGCCACGTTAAAGGTGTACACGTTCATGCCGCCGGCATCGCCCACGCCGGGCTGTTCCAGGGGCGAGGTGTGCATGGAGATCATTCCCACGCGCAGTGCATCTGCATCCATAGCGCCCCAGGGTAATGCAGCGCGCGTACCTAGTAGGCGGCGTGCTTGTGCCAGGCGCTGAAGTCGCTGGCCACGTCGGCCGCGAGGTACTGGTAGGCGCGCTTGGTGGGCGCCGCCAGTCGGTCCAGGTCCACCACTGCCCCCTCGGCGAGGTGCCGGTCGTACGGGATTGCATGCACGGCGCGGGTGCGCGACGCGAAGTGCGCAGCGAGCTTGTCCGTATCAATGGTGGGCTTGCCCGGCGCGGCCGCGGAGATGACCACGGTGGAGTTGGCCGCGAGTTGGTCGTAGCCGTGGAGATTGAGCCAGTCCAGCGTGGCGGCGGCGGACTGGGCGCCGTCGAGCGCCGGCGAGGTGACCAGCACGAGCGCGTTGGCCAGGTCCAGCACGCCCGCCATGGCGGAGTGCATCAGGCCGGTGCCGCAGTCGGTGAGGATGACGTTGTAGTGGTGTTGCAGGATGTCGATGGAGCGGCGGTAGTCCAGCTCGGAGAACGCCTCGGAGACGGCGGGGTCGCGCTCGGAGCCGATCACCTCGAGCCGGGAGCTGGACTGGTTGGTGTAAGCGCGCACCTGCGGGTAGCGCGAGGTGTCGGGCGCGGCGAGCAGGTCGCGGATGGTCGCCGGGGTGGTCGCCGCGGCGCGCTGGGCGAGCGTGCCCAGGTCCGGGTTGGCGTCGATGGCGATGACGCGGTCGCCGCGGGTCTCGGCGAAGATGCCGCCGAGGGCCACGGTCGTCGTGGTCTTGCCCACGCCGCCCTTGAGGCTCATCACGGCGATGCGGTAGTCGCCGCGGAGGGGTGCGCGGATGGCGTCGATAAGCTGCTCGTGCTCGAGCTCCTTGTGCGAGCCGCCGGGGTTGATCCGGCCGCGCGTGGCGGTGTGGACGAGTTTGCGCCAGCCGCGTTTTGGCGGCGCTTTGACGGGATCGACCAGGTTGGAGTGGTCGAGCGCTTGTGGCGGGACGAGCTCGATTGGGCCGTCACTGAGCGTGGTCACAGAAATCCCCCTTGAATTGTTCCCCCTGAACGTGTGGGCACCAAGCCTAAGGCAGCTGGGGGAAGCGTGCAACGCGAATGCGTTTCGGAGGATGTTCCAAGCGAAAAACTTTCCAAAGTTACGGTTGCGTAGGTTATACTCGCATCTACTTATTTCACTATAACTAAGGAGTGACGGTGAGCGCATCCGACGAGAAGGCCTGGATCCAGCAGTACGCGGAGTGGACGGACCCGCACCCTAGGCTGGGCAGCGACACCCTGGTCAGCATGTTCAATGCCAACGTGGCCGCCACCCCGCAACGCGACGCCACGTGGTTCATGGGCAAGGCACTGACGTACGCGCAGCTCAACGAGAAGGTCACCCGGCTGGCCAACGCGCTTGCCGGGCTCGGCGTGCGCCGCGGCGACCGCGTCGCGCTCGCGCTGCCGAACTGCCCGCAGCACGTCGTGGCGCTGACCGCCGTACTACGGCTGGGCGCAACCGTGGTGGAACACAACCCGCTCTACACCGCCTACGAGCTGCGCGACCAGTTCATCGACCACGGGGCGAAGGTGGCCATCGTCTTTGACAAGCAGGCGGACACCTTCACCACACTCACCGAAGACACCCCGCTTGAGACCGTCGTCTCCGTGAACATGATCGACGAGATGCCCTGGGCCACGCGCGCCGCGCTCTCCGTGCCAGTCGGCCCAATCCGAGACAAGCGCGCGCAGCTCACCGGCCCGGCGCCCGGCACGATCGATATGAAGGACCTCCTGGAGGGGCGCGGCGGCGCGCACGTTGCCAGCCGCGGCGGGGTACCGGCCGGCGAGCCGCCGATCAGCGCCGACGACCCGGCGGTGATCCTGTACACCTCAGGCACGACCGGCGCGCCGAAGGGCGTGCCGCTCACCCACCGCAACATCACTTCCGTGCTCACCGCGGGCGTGTCCTGGCTGGAAAACTGGGGCGCGGTAGAGGAAAAAGTGCTGGGCATCCTGCCCATGTTCCACGTCTACGGCCTTACGCTGAACTACGCGCTGCCGCTCACCTGCGGCGCGCAGATGGTGCTGCTGCCGGCGCCCAAGCCGGAGCTGTACCAGAAGGCCATCCTGAAGACGCGGCCCACCGTCCTGCCGGGCGTGCCCACCCTGTACGACCGGATCATCGACTGGGCCGTCGAATCCCACGCGGACCTCTCCTCTATCCACACCTCCATCTCCGGCGCGTCCACCCTCCCGGCCCACACCATCGAACAGTGGGAGCAGGCCACCGGCGGCCGGCTCATCGAGGGCTACGGACTCACGGAGACCTCGCCAATCCTGGCGGGCAACACACTCGACGGCACCCGCCGCCCCGGCTACATCGGCCTCCCCTTCCCCAACACGGAGATCCGCATTGCCAACCCGGACAACCCGACGGAGACCGTGCCGGACGGCGAGCCCGGCGAACTCCTCGCGCGCGGCCCCCAGGTGTTCTCCGGCTACCTCAACAACCCCGAGGCCACCGAGAAGACCTTCTACCAGGACTGGTTCCGCACCGGCGACATGGCCGTGATGGAGCCGGACGGGTGGATCAAGCTGGTCGCGCGCATCAAGGAGCTCATTATCACCGGCGGCTTCAACGTCTACCCCGACGAGGTCGAGCAGGCGATCCGGCAGCACCCGGACGTCACCGACATCGCCGCGGTAGGCCGGCCCCGCGCGGACGGATCCGAGGACGTCGTCGCCTGCGTCACCCTGCGCGACGGCGCGGCGCTCGACCCGGAGGGGCTGAAAACCTTCGCGCGCGAGCGCCTCACCCGGTACAAGGTGCCGCGCACCTTCTACCACTTCGAGGAGTTGGACCGGGACCAGACCGGCAAGATCCGCCGACGGGACGTGCAGCGCACGCTCATCCGGATGCTGGAAGAGGACGGCGCATAACGGAACATTACGGGCCGCAACGAGGCGCAGAAGTTCACAGAAGCCCCACATCTCCCGCTACGGTAGAGAAAGCTACGGAAGCGTAAGGTGTGGGGCATGTCTTCCACAGTGCATACCTCCGGCACCGGCAACTCCGGTTCCGCCTTTAACCCGAACCAGGAAAAGCCCTGGCTGCAGTACTACCCGGAGTGGACCGACCACTCCCTGGAATACGGCACCACCACCCTGCCGGAGATGTACCAGCAGAACCTGGAGAACAACGCGAACAAGCCGGCGGCGACCTTCTTCGGCCGCACGCTCACCTTCGCGGAGCTGGACCGCGACGTCCGCCGCGCCGCCGCCGGGCTCAAAGCCTTCGGCGTGCGCGAGGGCGACCGCGTGGCCATCATGCTGCCCAACTGCCCGCAGCACATCGTCGCCTTCTACGCGGTGCAGCTGCTTGGCGCGGTCGTCGTCGAGCACAACCCGCTCTACACCGCCAACGAGCTGCGCCCGCAGTTCGCCGACCACGGCGCGCGCATCGCCATCGTGTGGGACAAGACCGCGGACACGCTGGAGAAGCTTCGCCCGGACACGCCGCTGGAGACGGTGATCAGCGTGGACATGACGCGCGCGATGCCGCGCAAGACGCGCCTGGCGCTGCGCATCCCACTGCCCAAGGTGCGCGAGGCGCGCGCACAGCTCACCGGTCCGTGCACCAACACCGTCCCCTTCGAGGCGCTCACCGGCTCCGCCATCGGCGGCGAGGGCGCGGACATTGACATCCCGGAGGCGCTCACCCCGGACTCGCCGGCCGTGATCCTGTACACCTCCGGCACCACCGGCGCGCCGAAGGGCGCGGTGCTCTCGCACAAAAACCTGCACGCAAACCCGGTGCAGGGCCGCGCCTGGGTCAAGGAACTGCAGGAGCCGGGCCAGCGCATGCTGGCCACCCTCCCCTTCTTCCACGCCTACGGCCTCACCTTCTCCCTCACCCTCATGATGCTGGTGGGCAGCGAGCTTAACCTGCTGCCGGCGCCGAAGATGAACCTGATCATGAACGCCCTGAAGAAGCGCCCGCCGACATTCATTCCGGGCGTGCCCACCGTCTTCGAGCGCATTGTGAAGACGGCCCGCGAAAAGCACGTCGACATGTCCAAGGTGCAGGTCGGCTTCTCCGGCGCGTCCTCGCTGCCCGTCGAGGTCATCGAGGAATGGGAGTCGCTCACCGGCGGCCACCTGGTCGAGGGCTACGGGCTCACCGAGACCTCCCCGATCATCGTGGGCAACCCGCGCACCGAGGACCGCCGCCCGGGCTACATCGGCATCCCGTTCCCGGATACGCAGATCCGCATCGCCAACGAGGACAACCTTGACGAGGACATGCCCTTCGGCGAGCCGGGCGAGATCCTTGTGAAGGGCCCGCAGGTCTTCGGCGGCTACTTCAACAATGAGGAAGCCACCGAGAAGGCCTTCCACAACGGCTGGTTCCGCACCGGCGACATGGGCGTGATGGAGGAAGACGGCTTTATCAAGCTGGTCTCGCGCATCAAGGAGCTCATCATCACCGGCGGCTTTAACGTCTACCCGGCCGAGGTCGAGGAAGTCATGCGCAAGCACCGCGACGTTATCGATGTGGCGGTGGTGGGGCGCCCCCGCGAGGACGGCTCCGAGGACGTCGTCGCCTGCGTCACGCTGCGCGACGGCGCCGCGCTCGACCCGGAGGGGCTCAAGGACTTCGCCCGCGAGAACCTCACCCGCTACAAGGTGCCGCGCACCTTCTACCACTTCGAGGAGCTCGCCCGCGATCAGATGGGCAAGATCCGCCGCCGCGAGGTGCGCGACGACCTGCTCAACATGCTCAGCTAAGCGGGGGGAGCCCGACCCACACCGGCTCGGGCACCAGCGCCACGCCAAAGCGCTTCTCGACGCCACGCTGCACCCGCCGTGCCAACTCCGCAATATCGTCCGCAGTCGCCCGGCCACGGTTGGTCAGGGCCAGCGTGTGCTTCGTGGACAAACGCGCCGGCGCCTCCTCGCCCGGGAAACCGCGCGGGAACCCGGCGCGCTCAATGAGCCAGGCCGCCGACAGTTTCTCCTTGCCATCAGGCTGCGGGAAGCGCGGCATCCCCTCCTCGCCAACCTCGCGCTCAATCGCGTCGGCCAGCGCCGACTCCACGACGGGGTTGGTGAAGAAGGAGCCGGCCGACCACGTGTCATGATCCTCCGGGTCCAGCACCATGCCCTTCTTCCGGCGCGTAGCCAGCACCGAGGCGCGCGCTTGCGCCAGCGGGACCTGCTCGCCGCCCAGGTGGCGAAGCGGGGCCGAGAGCTCGCGGCGCTCCAGCTCGATCTCCAGCTCGAGCACGACCGCGCGGTGCGTGAACTTCAGGTTGGAGTACCGGTACGCCAAATCCAAGGAGCTCGCGGGCACCCACTCGTCGGTGTTTGTCTCGCGGTTCCACAGGCGCACGCGGGTGAGCACCTCGGCAATCTCCGCGCCGTACGCACCAACGTTTTGCACCGGGGTGGCGCCCGCAGACCCCGGGATCCCGGAAAGCGCCTCGATTCCGCCGAGGCCCCGCTCGACCGCGTAGGCGACCACGTCGTCCCACACGGTGCCCGCGCCGATGCGCAGGGTGGTGCGGGAGGAGGGGGACGAGGGGGCGTCGACAAGCGTGATGCCCGCGTTTGCTGCGACAACCGCAACGAGGTCCAACTTCCCCTCGGCGACGAGCAGGTTCGAGCCGCCGCCCACGACCAGCAGTGGCGTGCCCGCGGCGTCCAGGCGCGCGACGGTGGCCGCGAGCTCCTCGGCGGTCGTGCAACGGATCAGGTCAGCGGGGGTGCCGCCGACGCGCAGCGTGGTCAGGGAGGCGAAAGATGAATCAGACACCCCACCAACGGTAGTCTGTTGGGCATGACTGCACGAAGTGAAACCACCGTCACCATCAACCAGCCGGCCGAGAAGGTCGCCGAGGCCTACGCCACCCAGGCGTACTGGGAGTTCATCGCGGAGAAGCTCTCCCCGGAGCCGGGCCAGCTGCACGAGTTCACCGGTGACACCGCCACCCTGTTTGAAGTGCTGCCCAAGTCCATCCTGCCCGAGGCCGCGCAGGCCATGATCAGCCAGGACCTCAAGCTCAAGCGCGTGGTCAACATTGGCAAGCTGGACGGCGCAACCGCCAACCACACCTTCACCGGCGACGTGAAGGGCACCCCGGTCGACTTCTCCGGCGAGATCACCATGACCGGCGAGGGCGACACCACCACCCTCGCCTACGACAACGAGGCCAAGGTAGACATCCCGTTCATGGGCGCAGCGCTCGAGCCGAAGGTGGCCGAGGCGCTCGAGGAGATCGTGGCAAACGAGGCCAAGCTCACCGAACAGTGGATCGCGGAGAACCTGTAAATCTCCCCGCACCACCACAACCTCAGGGCGCAGGCCGGCCCCGGCAAGCCGTACGGAGTAATCACCCGCGGCACCACCGGGTACAACCGCCTGCGCCGTTGTGATCGCTGGGCCTTTTACAACCCCGCGATCCGCTCCCTGCTGCGCGGCGCGCGGGAGCCGCTCGCGCTGGACGTGGGCTACGGCGCCTCGCACACCACCACCGTCGAGTGGTCCCGCTGGCTGCGGCGCGCCAACCCCTCCACTCAGGTCGTGGGGCTGGAGATCCACCCCGACCGGGTGCTGCCGCCGCGCGACGGCGTGCGCTTCGAGCTCGGCGGATTCGAGCTCGCCGGCTACCGCCCCCACCTCGTGCGCGCCTTCAACGTGCTGCGCCAATACGACGTCGCCGAGGTGGACGAGGCCTGGCGTACCGTCTGCGAACGCCTCGCCCCCGGCGGCATGTTCATCGAAGGCACCTGCGACGAGATCGGCCGCCGCGCCACCTGGGTGCTTCTCGACGCCACCGGCCCCCGCTCCCTCACCCTCGCCTGGGACCCTTTCGACGTCGCCGAACCGGGTGACGTGGCCGAGCGCCTGCCCAAGGCCCTCATCCACCGCAACGTCCCTGGCGAGAAGATCCACGTGCTGCTTACCGACGCCAACGCGGCCTACGCCCACGCCGCCCCCTTCGACCCATACGGGCCCCGCGTGCGCTGGCGCGAGGCCCGAAAAGAACTCGTGGCCAAGGGGTGGCCCATCCACCCGGTGCGGCGACCCCTGCGCGACAACGTGCTCACCGTGGACTGGGCGGCGGTGGACCCTGCCGTACACTAGGCCGCATGAAAACCGCGTGGAAAGTCATCGTCGGCATCCTTGCCGCACTGCTCGTCCTGCTCCTCATCGCCGAGGGCGGGATCCGCATGTTCATGGCCAACCAGATCACCTCGGAGTTCAACAAGAACGCCGAGACCTCGTCCGCCCAGGGCGGCGGTGACGGCGCGGAGCCCGACGTCTCCTTCGGCCCGCAGCCGGTAATCTTCGGCCTGGTGTCTGGCAAGCTTCCCCACATCGACCTGGACACCCCGTCCACCCTGGTGGTCAACGGCGACCAGGTGACCGGCGACCCCGCCTCGCACATCGTCATGGACAACATCCGCTACGACTCCGGCGACCCCGTCGCCGAGTCGTTCCGTGTGGACACCGAGCTCACCAATGACCTCATCCGCGCGATGCTCAACCAGCAGTTGCAGCAGCAGATGGGCGAGGACTCCTTCCTCAGCGGCGTGATCAACGTCTCCGACGTGAACACCGACCCCGACGCCGGCACCGTCCACATCGAGTTCACCGGAGGGGTGGCCGCGCTGGACCTCAAGCCCATCACCGAGCAGGGCCAGATGCGCTTCGAGGCCACCGGCACCCAGCTGTTCGGCATGGACCTGCCCGAGGAGGCCGCGAGCGCGCTGAGCGACGCCATGAGCCAGGGCATGGAGGACCAGAGCGCCGACGGCATGAACATCCAGGAGTTCAGCGTCGTGCCCGGCGGCGTGCGCGTCACCATGACTGGCGAGAACGTGAACTTTGCAGAGATGCAGAACGCGCAGGGCCAGTACGGCGCCGCGGCCTAGTCCGACTGTGCTCCGGAACGGGCGAAGACCCGGGTCGCGCCGACTTCCAGCCACGTGATCGCGGCCTCCTCGCCCGGATCGGCGCCGTAGACGGCGACGTCGACAGGCGTGTCGGGCACCCCGGCGGCGGCCGGGACAGCTAGGCAGGACGCGCCGAGCTGCTCCGCGACCCGCAGCGCGGTATCCGTTGCGCTTGCGGGGCAGACGATGCCCACTGGGACGGTGAGTGACTGGTGGACCGCGATGGCGTCGGCAAGCGCGGCGCCCTGCGCGGCATCGGGGTCGAGCGCGAGCCAGATCTCGTCGGCGCCGGACTCGGCGGCCAGGCGCGCCTCCGCCGCCTTGATCACGCTGTGGTGGCGGCCGGTGGGCCAGCCCACGACGGCGATGGCGGGAAGACTGCGGCGAAGCACCTGTGGGATCTGGGTCGGCTCGACGACAAGGCCCGCGCTCCCCCGGTCGTCCGGGGCAGCAAACGGGCCACCGGCCAGGAACGTGCCCCGGCGGGTGGCCAGCCACTCGTAGTCGTTCATGCGCCGCTAGTACCCGTAGTTGCCGCGCAGAATGTTATCCAGCTGGGGCTTCACGTCCAGCCAGTACACGCCGATCGCCACCGCGCCGAACCACATGATGAACGGCAGGTGGAGCAGGCAGACCAGGGCGGAGCCACCCAGGATGAGCGCCCACGTGTTCTTGTTCTGCCGGTCCGCCGCGTCAAACGCATCCGCGCGGGTGGACAGCGCAAAGTACACCCCGGCGAAGCCCGCGATCGCCACCGCGAAGAAGAAGAGGGCGCTGAGCATCGTCGGGATGCTCATGATGATCGTGACGGTGCTCAGGTTCGCAAGAGTCGGGGTCATACGTTACTTATCCTCGTCGGCGACAATTTCGCCATCGATAATATCGGGGCGCTGGTTCGCGCCGCCAAACTGCTCCTGCACGCGGGCAAACAGGGACTCGAGGCGCTCGCGCACATCATCGAGCACGCTGTCCGCGCCTTGGCCCGTGGCGGTGCCGGCACCGCCACCGCGCAGCTCGCCGATCTTCTCGTTGAACAGGCCGCGCGCATCTTCCACGGCCTTCTGCAGCGAGCCCTTCACGTCGTCGGAGAACTCCAGGTCGCGCTGCTGAAACGCCTTAAACTGCTTCTCTGCCTCAGCGACGAAGTTGGAGGCCGCCGCGCGGATCTCGCCCTCGCTATCGGCCTGGTCCAGGCGCTCGCGGGCGCTGGTGGTAGCGGACTTCAGCTTCTCCGGCAGGTCCTCCGTGTACTTGCCGGCGTGCTTGCTGATCATCGCGCCGAGGGAGGAGCCGGCGGCAACGATTGCCTGGCCCGCGTCGCGCAGGTTGGCCCGCAGATCGCCGGACTCGGAGGGGTTGGATGCGGAGTCGAAAGAATTGTCAGCCATGTTAGAAAACCTTTCAGTCGAGTGCGTGAGCGAGTAACAAAGCTAGTAGAAGAGCAGCTGAGACACAGTGTAAATAACCAGCCCGGCGAGTGCACCCACGATCGTGCCGTTGAGGCGGATGAACTGCAGATCCTTGCCCACCATGAGCTCGATCTTGTCCGAGGCCTCCGCCCCGTCCCAGCGCTGGATGGTCTCCGCGATGATGCCCACGATCTGGTCCGCGCCGTTCTCAGCGGCGAAGTGCACCACCTTTTCCAGCTTCTGCTCCGCCGACGCGCGCACCTCCGGGTCGTTCGCCAGCTTCCCGCCCCACTCCGCGGCGGCGTCCGCCACCTTGCGGCGCAGCATGCTCTGCGGGTCGGTGGCGTTGGCCACGATAGTGTCCGCGAGCTGCTCCCACATGCTACTTGCCGCGGAGGTGACAGCGGTGGAGCCCATCACGTCGCCCTTGAGCGCCTCGACGCGCGTAATCATCTGGCTATCAAACTGCAGGTCCTGCGCGAACTGGGACAGCTGCCGGCGGATGGCGCGGCGCGCCTCGTGGTTCGGGTCGCGGTCCACCTCCGCCATGAACTTCACCAGCTCGGTATACACCTTCTCCCCCACCAGGTCCTTGGCAAATTTCGGTGCCCAGCGGGGCATGCGGTCATCGATAAGCGTGACGATGCTCTGCTCCATCCCGTCCAGCTTCGCGCGCGACCAGGCGAGGATGTCCTCGACGATGGGCTCCGCTTTGCCGTCGGCGATGAAGCCCTCGAGCGCGCGGCCGACGGGCGGACCCCACGTGGGCTCAGCGAGGCGGTCGATGAGCTGGGTGTTGATGAACGCCTCCGCGTCGGCAGGATCGATGCCGCGCACGACACGGACCGTAAAGTCGCCGACCTCCTGGCTGACCCGCTCGGCGCTGGCGGGGCGGGTGAGCCACGTGCCGACGCGCTGCGGCAGATTCGCCTCCATCACCTTCTGCGTGATGGTGCGAGCGTTGAGGAAGTTCTCGCTGACGAACTCGCTGAGCGCGTCGGCGACCTGGTCCTTCTTGTTGGGGATGATCGCCGTGTGCGGGATCGGCAGGCCCATGGGATAGCGGAACAGCGCGGTGACGGCGAACCAGTCCGCCAGCCCGCCCACCATGCCGGCTTCCGCCGCGGCACGCACATAGCCCACCCAGGCGGGCGCGCCGTGCGATTGCCACCACGAGCAGGACAGGAAGATCACCGCCATGAGCCCGAGCAGGCTCGTGACAAAAATCTTGTGATTCCGGAGGATCCGCCGCCGCTCTGCCTCGTTCGAGGGCGCGGGCATCATCGCGTGCTGAGACATACCTTGATTATGGCAGCCCGGCCCCGCGCAGTTCGAGTTGCTTAGCGACGCCCCCGTGCACCAAAAATCCCCCGCCCGCGGGAAAATTCCGCAGTCGGGGGAAGTGGCGCAGGGCGTGCGGCGCTAGTTCACGCGGCCGGTGGCCTTGCTGTACGCCTTGTAGTCCTTGCGGCCTACGGCGATGAGGACCGCGCCGAGGATCAGGGTGGCGGCGACGACGATCAGGCCGAGGATGAGCAGGATCTGGCTGTAGTCATTCTCCTGTGCGCCGAAGCCGGCGATCATGGCGGAGCCGCCCCAGACGGCGAAGCCGAAGCCGGAGAGGGACGCCAGGATCAGGGCCATCGCGATCCAGGTGGAGAATCGGTTCAGCGAGGAGTGCGGAGCGCCCAGGGAAACCGGGTCGTAGCCCTCGATGTAGGTGTCCGCGAGTGCCGACTTGTACGTCGGGAAAGACTCGCTGCTGATGTCTGCAACTGCGTGCTCGGAAGCCATGATGACTCTTTTCTCTCGTCCTGCTTCAAATACTCGGTAGATAGTATACGGCGGCCTAGTCGTCGCCACCACGGAAGGCTGCACGTGCGCGCTCGGCGTTGATCGCACCGACCGCGTCCAGCGGGATACCCGCCGGGCAGACGTCCGCGCACTCGCCGTAGAGCGAGCAGTGGCCGAAGTTGGTCTCCAGCTCGTCGACCATGTTGCGGGCGCGGCGGCCGCGCTCCTGCTTGCCCAGCGGCAGCAGCTTCAGGTGCTTGAGCTTCGCGCCGGTGAACAGGTGCGCAGCACCGTTCGGGCAGGCGGCGACGCAGGCGCCGCAGCCGATGCAGGCCGCGTAGTCCAGCGCGGTCTCCGCGTCGTGGTGGTTCACGGCGAGGGTGTCGGCGTCCGGTGCGGTACCGGCGTTGATGGAGACGTAGCCACCCTGCTGCATCACGCGGTCCAGCGCGGAGCGGTCCACGGCGAGGTCCTTGATCACCGGGAACGCGCCGGAGCGGAACGGCTCAATCTTCAGGGTGTCGCCGTCCTTGTAGTTGTACAGGCGCTGCAGGCAGGCGGTGGTGTTGGTGTCCGCGCCGTGCGGGCGACCGTTCACGTTCAGGCCACAGGTGCCGCAGATGCCCTCGCGGCAGTCGGAGGCGAAGACGAACGGCTCCTTGCCTTCCTCGACCAGGTTGTTGTTCACGTGGTCAAGGAGCTCCAGGATGGACATCTGCTCGACGGCGTCGTCCACCTGGACGGTCTCGAAGTGCCCTTCAGTGTCGGGTCCGGCCTGACGCCAGATCTCAAGTGTCAGTTTCATTACTTGTAGTTCCTTGTCATCAGCGGGATCGAATCAAAGTACAGGGGTTCTGCGTGGCGGATGAACTCGCCCTCGCCGGCCGGCTCCCACGCGGAGACGAAGCACCAGTTCTCGTCGTCTCGCTCTGCCTCGCCATCCTCGGTGAGGTGGTCCATGCGGTAGTGCGCACCGCAGGACTCGTCGCGGTCCAGGGCGTCGATGCACATCAGCTCGCCGAGGTTGATGTAGTCGGCCAGGCGCAGTGCGGCCTCGAGGGTCTGGTTCATCTCGTTCGGGGAACCCGGAATAGAGATGTTGGCACGGAAATCGTCGCGAAGCGCGCGGATCTTCTGGATGCCTTCCGTCAGGCCCTCGACCGTGCGGGAGACGCCGCAGTGCTCGTAGAGGATGTCGCCGAGCTGCTCGTGGTAGAACTCCGGGCCGTGCGGGTCGGTGCCGTTAACGGACATGATCTGCTCGATGGTGTCCTTGGCGCGGTTGACAGCCTCGGTGACTTCCGGCGCGTCCTCCGGCAGCACTTCCTCGCCGAGGTGGTTGGCCAGGTAGTTCGGCACGGTGAACGGGAGGGTGAACCAGCCATCCACGGACGCGGAGAGCAGGGAGTTCGCACCCAGACGGTTCGCGCCGTGGTAGGTCCAGGAGCACTCGCCGGCGGCGAAGAGGCCGTCGATGGAGGTCATCTCGTTGAAGTCGGTCCACAGGCCGCCCATGGTGAAGTGGACGGTCGGGGCGATGCGCATCGGGACCTTGTACGGGTCATCGCCGATGGAATCTTCGTACATCTCGAACAGGTTGGAGTAGCGCTCGCGGATGGTGTCCTCGCCGAGGCGCTCGATGGCGTCGGTGAAGTCCAGGTACGCGGAGTTGTGCAGCGGGCCAACGCCGTAGCCGGCGTTGAGCTGCTGGGAGATGGCGCGGGAGGCCACGTCGCGCGGCACCAGGTTGCCAAACGCGGGGTAGCGGCGCTCGAGGAAGTAGTCGCGCTCCTCCTCCGGGATGTCCTTCGGGTCGCGGTCGTCGCCCTTTTCCTTCGGGGTCCAGATGCGGCCGTCGTTACGCAGCGACTCGGACATCAGCGTCGTCTTTGCCTGCCACTTCGCGTTGACCGGGAGGCCCGTCGGGTGGAACTGGATGAACGCCGGGGAGGCGAGGTACGCGCCGCGCTCGTACGCGCGCATCATGGCAGACGAGTTGGAGTTCTTGGCCAGCGTGGTCTTGTGGTAAACGTTGCCGTAACCGCCGGTGGCCAGGATCACGGCGTGGCCGGTGAACGGCACGATCTCGCCGGTGATCAGGTTGCGGGTGACAATGCCCTCGCAGTGCTTCTTGCCATCCTTTTCCGTGATGACCAGGTCCATCAGGTCGTTGTGGGTGAAGATCTCCACGTTACCCAGGTGGATCTGGCGCTGCAGCGCCGACGCGGTGGACAGCTGCAGCTGCTGGCCCGTTTGGCCACGGGTGTAGTAGGTGCGGGAGACCTGCACGCCGCCGAAGGAGCGGGTGGCCAGGGTGCCGCCGTACTCGCGGGCGAACGGGGCGCCGATGGCGTTCATGTGGTCGATGACGCGGACGGACTCGATAGCCAGGCGCCAGCAGTCGGACTCGCGGCAGCGGTAGTCGCCGCCCTTGACGGTGTCCTTGGTGTGGCGGTACGCGCTGTCGTTGTCCACCTTCTTGCCGCGGGCGGAGTTCACGCCACCCTGCGCGGCGATGGAGTGCGCACGGCGCGGTGCGTCGTGGTAGGTGAAGGCCTTCACGTTGTAGCCCAGCTCGCCCAGCGCCGCGGCGGCAGCGCCGCCGGACAGGCCGGTGCCCACCACGAGGACGGTGAACTTGCGGCGGTTCAGCGGGGAGACCAGGTTCATGTGGTCCTTCTGGTAGCCCCACATGTCCTTCATGCGGACCTCGTCGCGGTTGGGCTCCGCCGCGTCCAGAATGTGCCCCGGGGTCACGCCGGGAGCGGCGGACTCGGGCTGGCGGAAGCCGCCGGACGTCTCCTGGCCGGCAGCACCCTGGGCGCCCACTGCGCCGGTAGCGGCGGTGTCGGCTGCGCCGCCCTGAGCACCCTTATTGGGGTTGTATGCGGTAGTCATAGTGTGTTTCTCCTCTATCAGCCGTTACCGGGAAAAGTCGGGGACGAATCCGCACGCGATGGCAATCGGCATCACGACGTTGCCGATGACCACGATGAACGGGAGGACGTACGCCAGCAGGACCATCAGGCCACGGCCGCGCTCGCCGAGCCAACCGAGGTCGGAAACAGCGAGGTAGATGCCGTGGGTCAGGTGCATCAGCAGCGCGAGGTTGGCCACGACGTAGATCAGGGTGACCCACCAGCGGCCCGGCGCGAAGGTGGCGAGCATGTTGTTGCGCACCTCGCCGTGGACGAACTGGTCAGAGGCGACGACCTGGCCCGTGGTCAGATCCAGCAGGTGGAAGATGACGAAGAGCAGCAGGATTACGCCGGTGATGAGCATCCAGCGGGTCGCGGTGGACTGCCAGCCACCCATCAGGCCTGTGCGCTTGAACTTGCCGCGCGACTGGGACGAGCGCGCCTTCAGCGTGAACGCACCCCAGACGTGCAGCACCAGGCAGACGAGCAGCACGATGCGGGCGATCCAGAGGAAGCCCTCGTGCGGGAGCAGCGGCTCGCCGATCTCGCGCAGGAAGCGGCCGTATTCATCAATCGGCGCTTGCCCGTTGGCGTGGAGCGGCATAAAGATCTTCAGGTTGCCCACCATGTGGCCGAGCACAAAAAGACCGAAAATGAGGCCGGTGACGGCCATGGTCAGCTTCAAAGCCCACGTTGGGTAGGACGGCCGCTCGCGCAGCGGCTTTTCAGTGATTTTACCGTGACGAATGGCTTCACGGTCTGCGTTTTGTACAGTCATGGCACCTCCAGTGTCGCTACTACTGTAGGCAACCTTTGGGCACCCCACCTATTTATTCGCGCCACTTCCGCGCTCCCGCACCCCCTCCCACCTCGAATAATGGGAATACCTTTCTCGCTTGACCCCCAGAGCGCGCCCGCTCCCAGCAACTTTCAACGTTCCCAGCCCACCCTACGGTAATTTGTGACCTTGCACACTCTCGCCGCATTTTGTTCATGATCCCCCTGCCCGCACCCCTTAATGTGTCAACCTTTCGTTGGTAAGTTCGCCCTTAGTTTCAACTCCAGGTTGAGCTTTCGCTTTTCGACGCCCCCATGGCACACAAAACGCGCCCCGGCGAAAACCGGAGCGCTTGGGGTGGGTCGACGGTGGCGTCGACAAGCAACTGCCTACAGGTTGATCATGTGACCTTCGACGCCGTGGGCAACTTCCTTGAGCACCTCGGACAGCGTCGGGTGAATGTGGATGCTGCGGGCGATCTCACCGGCGGTGAGGTCGAAGCGCTGGGCCAGAGTGATCTCCGGCAGGAGCTCGGAGACGTGCGGGCCGACCAGGTGCGCGCCGAGGATCTCGCCGAACTCGGCGTCGGCGATGAGCTTGCCAAAGCCGGCGGTCTCGGCCAGGCCGACAGCCTTGCCGTTCGCGGAGAACGGGAAAGTCGCAACCTTGATCTCGCGGTCCGGCCACTTCTCCTTCGCCTGCTCCTCGGTGTAGCCCATGGACGCGACCTGCGGGTTACAGAAGGTCGCGCGCGGGGTCATCATGTAGTCTTCGATCTCCAGGGTCTCCGCGTCCGCGATCGTCTCCGCGGCGATGATGCCCTGAGCCTCCGCGACGTGGGCGAGCTGCAGCTTCGCGGTGACGTCGCCGATGGCGTAGATGTGCTCGACGTTGGTGCGCATGCGATCGTCGATAGCAATGGCGCCACGCTCGGTCAGCTCGACACCCGTGTTCTCCAGGCCGTAGCCCTCGGTGCGCGGGGCGAAGCCGACGGAGATCATCACGCGGTCCACGGTGAGCGTCTCGGTCTTGTCGGTGCCATTCTTCTGAATGTCCACCTCGACCTCGGAGCCGTTGTCGCGCACGGCGGTGGTGGCGTGGCCGGTCAGCAGCTTCACGCCGAGCTTCTTGTACTTCTTTGCAATCTCCTTGGACACGTCCTTGTCCTCGTTGGGCAGGACGCGGTCCATGTACTCCACAACCGTCACGTCGACGCCGTAGTTGGACAGCACGTAGGCGAACTCCATGCCGATCGCGCCGGCGCCCACGATGACCATCTTCTTCGGGGCCTCGGGGTTGAGGATCTGCTCCTCGTAGGAGACAACGTTCTCGGACAGCTCAATGCCCGGGAGCGTGCGCACGACGGAGCCTGTGGCGATAATGCAGTCGTCGAAGGTGACGGTCTTACCCTTGTCGTCGCCCTCGGTGATCTCGATCGTGTTCGCGTCGGTGAAGGAACCAAGGCCATTGATCTCGGTGATCTTGTTCTTCTTCATCAGGTAGTGCACGCCACCAACGATCTTCTTCGAGACCTGGCGGGAGCGCTTGTGGGCGTCCGAGTAATCGAACTCCACGTCACCCTTAATGCCGAACGTCTTGGCATCGTGGTTGAAAATCTCTGCAACCTCAGCGTTCTTAATCAACGCCTTGGACGGGATGCAGCCCACGTTGAGGCAGACACCGCCCCAGTACTGCTTCTCTACAACTGCAACCTTCTTACCCAGCTGAGCTGCACGGATGGCGGCAACGTACCCACCGGGGCCCGCGCCGAGGACAACAACGTCAAAATGTTCTTTACTCACGCCACACAGGATACGTGCATTCCCCAACTTTGGGTATGCATTCCCCCACATCGCGCTTCCGCGAGTGCCGTACAGCGCCCGAATGTGGGTACCGAGCACCCCGAAACACCCTGTACTCCGGTTTCGCTCCTGTAACGTGACGGCCGTCTGGCAATATATACGGAAGCAACGACGAGCCCTCCCGTTTGTTCACACCGTTTACACAGCTAACTAGGAAAGCGAGCCACCGTGAAGTTCACGCGCCCCGCACTCGCCGCCGTCGCCGCAGTTGCCATCGCCGCAGCCGCGGTCCCGGCAGGTATCCACCTCAGCGCCGACAGCGAGGAAGGCACCCAGCCCGCGCAGATCGCCGCCGCACAATCCACCACCTCCGCGACCATGCCGGAGACGACGGAATCCACCGCATCTTCTGAGCCGGCAGAGACCACTGAGTCTTCTGAGTCCACTGAGTCGTCTGCGTCCTCTGCGCCGAGCGAGCCAACTTCGGACGCCGAGGACTCCGACAGCAAGCTCACCGACGCCAACGGCGGCGGCGCTTCCAACCCGACCGGGGACGAGGGCGAGGTCGGCGCGCTTATCGACGATGTCCTGTCCGGCCCCGAAACCGACCCCGACAAGCTGAACAACATGCAGGAGGAGCGCGCTACTTCCGCCGGTACCGTCAAGCCGCTCACCCGCTCCCTGCCCGCCGCCACCGGCGGCACGCAGGAATGGGTGGACAAGATCAAGCTTTTCGACGGTGGCGAGGCCGTCGAGGTCTACTCCCCCTCCATGGAGCGCGACATCCCGGTCGCGATCATCCGCGCGACCGACGACCAGGGCAACTACATCAAAGACGCGCCGACCTACTACCTGCTCAACGGCGCCGGCGGCTCCGAGCAGGACACGGACTGGATCGCCCAGGCCGGCGGCACCCTCGACCGCACCCTCGGCCACGAGCCCGTCAACGTGGTCATCCCGATGGAGGGCGCCTTCTCCTACTACGTGGACTGGCTCACCGAGCCGGACAAGAACCGTTACATGAACGGCAAGCAGCTGTGGTCCACCTTCCTGGCCAAGGAACTGCCGCAGGCAATCGAGCCGTACATGGACACCACCAACGACCGCCGCGCGGTCTCCGGTTTCTCCATGTCCGCCACCTCCTCGCTCCTGCTCGCTGAGCACAACCCGGGCTTCTACAAGGCGGTCGGCTCCTTCTCCGGCTGCGCCGCGACCTCCCGCCCGCTCCCCTGGTTCTTCGTCGGCCTGACGGTGAACCGCGGCGGCGGCCTGACCCCGGATGAGCTGTGGGGCCCGATGGGCTCCGAGTACAACCGCTACAACGACGCGCTCGTCATGGCGGAGTACCTCAAGGGCACTGACCTGTACATTTCTAGCGGCACCGGCCTGGTCAGCGAGACCGACACCATCGGCTACCTGAAGAACCAGCGCAACCTGGAATCCAGCCGCGCCTTTTCTAACCACCTCACCCTCCTGGTCGAGGGCGGCGTGATCGAGGGCGCGATGAACGCCTGCACCCACGACCTGCGCGCCAAGCTGGACGCCAAGGGCATCCCGGCGCACTACAACTTCCGCGCCACCGGCACCCACTCCTGGCCGTCCTGGCTGGAGGACATGCGCGAGTCCTGGGCAACCGTGATCCGCCCGGCGCTGCTCCCGGACGAGCCGGAGACCACGACCGAGAAGGACACCCCGGCGGCCCCCGAGAAGCCGACCGGGACCGCCGCACCGGAAGCACCGGCCCTGCCGACGCTCCCAACCGAGCCGACTGAAACGACCACTGCCGCTGAGTCCTCCGAGTCCGCCGAGCCTTCCGAGTCCGCCGCCGCCACCGCGACGGATGAGGCAACGGAAACCACTGAAACCACTGAAACCACAGCGCCGACGGAGACCACCGCGGCCGACGCCAACTAGTCGCCCGCCGGAAACGCCTTGAGGGCTGGCTTGCACCGGGTGCAGGCCAGCCCTCAAACTATTGGGCCACAAACGTGCGGCTTAGAACAGCCCCAGGCCGTAGGCGATGGTGGAGGAGGTCGACGAGCCAAAGTTGAGGATCTGGCCGAGCGCCTCGTTGATCTGGACCTGGATGGTTTCCAATCCGTTCATGTGAAAAACCTCGTTTTCTGTCACCGCTGTTACAAACTGTGCGGCCTATTGTCGCACACTGTAACCTCAATTGCCCCATGAGTAACGTAAGATGAGCACTCGACAATATCTGAAACAGTGGGCACCCCCGCTTCTCTCTGTTACTCCCAAGACAACCTGGAAAAGGAATGCTGGACTGATGAATTTGAAGGGAGCCGTGGTTGCCGCGGCGTCGACAATCGCTCTGGCCTGCGGAATGACTCCGGCGGCGGACGCTGCCACCGTCACCGCCGCCCAGGTCGCGGGGCAGACCCCGGTGGGCACCGTGAAGGCGTGGGACGCGCGGTCCAACCCGCCGCTGGCGCTGAACACCAACCGCCCGCAGTCGTGGACCCAGCAGGTAGACCACAAAAACGTGCTTTCGTACCAGGTCTACTCGCCGTCCATGCGGCGTGACATCCCGGTCGCGGTGATCCCGGCGACCAATTCCGCCGGGCAACGCGTGCCCAACGCCCCGATCATTTACCTGCTCAACGGCGCAGGTGGCGCGGAGCAAGACCAGGATTGGCTGAAGTCCTTTACCACCCGCGAGTTCTTTGCGGGCAAGGGCGTCAACGTAGTCATCCCGCAGGCGGGCGCGTTCTCGTACTACACCGACTGGGTAGACCAAAACCCGCAGGGGCGCTACGTCCGCGGGCCACAGAAGTGGGAGACGTTCCTCACCCAGGAGCTGCCCGGCCCGATGGAGCGCACGCTCAACGCGGACAACCGCCGCGCCATCGTCGGCTTTTCCATGTCCGGCACGAGCGCGCTCGTGCTGCCGGAGCATCGCCCGGGCTTTTACGATGCCGCCGCCTCGTTCTCCGGCTGCGCCGCCACCGCCTCTCCGCACGGATACAACTACGGGCGCGTGACCGTCAACCGCGCGGCGAACATCCCGAACTTCCAGGAGATCACCCCGGAGCAGATGTGGGGCCCGATGGGCAGCCCGAACAATGTGTGGAACGACGGGCTGGCCAACGCCGAGCGCCTGCGCGGCACCAAGCTCTACATCTCCTCCTCCACCGGCCTGGCTGGCCGGAAGGACCAGGTCAGCTACCTGGTGGGCGAGGCCGGCGTGCCGGAGATCGCGGCGGGTGTCGCCGCCGCCACGTTGCAGGTCGAGGGTGGCGCGATCGAGGCCGCCATCAACCAGTGCAACCACGACCTGCGCGCAAAGCTCGACGGGCTGAACATCCCGGCGCACTACGAGTTCCGCAACGCGGGCACGCACTCCTGGGGGTACTGGCAGGACGACATCCAGCAGGCATGGTTCACCACCATCGCCCCTGCGTTTGGGATGTAGATGCACCCGCAGAGCAAGCAGAGCACCCAGCCCCGCAGCAGAGCGATCGACCCGGCGCTGCTCGACCAGATCACCGGCGATGCGGCGCTGGCGTGGGCCAACGCGTGGTCCGCCGACACCGAGGCCTCGCTGACCGCCCCCGGCAGCCCGCTCGCCGAGGAGGCTGCGCGCCTCCGGAGCGACATCCGCGCCGCCCTGGACACCGACGCGCGCATCCCCTACGTGCTGCGCCGCGGCGATTTCCTCTACAACTTCTGGCGCGACGCCTCGCGCCCCCGCGGCGTGTGGCGCCGCACCACCTTGCCCGAGTTCCTGGCTCCTGTCACGGAGTGGGAGGAACTGGTGAGCGTGGATACGCTTGCCCGCGCAGAGGGTGAGGACTGGGTGTGGAAGGGCGCGACCGTGCTGCCGTTGACGCAGGACCGAGCGCTGCTGCGCTTGTCACGAGGCGGCGCCGACGCGGTGACCATCCGCGAGTTTGACCTGCACACCCGCGCCTTTGTCGCCGACGGTTTCCGCATCGACGAGGCCAAGACCGATGTGAGCTGGGTCGACCGCGACACGCTCCTGGTGGGCACGGACCTGGGCGAGGACTCGCTCACCCACTCCGGCTACCCCGCGCAGGTTCGCCGCTGGCACCGCGGCACGCTGCTCGCGCAGGCGGAGGAGATCTTCCGCGGCGAGGTAAGCGACGTCGCCGTCGGCGCCTCCTACGACCCCACTCCCGGCTACGAGCGCACCGTGATCACCCGCGCCCTGGATTTCTACACGTCCCGGACCTGGGTCGACGGCCAGGAGCTGGACCTGCCGCTGGACTGCAGCGCGGTGCCCTACAAGCAGTGGCTGTTCATCATCCCGCGCACCGACTACCAGCCGGAGGGCGCAACGATCCCGGCCGGCGCGCTCGCCGTCACCGACCTGGAGCGCTTCCTCGCGGGCGAGCGCGACTTCCGCGTCCTGTCCGACTTGTCCGACTCAGGCGCGGTTGAAGACCTCTCGCTGACCGCCAACTACGCCTTCGTCACCACGCTCGACAACGTGTCCACCCGCATCGAGCGCATCGCCCTCGGCACCTGGGAGCGCACCGACGTCCCGCTCCCGCCGGCCTCGGCCGCACACATTGTGGCCACCAGCCCGCTCGACGGCGATGAGGTATGGCTCAACACCTCCAGCTTCACCACGCCGAGCACGCTTTCGCTTCTCGACGCCACCGCGCCCGATCACCCCAACGCGGCCAAACACGCCCCCGCCCTCTTTGACACCGCGGGGCTGGAGACCCGCCAGCACTGGGCGACCTCCGCCGACGGCACCCGGATCCCCTACTACATCACCGGCGACTTCTCGCGCGGCCCGCGCCCGACGCTGGTGGGCGGCTACGGCGGCTTCGAGGTCTCGCTCACGCCGTCGTTTTCCAACGTGCGCGGCATCGCCTGGCTGTCCAAGGGCTACTTCTACGTACAGCCCAACCTGCGCGGCGGCGGCGAGTTCGGCCCCAACTGGCACTCGCAGGCCGTGAAGGCGAACCGCCACAAGGTGTGGGAGGACCACCGCGCCGTGCTGGAGGACATCGTCGCGCGCGGCTACGCCACGCCCGAGCGCATTGCTATCCGCGGCGGCTCGAACGGCGGGCTGCTCACCTCCGGTGCGCTCACCCAGTACCCGGACCGCTTCGGCGCCGCCGTGGTGCAGGTCCCGCTCACGGACATGCTGCGCTACCACACGCTCTCCGCCGGGGCGTCGTGGATGGCGGAGTACGGGGACCCGGACGACCCTGCCGAGCGCGCCTTCATTGAGACGTGGTCGCCGCTGCACAACGTGGCCAGCGCCCCCGCCTACCCGCCGGCCCTGGTGACCACGTCCACCCGCGACGACCGCGTCCACCCCGCCCACGCGCGCACCTTCGCGCTCGCGCTGTGGGAAGCCGGCCAGCCGGTCGACTACTTTGAAAACACCGTCGGCGGGCACGCGGGCGCGGCCGACAACGAGCAGGTGGCGCGCGTGGAGGCCATGATCTACACCTGGCTGGAACGCCAGATCGGCGACACAGCAACGGCGGAGCGCACGCAGTGAAGAACCTGACGCTGGCCACCATCTTCGCGGCCATCAGCGGCTTCATCGTGCTCTGGGTCGCCGCCCGCGCCCTGGACCCGGAGACGGGCTACCGGTACTTCGCCGCGTTCTGGAGCGTCTTCTTCGCGGGCGCCGGGCTTGTCGACGGCATCACGCACGAAACCACCCGCGCCGTCGCCTCCGCCGCCGAGACCGGCAAGCGTGGCGCGGCTAACCCGTGGCGCATCGGTGCCCGGCTCGCGGCGGTGGTCCTCGTCGTCGTGGCGGTCGGCGGCGCCCTGCTCATGGGCACCGTCGTACCGCAGTCCCCGGGCACCGCCACCGCCCTGCTCACCATCGGCCTGATCAGCTACGTATTCCAGGCGGTACTGGCGGGCGTCCTGTCCGGCTCACACCTGTGGGACCGCTACGCCGCACTCTTCACGCTGGACTCGGGCGTGCGCCTGGTCCTCGCCGTGGTGGCGTGGGCCGCCGGGTGGGGCCTGCCGGTCTTCCTGCTCATCACCGTGATCGGCGCGGCGAGCTGGCTCACCCTGCTGCGCCGGGAGCACCTGCAGGTGCCGGTGGATGTGGACAGCGGCCTGTTCGTACGCCGCATGGTCACCGCCATGGTGGCCTCCGGGGCGTCGGCGGCGCTAATCACCGGCTTCCCCGCCGTGATCAACGCGGCGTTTCCCGGCGCGCCGGTGGCGGCGGTGATCAACGCCGTGATCCTCACCAGGGCGCCCGTGCTCGTGCCGCTGCAGCGCTTCCAGTCGGCCCTGGTGGTCCGGTTTGTGGAGCACCGCGACCGGATCTACGCGGCGCTGGCCATGCCAATTGGCGCGGTCCTGGGCCTCGGCGCGGTGGGGTTCGTCGCCGCGTGGGCAGTCGGCCCGCTCATCCTGCGCATCGCGTTCTCGCCGGAGTACGCGATGGGCGGGGTGTCGCTGGGCGTGCTCACCTTCGCGTCCGCGTTCATGGGCGCGCTCATGATCACCGGTGTTGCGGTGCTCGCCCTGGAGCGTCACGGCTGGTACGTCGCCGGGTGGCTCACGGCCACGGCGGTGGCGTTTGGGATTTTGTTCGCGGCGCCGGTGGGTGCTGAGGGTGGGGGCACGGTGGCGTCGATAAGCATTGCCCTCTTCGCAGGCCCCCTGGCCGGCGCGCTGGTGCATGTGGCGGGGCTGCGGCGCGCGCTAAGGTAGTTCCCTATGGGAACAATGCTGGTCACCGGCGGTGCCGGGTTCATCGGGTCCAACTTCGTGCGCATGGCGCTCAGCAGGGTGGACAAGATTGTGGTGCTGGACAAGCTCACCTACGCGGGCAATCGGGACAGCCTCGCCGGGTGCGACGTGGAGCTCGTGCGTGGCGACGTCGCCGACGCCCCACTGGTCAACCGCCTCGTCGCTCGCGCCGACACCGTGGTGCACTTCGCGGCGGAATCGCACAACGACAACTCGCTGCGCGACCCCTCGGCGTTCATCCAGACCAACCTGGTGGGCACGTACACGCTGCTCGAGGCGGTGCGCGAGCACGGCGCGCGGCTGCACCACATTTCCACCGACGAGGTCTTCGGCGACCTCGCCCTCGGCGGCACGGACGCCTTCACTGAGGCAACGCCGTACAACCCGTCCTCGCCCTACTCGGCGACGAAGGCGGGATCGGACCACCTGGTGCGCGCGTGGGTCCGCTCCTTTGGCATCCCGGCGACCATCTCCAACTGCTCTAACAATTACGGCCCCTACCAGCACGTGGAGAAGTTCATCCCCCGGCAAATCACCAACCTGCTGCGCGGCGAGCCCGCGAAACTGTACGGAACGGGCGCGCAGGTGCGCGACTGGATCCACGTGGACGACCACAACGACGCGGTGCTCACCATCCTGGAGCGCGGCGAGCTGGGCCAGACCTACAACATCGGGGCCGGCGGCGCGCACGTGACCAACAAGCAGGTCATCAAGGCCATCTGCGAGCTGATGGGCGGCACCTACGAGCACGTCACGGACCGCCCCGGCCACGACCAGCGCTACACCATGGACGCGACGAAGCTGCGCCGCGAGCTGGGCTGGCAGCCGCGCTACACGGATCTGCGCGCGGGCCTGGAGCAGACGATTGCCTGGTACCGCGACCACGAGTCCTGGTGGGCCGCGGGCAAGGACGCGGTCGAGGCGGGCTACGCGGCGCGCGGCCAATAGGCAGGCTCTAGACTGGCCAGCATGTGTGAGACCCCGATTCAAGGCCTGCAGATTGAACGGCTGACCGTCCACAAGGACAATCGCGGCTGGTTCAAGGAGAATTGGGTCGGCCAGGCGCTCGTGCCCGCGCAGCAGAACGTGAGCTTCAACGCCCGGCGCGGCGCCACCCGCGGGATGCACGCCGAGCCGTGGGACAAGTGGATCTCGGTGGCCACGGGCCGCGTCTACGCCGCGTGGGTGGACATGCGCGAGGACTCGCTCACCTACGGCAAAACGTTCGGGTTAGAGATCACCCCGGACATCGCGGTGTTCGTACCGCGCGGCGTGGCCAACGGCTTCCAGGCGCTCGAGGACGCCACGACCTACATCTACCTGGTCAATCAGCGCTACAACCCGAACGGTTCGTACGCGTTTTGCTCGTACAAGGAGGTCGAGTGGCCGCTCGAGCCCACCGAGCTTTCGGAGGCAGACACGAAGCACCCAATGCTTGCCGACGCCACGCCAGTCCCACCCCGCAAAATCCTCGTCACCGGCGCGAACGGCCAGCTGGGCCGGGCACTCAGGCAGGTATACGGCGAGGATGAGGCCGACTTTTTCACCCACGACGAGTTCGACCTCACCGACATGCCCGACCTGGACTTCTCCCAGTACTGGGCCGTGATCAACTGCGCCGCGTACAACAACGTCAACGGTGCCGAGGACGACCGCGCCACCGCCTGGGCGGTCAACGCTGAGGCGCCGGCACAGTTGGCGCGGATAAGCAATGCCCACGATCTGACGCTGGTGCACGTGTCCAGCGACTACATCTTCGACGGCACCCGTGAGGTCCACGACGAGGCGGAGGCCCCCTCTCCGCTGTCGGCCTACGGGGCGTCGAAGGCCGCGGGCGATACCGCGGCGCAGGTGGCGCGCAAGCACTACGTGGTGCGCACCGCCTGGGTCTTCGGCGACGGCAACAACTTCATGTCCACGATGGCAGGGCTGGCCGCGCGCGGGGTGGAGCCGAAGGTGATCATGGACCAGCGCGGCCGCCCCACGTACGCCGAGGACCTGGCCAAGGGCATCGCGCACCTGCTTCGCACCCGAGCTGAGTACGGGGTATACAACCTGACCTCGGACGGGGACGCGGTGGGCCGCGACGAGATCGCCATGGCCGTGTTCATCGGCGTGGGGCACGACCCCTCCGAGGTACACCCGGTGACCACTGCGCAGTACGCCGAGCTCAACGGACCGGAGGCACTGCGCCCGGCGGAGTCCACCCTGAGCCTGGACAAGATCAAGGCGACCGGATTCACGCCAACCAATTGGCGAGCAGCACTCGCCCTGTACCTCGCGATGCAGTAGGTTTAGACGCTGAACTTGCTTTGCCTGAGGAAACAGTAAAAGGAGCTCCACCATGTCTCGCTCGCAGATGCCCCGCACGCAGTCCGTCGCGTTGGCCACCGTCGCCGTCCTAGGAGCCGCGGGCCTCGTAGTCCCGGCGCACGCTGCGCAGACAGGGCAGACAGGGCAGACAGGGCAGACAGGGACGACGTCTGCCACTCCGACGGCAACGGCAACCGGGACCACCACCGCAACCGCAACGCCGACCGCCACCCCGAGTCCCACCACCGTGACAACCCCGACGGTCACGGTCACCACCACCCCCACGATCACGCCGACCACCACCACGTCGACGGCCGCGCCCTCCGCCCCGGACATCCTGCAGGCGATGTCCAGCGGCGATTTCTCCAAGATCAGCAAGCCGCAGATCGCGTTGCTCGTACTGGGCGTGCTCACCACGGTGCTGGGCCTGGCAGTGAGGTTCGACGTGCGCGAGATCGCCGCCGGCCGCTACACCTTCGAAGACTTCATGAAGGAAATGGCACAGGAGTAAACGCGGCATCAGCGCGGGTGGACGTCGTGTGACCGGCTAGTCTGGGACGCATGCGAGGCATCATTCTGGCCGGCGGGTCCGGCACGCGCCTGTACCCGATCACGCAGGGCATTTCGAAGCAGCTCATGCCCATTTATGACAAGCCGATGATCTACTACCCGCTGACCACGCTGATCAGCGCAGGTATCCGCGACATCCTCATCATCACCACCCCGGAGGACGCGGGCGCGTTCAAGCGTTTGCTTGGCGACGGCTCACGCTTCGGAGTCATGCTCAACTACGCAGTCCAGCCCTCCCCGGATGGGCTCGCGCAGGCCTTCATCATCGGGGAAGATTTCATCGGCGACGACTCGGTCGCACTCGTGTTGGGGGACAACATCTTCGAGGGCACGCAGCTCACCCGGATTCTTGGCGAGACCCGCGACGTGGACGGCGGCGCCATCTTCGCCTACGAGGTCTCGGACCCGCAGCGCTACGGTGTCGTCGAGTTCGATGCGGCAGGCACCGCCCTGTCCATCGAGGAAAAGCCGGAAACACCGAAGTCCAACTTCGCCGTCGTGGGCCTGTACTTCTACGACAGCAAGGTGGTGGAGATTGCCAAACAGATCACCCCGAGCGCGCGCGGCGAGTTGGAAATCACCAGCGTGAACGAGGCCTACCTGCGCGAGGGCGCGCTGAAGGTCCACCGGCTGCACCGCGGGGACGTGTGGCTAGACACCGGCACCATTGATTCTATGAGCGAGGCCAGCGCGTACGTGGAGGTCATGCAGAAGCGCACCGGTACCATCATCGGCTCGCCCGAGGTGGCCGCCTACCGGGAGGGGTTCATCTCCCGCGACGCGCTCGAGGCCCTCGGCCGCGCCACGCTGAAATCGGGTTACGGGCGCTACTTGTTGGACGCAGCGCGGGACTAGAAAAAGTTCTGACAAAGCACTTTTCCTCATCCACTTTTTGATGCAATACTTTTACCCGGAAAACTACCGGGTCGCCCCCACACACCCAAGGAGATGCCATGTTGGCAAAAATACTGCAGCAGCAACACTCACTCTTGCACTAGGCCTGACACCTCTCGCCCACGCGGATACCCAGGAGCTTGATACCGAAGGTTTTAGCAGCGTTGACCGAAGCCGAATCACTCCGACAGCAGAAGCTGATGCGAAAGCCTTCATCGAACAAAGTCGCACTCTTTCCGAAGAGGAATTTTGGCAGGAATTCGACAACCTCAGTCTGGAAACCAAACTCGCAGTCACAGCGGAGCTTGAAGATGCAGCCGCCTTTGCGCACCCAAACGCACAAACGCGATCAGCCTACAGCCGAACCGTTTTAAGTGCTGCTGAGATTGCTCAATGCAGCATCACGCTAGGCGCGTCCAAATGCTACAAAGCAAAGCAACTCGCCGATCAAGCTTCCGACGAAGCTATTCGCTTCTATCCGACTTCCTCACACAACGGAAGAGGAGACGCCTGGCGTCACTGCTGGTGGAGCGCATCAATGACAATCGATCTCGGAGAAAATGCAGCGAAACTGATTGGGACTAATCACGAGAAGTTCACAACCGGTCCGCAAGCTGAGAAGGAAATGGACCTATACAACAATGCTCAAGGAAGGTGGGCAGCTGTCGCCGCAGGAAATGACTGGAGAAAAGCAGTCAACTTCTGCCACACATGGTCGGGGAATGGTATTTTAAAAACCTTGAACTAGCCAGATGCGAAATCTCAGGGCTTCAGAGAAATTTGCCCTGAGATCACACGTTCACAATTCGAAGAAAAGCAGGTCAAGTCATTGCGCGTAGGCGAAGTCACAGTACTCATGTCCGTATACGCAAATACGAAAGCTGAAGATCTCGCCTTCGCCCTGAAGAGCCTACAAGCACAGACTCGGCCGCCCGAACGCATTCTCGTAGTTCTCGACGGCCCAATCGCCCAGGACGTCCATTCGCTTCTCAACAACGTCGATACGCTACCGTTGGAAGAAAATGTTGGCCTCGGGAAAGCTCTGGCAGCTGGACTTCGTGCAGTCGACACCGAATTTGTCGCACGCCTTGACTCGGACGATGCCGCTTTCCCACACCGCATCGAGACTCAGCTCAGTTTCCTCAGTAAGCACCCTGACATCTCGGTAGTCGGCTCCTCGATGAGGGAGTTCAACGAAGCGGGTCACGGCAATATTAGAAAACTGCCGGAATCTCCCTCGGCGATTGCAAAATACGTCCGACTCAACTCCCCAATGAACCACCCTTCGGTAATGTTTCGCACCGCCGACGTACTTGCCGTAGGAGGTTACCGCGATCTACGTGGCATGGAGGACTACGATTTATGGGCACGCATGATCTCGCAGGGGAAGAAACTTTATAATCTCCCAGAACCTCTAACATATTTTCGAGTGGATCAAGACCAGTTCAGACGCCGTTCCGCGAACAACGTACGCGAGGCTGAAAGAGAACTTCAAACCGCGCTGGTTCAGTATGGCCTAGTCTCGCCGGTGCGCGCGCGCCTCAACTTCGTCCTCCGAAACCTCTACCGCGCGCTCCCACTACACCTCATGCAGCGCGCATATGGCGTGCTGTTCCATCGAAGTAAGTGAACACCGTTTTCGCTGACTATTCCTCACAGGCTGCTCACGCGCGTGTACGCCCTACTTTTCCATCGAGACCGGTAACGTATTGAGCGCTATGAACCAATCTCGCGGCGTCGATAAGCATTCGGCGCAATACCCAGGGCGTGAACAGGGCGCGCACGAGTCCTTCACCGACACCTGGCTCATCGTCCCCTGCTACAACGAGGGTCAGGTCATCCAGGACGTGTTGGAGCACGCGCGGGAAACGTTTCCCAATATCGTGGCGGTCAATGACGGCTCGCACGACAACTCCGCCGAGTCGATCCACGCTGCGGGCGCACACCTGGTCAACCACCCGGTGAACCTTGGCCAGGGTGCCGCGATCCAGACGGGTGTTGAGTACGCGCGTACTCAGCCCGGCGCGAAGTACTTTGTCACTTTCGACGCCGACGGCCAGCACCAGGTCAAAGACGTTAAGCGCATGATCCACCGGCTGCGCACCGAGCCGATTGACATCGTCGTGGGCACCCGCTTTGCAGGCCAGGAGGAGACGCAGGTGCCGTGGATCAAGCGTCTCGTGCTGAGAACGGTGGTGCTCCTTTCCCCTCGCACCCGCAGACTTGGGCTGACCGACGCGCACAACGGCCTGCGCGCCTTCAATGCCAAAGTGGCACACGAGATGAACATCCGCATGAATGGGATGTCGCACGCCTCCGAAATTGTCAGCATGATTGATGCGCGGGGGTGGCGCGTGGCTGAGGAGCCGGTGGACATCCTGTACACCGAGTACTCCATGAGCAAGGGCCAGTCCCTGATCAACGGTGTGAACATCCTCGCGGACGGCATTGTGGCAAGGAGGCTCCCATGATCCAGCTGTTCCTCATCCTGGCGACCCTGGTGCTGGTCATCTACTTCTTCACTCACCGCAAGAAGGCGAACGCGAAGGCGTGGGTCAAGCTCGGTTTCGTGGTGCTCGTCTTCGCGGCAATCTGGGCGATCCTGCGCCCCGACGACGTCACGGTGCTGGCCAACTGGCTCGGGGTGTCTCGCGGCACGGATCTCATGCTGTACGCGCTCATCTTCGCGTTCTTCTTCACCACCATCTCCACGTGGACCCGGTTCCGCGAACAGGAGCTACGTTATGCCCGCTTGGCCCGCGCGGTAGCCTTGCAGAATGCGGTGCGCCCGGAAGATCCGTACGGCGCAGCGCCTCAAGCATCGCAACCTGAATAGGAGCAGTTTTACCGTGAGCGATACGAAGATCCCGCCCCTGATGTGGGCCTTTACGGCCGTGCTCGCCATCGGCACCGGCGTGGGCGGATATCTCATTGGCAACCAGACCGCGACGCCGCCCGCCGCGACGGAGACGGCCCAGCAGTCTACCCAGGCAGAGGCCCCGAAGGTGGATGTTGCTCGCCGCGAGGCCGACGACGCCATGGCGCTTGGCGACGTCGACGCCCCCGTCGTCATCTCCGAGTTCTCCGACTGGGCCTGCCCCTACTGCATGCGCTTCGCCGCGCAAACGATGCCGGAGATTGTGGAGCAGTACGTGGACACCGGCAAGGTCCGCTTCGAGATGAACGACTTTGTCATCAATGGACAAGGCGCCCTCAACGGGGCGCGCGCCGGCCGCGCCGCCGCGGACCAGGGCAAGTTCTTCGAGTTCCAGGAGGCCTACGTCGCGGCCGCCTCCAAGGTAGAGGGCCACCCGGACTTCTCCCTCGACGAGCTCGCGGGCTTTGCCAAGGAGGCCGGCGTGCCGGACCTCGAGCAGTTCCGCTCGGACGCGGAAAGTGACAAGTACGACCAGGCGCTTTCGGAGGCGAACACGCTCGCCCAGCAGTCCGAGGTCACCGCCACCCCGACCTTTATCATCAACGGCCAGGTGCTTGAGGGCGCGCTGCCCTTTGAGAAGTTTGCCCAGGTCATCGACGCCGAGCTTGAGAAAGCCGGAGCATAGGGGCCAGCAAAAACTCGTATGCGATTTTCGCTAAGCTAGACAGCCCTAAGTTCAACCGCTCCTCGAGGAGTCCCCCATGCCTCACTTATATCCCGTCCCCTCAACTGACCAGCCGACCGCTATCGAGTTTTTCGCTGGTATCGGTCTCGCGCGAGCCGGAATGGCCGACGCTGGAATTTCGACGGTTTGGGCGAACGACTACGACAAGAATAAATTTGCCATGTACTCGGGCCAGTGGGGCGACGGTGACTTTGCACTGGAAAACGTGTTTGATGTTGACCCCGACCAAGTACCGCACGCAGACATAGCCTGGTCTTCCTCCCCTTGCACGGATCTGTCATTAGCCGGAAAACGGAGCGGGATCAGCGGTCGGGAATCATCTGCTTTCTTTGGTTTCACCAAAGTCCTCCGCGAAATGGGGAATCGCGGACCAAGCGTAGCAGTCTTAGAGAATGTTGTCGGCCTCGCGTCTTCCCACGGTGGCGATGATCTCCGCGCCGCGATCCGGGAATTCAATGAGCTTGGGTACGCAGTAGATGTTGTCATCATAGATGCACGCAGGTTTATCCCGCAGTCCCGTCCAAGGCTTTTCCTCATTGGCGCAAAGCAACCACTCGAAGGAGGCAAGGACGACACCGCACTGCGACCAGATTCAGTGGCGTGGGTGCACCAAGAGGACGGCTTGCGCACCTTCAAGTTTCCCTTCCCACCCGTTCCTGCTCCGCGCAAGGAGGGGTTCAGCAGCGAAGTCGAGCACCTCGCAGATGATGACCCACGGTGGTGGGACAGTCGGCGAACCGACAACTTCATCCAATCCATGTCGACGACGCAACGACTGCGCGCTGATGCGTTTATCAACGCGCGCGAATTGTCCGCTCGCACTGCTTACCGGAGAACGCGAAACGGTGTGCCTACCTGGGAAATGCGCGCGGAAGACATCGCCGGATGCTTGCGTACGGCACGTGGCGGCTCATCGAAGCAAGCAGTAGCGGTCATGGGACATGGCAGGATCCGCGTCCGCTGGATGACCGGCCTGGAGTACGCACGCCTCATGGGGGCAGGGTGGTACAACCTCAGTGGATTACGAGAATCCCAGATTCAATACGGCTTTGGCGATGCGGTAGCTGTGCCAGTTGTGTCTTGGCTTTCGCGAGAAGCGCTGGTTCCGCTTGCCCTGAAGACTCGAGGGGGCGCATATGACGAGCATGCACTCTAACGACTCAAATACGAGTCGCGTAGAAGAAGCGTTCATCGAACTTCTCGGTGAAGCGACAGACTGGTATGAAGACCATCGCAAGCGAGATAGAAGTGCGAAAACGAATACGATCAATGTTGGATTAATCGTTTCTAGGATGGTCCGCGACGGTCTTCCAATCCCCCAAGAACGTCTACTCTCCGAAAATCAAAGTCAGGTTCGCGGCCTTTCCGGCACAGCAATAAAGAAAATCCTGGCTGAACACGGCGAGCACAGAAAATACACCTCTGAAGGTGGGAGAACCTCCCGCGGGACTATCCCTAAGGCACAAGGCCTCGTTGCGCGTTGGAATCGCGTCAACATCGACGGCGTAGACGTTGCAGCCCTGGCGGATCAACTCGAGTCCTTTTTCGTCGAAAAAGCAAAAGTTGATTACTTTGACAAACAACGGATCAAAGTCGACCTGAACCACCGCAAGCCCGTTTCACTCACGGTTGGCGAGATCCTCGAGGCAGCTGCTGCCCGAGAAGACCGCCCCACCGGCACAGTGCTCCAACACCTGATTGGCGCAAAACTTGAGCTCCGTTTCCCGGATCTCGATGTGGGACGGGATAAAGCCAACACAGCGGACCTCCAGACTGATCGCCATGGCGATTTCCAGTTAGGCACCACCGCGTTTCACGTGACCGTTTCTCCAATGGAGAAGCTCATGGACCGATGCCGAGAAAACCTATCCGAAGAGGTACGCCCAGTAATTATCGTTCCTGCGTCTCGCGTTCTGGCAGCGAAACAGCTCGCCGAAGTTGCCGCGATTGACCACAGCGTGGGCATAGTCGAGGCAGAATCCTACATCGGGACAAACATCGAGGAACTTGCTCTGTACAGCTCTGACCAAATCCGTGAAGGCCTCGCTCGCCTCATTCGCCGTTACAACGAACGAATCGAGGATGTCGAATCCGACCTCTCTCTGCGTGTTGACGAGCCGAAATGGCTCAGCAAAATGGCAGACGAGCAAGGCTTCTAAAGACGACGGCCTAGACACTCGGCCTAGTAGCCGCGGCGGATCCACTCCTCCAGGTGCGGGGCCTCCGCACCGATGGTGGTGTGGTCGCCGTGGCCGGTGCGCACCACCGTCTCCGCGGGCAGGTCCAGTACGGACGTCTGCAGGGAGTGGATGATGGTGTCAAAGGACGAGAACGAGCGACCCGTCGCACCCGGGCCGCCCTGGAACAGGGTGTCGCCCGAGAACAGCTCGCCGGCCTCCTGCGCGTAGACGACCACGGAGCCGGGCGAGTGGCCCGGGGTGGACAGGACCTTGAGGTCGGTGCCGGCGATCTGGAACGTGGTGCCGTCGACAAGCTGCTCATACTGCGCGTTGGGGTTCTCGCGCTGCCACAGGAAACCGTCGGTGGGGTGCAGGTACACCGGCGCGTTGACCAGCCGAGAGAGCTCTGGTGCGGCGTCGATGTGGTCCGAGTGCCCGTGGGTGGCGATGATGCCCTTGACGCGGCGGTCGCCCACCGCGGCGGCGATGGCGTTGGCGTCGTGGGCGGCGTCGATGATGTAGACCTCGCTGTCGTCGCCGACGATCCAGACGTTGTTGTCCACCTCCCACTCGCCGCCGTCCAGCTTGAACAGGCCGGAGGTCACAACGTTTTCTACGCGGAATGTCATGGTGGTCCCTTCGGGTTCGGTCTGACTAGAACTCGACGACGCTGCGCAACACGTCGCCACGCTTCATCTTGGCAAAAGCGTCCTCCACGTCGCCGACGCCGATGCGCTCGGAGACGAACTCGCCGAGCGGGAAGCGGCCCTGCAGGTGCAGGTCGACGTAGGTGGGGAAATCGCGCTCCGGCAGGCAGTCGCCGTACCAGGCCGACTTGATGGAGCCGCCGCGTCCGTAGACGTCGATAGCCGGCACGTCGATGTGGTCGGTCTGGTTGGGCACGCCCACCATGACCATGCGGCCGGCCAGGTCGCGCGAGTAGAAGGCCTGGCGCCAGGTGGGCTGGATGCCCACGGCGTCGATCGCCACGTCGGTACCGAAGCCATCGGTAAGCTCGCGGACCTTATCAATGACCTCCTGCTCGCTGAGGTCCTTCGCGCACACGGCGTGGGTGGCGCCAAAAGTCTCGGTGGCGGCGTCGCACTTGCGCTGGTCAATGTCCACCGCGATGATCTTCGATGCGCCCGCGAGTGCAGCACCCGCCACTGCGGCCAGGCCAACGCCGCCCAGGCCGAAGACGGCGACGGAATCGCCGCGCTGGATGTCGCCGGTGTTCACGGCCGCACCGAGGCCGGCCATGATGCCGCAGCCGAGCAGGCCCGCGGCCGCCGGATCCTCGTCCGGGTTCACCTTGGTGCACTGCAGCTCGTGGACCAGGGTCTTCTCCGCGAACGAGCCGATGCCCAGCGCCGGGGTGAGCTCGGTGCCGTCCTCCAAGGTCATGCCCTTGGAGGCATTGTGGGTGTTGAAGCAGTTCTTCGTGTCGCCCTTGCGGCAGGCGCGGCACTCGCCGCAGACTGCGCGCCAGTTCAGCACGACAAAATCGCCGGGCGCCACGTGGGTGACGTCCTCGCCGACAGTGTCGACCACGCCAGCGGTCTCGTGGCCGAGGAGGAACGGGTAGGCGTCCTCGATGTCGCCGTCACGGTATGCCAGGTCGGTGTGGCACACACCGGTGGCCTGGACTTTCACCACGACATCGTTGGGGCCCGGCTCCGGGATGACGATGGTGGTGACTTCAACGTCTGCACCCTTTTCGCGAGCGATGACTCCTTGGACCTTTTGGATACTCATAGGGCCCTACCGTACCAGAATTTGGAGATCTGTCACTTATCCGAGCATTACCCCTCACACCAACCAAAATCTTGACACATACCTAGATACGTTTCATACTTAGGTACATGACATTCCCCCAACCTTGGATACGCGCCTTCATGTCGGCTGCGGTCCTCCGATGCCTCGCCGACGGGCCCGCGCACGGCTACGCCATCGCACAATCGCTCGAATCGCTCGGCTTCGGCAGACCAAAGGGCGGCTCCCTCTACCCCGTCCTGGGCAAGCTCGAGAACGCCGACCTCATCGAAGCCCACTGGGCCCCCAGCGAAAGCGGGCCCGGCCGCAAGACCTACTCCATCACCACCAAGGGCAAGGCCGAGCTCTTCGACTACGGCACCCAACTCGACCAGCTCAGGGCGGCGCTTCGCGACGGCCCGGCGCGCACCGACCCCACCAATTCCGCGAACCCCACTACCACCCGAAAGGACACGAAATGAGCTTCTGGACCGACCGCGCAACCCTCGTCCTCACCCTCAACCACGGCTTTTCCCGCGACGCGGCCGAGCAAGCCGCTGCCGATGCCGCAGCGCACGCAGACGCCGACGGGCTCACGCCCGAGGCCGCCTTCGGCAAGGCCGACGAGTGGGCAGAATCCCACGCAGCCGAGGTCCGCGACGACCTGGCACACGGCGGCACAGACCCATTCATGAGTCAGGGACCGGCGCGCCCACCGCGCCTGGCCTGGATCTTCTTCGTCGCCACGGCAGGCTTCGCCATCGGGATTACCATCGCCACCTGGAACGAAGACGTCACCCTTGGCATGGCGATCACCCCGGCGGTCCTCGCGCTCGGGCTGAGCGCCACGCTGGCAACGTACTGGAATCTCTACACCCGCATGGCGAAGTGGAAGGCCGGTGCCATTTCCGCCATCCCGCTCGTGGCGTTCAGCCTCATCGGTGCGTGGCTCATTTCGGCGCTGAGCACGATCGACCTGCCGTTTGGCAACGGGTGGAGCCTGATCCTCGCGCTTATCATGTCGGCCGCGGCGTTCTTCTTGCCGTGGAAGAAGCAGACGCCCGACGACGCCACACACACCACTCCTGCCGCCGGCGATTGGGACAGCACGGTCGCCGGGGAGTTACGCGCCCGTGGTGAGTACCGCGAGCGCGAGATCCGCGAAGTGCTTGCGGAGGCCCACGCGTTCGCCGAGGAAAACGGCACGACGGTGGAGGAAGAATTCGGTGACGCGAAGCGCTATGCGCACAGCCTCCCGTCGCGCCCGAAGCGCAAGCTGCAGCGCGCGGCCAACATCAACGCCGGCGTATTCTTGCTCACGCTCGCCAACATGGCGCTCAACTACTTCAGCGAGGCCGGGCCAAACATGGTCGGCGTCAGTTTGTTCGGATTTGCCGCGTTATGCTCCGGCGCTGCGGCGATCCAATTGTGGTTTAAGATGCGGCGATCCTAGCCGCGACGTGGGCATGGCCACGCTGGTTGACGTGGATGGGCAGGTTGCCCGGCCCGCCGTAGAAGTCCACCAGGCCGGCCCACATGCGCTGGTTATCCGGTGAGCACATGTTGTTGTTCCAGGTGGACGGCTTCATGTCCAGGAACTCCACACCGGTCGCGCGCGCAAGGTCAACCTGCGCCCACTGCGCGGAGTCCTCCCACTCCTGCACCGCCGCGAACGGGGTGTAGTCCGACACGTTCGGCGCTACATGGAAGAGGCAGACGCGATCACCCTGCGTGATCTTGGGGTAGCCGACGATCTGGATGCGCGCATTAGGGGCGGCAGCGCGAATGCGGTTGATCTGCGGCACCATGGCGGCGACAAAGTCGCGTCGAAAAGCGGCTCGATCGCGCCCGTCGTTGTGGTAGGTGTCGTTGAAACCGGTGGAGATGATCACGCGGGCCGTGCTGGGGGTCAGACCGCCCTCGTTGACGGCGCGGGTGACCTGGGAGGCGAACTGCGGCCCCTTCTGGATGGAGACCGTGCCCGTACAGGAGTAGTCCCAGGCGGGCAGCCCGAGTCGGCCGGCCGCCTGCTTGCCCCAGCTGGTTGGCGAGGTCGGGCACCACGTGGTCACGGAAGAGGAACCGCGCGGGTCCAGCCCGAGCTTGCCCGCCGCCCACTGCGGGCCGCTCGGGTCCGCGATAACGGAGTCGCCGAGGATGACCAGGTTTCGCTCCTGCGCCTGCGCGGCCGGTGCGACGGCCGTGCCGGCAACCCCGACGGAGCCGATGGTGGCCAGGACCGCTGCGCAGGTGGCAGCAACCTTGGTACGAAGTGAAGTGCGCGTCATGTTCCGTATGCTCCTTGTGGCGGCATTATGTACAGGATGTGTATCCCCAAGTCGTGGACAAACGTTACCCGTGCCATACTTTCCACACAACATGAGTCACATACGTTTACTGAATTAACACCCCAAATCATTTTGTATAACTAAGCAGATACACTGTCTCTGCCAGTTTTTTCAGGGAAAGAAGGACCTCGCGCCATGCCGTACCCCGCACTCTCTCCCGTGGGCCGCGCCGCGTTCACCGCGCGCTCCGCGGCCCGCTTCCTCCGCGCTGCCACCCGCGCCGGCTTCATCAGCGCCGAAGGCGGACCGAAAGCGCTGCTCACCCTCGCGCCCGCGCTCGCGCGCTACCACTTCACCACCGCCCGCGAGGTCGAGCAGGGCGCTGCGGCAGTGCCCGAGCGCACCGCGCTTATCGACGACGACGGCCTCCTCACCTACCACCAGCTCCGCGACCACTCGCGCGCCCTCGGCCGCTGGATGCTTGACGTCCAGCGCACGCAGGACCTCGACGCGCTGCGCATCGGCGTGATGGCGCGCAACGGCCGCGGCATCATCCTGCCCCTCGCGGCGAAGGGCTACACCGGCGGCACGATCTTCCTGCTCAACATCGGTTCCTCCCCCGAGCAGCTCGCCGGCATCATCGCGGAAAACGACATCAATATCCTGTTCATCGACGACGAGTTCGCCGACCGCATCCCCGAGGGGATCGACCACGTCACCACGGTGTGGGCGCACACTTCCCGCGACCACGGCGACGAGCTGACCCAGGCCGGCATCATCGCCCGCGGCACCCGCGACCTCCCCGCACTCCCCACCTTCCCCGCGCACGGCGACATGGTGCTCATGTCATCGGGCACCTCCGGCATCCCCAAAGGCATCCTCCGCCCCGAGCCGAAGCTGCCGATCGTGGTAGCCGGCTACCTCGAAGCCATGCCGTTCCGCTCCGGCCACACCATCCAGATGACGGCGTCCATCTTCCACACCTGGGGGTGGTCCGCGCTCAACATCACGCTCGGCGTGCGCGGCACCGTGGTGACCCAGCGCGTCTTCGATCCCGAGAACGTGTTCCGCCAGATCCAGAACTTCCGCTGCGACGGGCTCGTCTCCTCCCCTGTCTTCTTCAAACAGATGCTGGACGTCCCCGGCAACGAGCGCTACGAGACCTCGCACCTGAAGTTCATCGGCTCGGCCGGCAACGCGCTCACCCCCGCCATCATTGAGCGCATGCACGACCGCTTCGGCCCCATCCTGGCCAACATCTACGGCTCCACCGAACTCGCCCTCGCTGCAGCCGCCGACCCGGAACTGCTGGCCAGCGACTTCTCCGTCGCCGGCCGCGTCCCGCCGGGCACGGTGCTCAAGCTTTACGACGCCAACGACCAGGAAGTCCCCCAAGGCGAAGTCGGCCGCATCTTCCTCAACAACGAAACGGCCCTGCGCGGCTACACCAACCCGGACACACCCATCGTGACCATCGACGGCCTCGTGGAAATGGGCGACCTCGGCTACTTCGACGAGCACGGCTACCTCCACGTCTTAAGCCGCAACGACGACATGATCATCGTCGGCGGCGAGAACGTGCACCCGCAATCCGTCACCGAGGTCCTGGAGAAGATGCCGGGGGTGGACGAGCTTCACTCCGGCGGCGTCGACGACCCCGACACCTTCAAGCGCATCGCCGTGTGGGTGGTGCGCGAACGCTCCGACGCCGGCGCGCGCCTGACTCCCCAGGCAATTCGTGAATGGGTCAAAGCCCATTTGGCTGACCACTCCATCCCCCGCGACGTAAACTTCGTGGACACACTCCCGCGCAACGCGACGGGCAAGGTTGTCCCCCGCTTGCTGCCGGAAAGCCGCCGCGACACATAAGTCCCGAGGACCAGGGCGCCAGTGCTCATCCCCGGGCGGAAGGAGCCCCATGGGAGCTGCTGCACCGGGCCCGCGCGACAACGCCCGCGCACCATTCCTCCTCGCCCTCGCGTTCCTCATCACGGCCGGGTGGTCAGCGAACCACTTCGCGTCGGTGCTGGTTCTCCTGCGCCGCGACCACGACGTCTCCGCAGTGTTAGCCAACAGCGCTTACGGCATCTACGCGGTCGGGCTCTTCCCCAGCCTGCTCGTCGGCGGGTGGGCCGCCGACCGGTTCGGGTCACGGCCCGCCGTCGTTGCGGGCACCGTCATCGCGACCGCGGGCAACGCCTACCTCATGCTGGGTATCCCCGGGCACGGGTTGCTCCTCGGCCGCTTCGTTGTCGGGCTCGGGGTGGGGCTGGTCGTCAGCGCCGGCACTGCCTGGGCCGGCAGACTCCGCGGCGCGGGCGGTGCCACCGCCGCGGGCATCGCCCTGACCACCGGGTTCATGCTCGGTCCGGTCTCCTCCGGTGTGGTCGCCCACCTGGCCGCGGACGCGGTGAAGGTCCCGTTCGTGGTGCCGATTGTGATGGCTATGGGGGTGGTGGTGGCGTCGATAAGCATGCGCGACGACGGCGCGCCTGCGGTGACGCGAGAGACTGCTGAGGCTCGCCCGGGCCACAGCGAGGTCAAGGCGCTCGCGACTGCGGTGCCGATGGGGATATGGGTTTTCGCCTCGATCACGACCGCGATGGTGGTGCTGGCTGGGCGTACCGACTTTGCCATCGGCGCGGCGTTTATGCCTGGTGTGGCCGCGGTGCTGGGCTTTAGCGTGGCGCTGGCCGTGCAGGCGCTCGCGCGGCGCGGGCAGTGGGGGCCGCGCGCGGGTGTGGTCGGGGCGCTCGGCGCGGGCGGCGGCATGGCGCTCATCGCGGTTGGCGGAGCACGGCCGTCTGCTTGGGTGTTTGTGGCGGCGACCGCGCTGCTCGGGCTGGCGTACGGGCTGTGCCTGCGCGAGGGGCTTCTCGACGTCGACGAGTACACCCCACCCGAAAAACGCGGCCGCGTCATCGGGCTGTACTACGTGGCCACCTACATCGGGTTCGGGATCTCGCCGCTGATCGCGTGGATCACGCCGCGCGTCGGGCCGAGCCTGCCGTTCGTGGTGCTCGCCGCGCTGGCCGGGTGCTCCGCGCTCATCCGCGCCGCGCAGATTCGCCGCGGGTACCTGATGCGTGGGGTTGTTGGGAGTTGAGGTTTCGTCGGTGTGGCGTCGTGGGTGTGACGTCCTAGATGGAGCTAGCTCCGTTTGGCCGATGCGGGCGACGGCGACCTGGGGCTTTACGGAGCGGGCGGGTGCAAATGGAGCTAGCTCCGTTTGGACAATGCAATCCCACGGGTTGGAGTGTGATGAATCGCGTCGCTAGTGCCGAGAATCATTGCCCCTACTCATATCCGGATAGCTGCTGCGATAGCAAAACAACCCGCGTAGGCGGTAAGATTCCCGGCAATGACTGACAATGCTTCCCGGGTCGCTCCCCCGCCTCGTATCTATCTGGCGTATGTGAAACGTTTCTACCTAGATGACCCTTCCTCGGCTTTACAAGTTTTGGCAGGTGCTAGTTTCGACGAAACAACCGTTCTCAACTGGATCGAAGAGGGGAAACAGATAAACCATGATATCTGGTATGAGGACATTCCCATTGATAATCTCCCTCATCCCAGTGCTGCACCGCGTGAAATCCTCATCCATTTTACCGGTGATTTTATGGACGAGGGCTACTGTAATCAGGATCTCCAATGGTCGGATCCGGTAGGACGTAAAGCTCGCGTCCCAGATAATTTCCTTGGAATCGTGCGTCCCCAACCTGAACGAGAAGGAACACAAAACGAAGACGGTTATTTAGGCGATAACACGTACCTGTGGCGGGTCCCATGCCCATGGAAGAGTCGCTACTTGCTGTCACCGTTTACTGAAAGTAGTAACGAAAACATTAATTACGGTCGCCCTTGGTCGGTCTAAGTATTGCTTCAAGGGCCTATAGATTCCGTGAGGTGACCCACTTCTCACCCCGGATTTCCTGCGGCAACCCGGCGCGCCAAACCAACGAAGAAACCCCAGCTAAAACGGTGCGAACTGGGGTTTTGTGCCCGGCCTTGGTCCAAATGGAGCTAGCTCCGTTTGGACAATGCAGCCTCGCCGGTTCGAGTGTGTTGATCTCGTGGCTGAGGCTTGCAATCAATGCCCTGCTCATATCCGGATAGCTGCGACAGACCATTCTTCTTCGAGGGGAAGATCACCCAAGATCGATTCAAAACCACGGGAGATGATCACGGGGGCGGAATCCTTCTGCATAGAACGTTACTTCTTTGGTCTTTTCTCCCCTGACTTTCAACGCGATTTTTCCTTGCCCAGGTGTGCGGTGTCGAACTACAGCATGATCGACGAGCGCTACAGCACTTGCCCAGGATTCCTTGTCTATATCTGCAAGGCAGTGCCCCGAATAGAAGTCGGGAAAGGAATTCCGCTGTACTGGAGAGATTCCAGGACGCGAAATTCTCTTCATGGCGACCGACCGAAGGTTCGAGATGATAGCTACAGGGAGCGCCAAGTCCCACACAGCGAAGAGTTGCCGAAGGGGCAATCGGCCCTCCGCAGAGCGGACATTTACATGTATTTGGATAGCTTGTAGCTCTTTGTTCATGTTGCGTGTGACGTCATTGAGTTCCCAGAGACCCGAAGAGACTTCCTCGTTCAAGGAATTCCCGGTGCTGGCGAAGCCAAGCGATAATTCTGCCCACCTAAAGCGATCAAAGAGTAGGTCTACGTCTACTTCCACGGCGGCTGAGGCAGAAGTCTCAAGGATGATGTAGTTGTCCTCGTACACGGTGTATGTCACACCCCGCAGGGTAGCGTCACTTCTACACCCCAAACCATGCCAGGGGCATCAGCATCATCGTTGATCTCCACATCGACGTCGCCTCGAAATACCGTTTGACCGTGATTCTTGCAGATAGCACGTGCGGTAGCCCGATTTCAGCGACCGCCCCCACCAGGAATAGAATTTTGGTACCCGTCCCTACCTTTCGGAACCCCTGGCCATGGGGTCCTTGGCCAAAGCTCAATACGTACCGTAGCAGTTCTTGCGGGCCAGAAACCTGATCCCACCATCCGTGGACACTGGCCGCCCTAGGTCCTTCAGATGTAGAAATATGCGGGAGGTCGAAAAACGAGATTTGAATCTGAATGGCTGCGGAAACAATCCATATGGATTGACATGTTCCTGTTCCTGCGGATCATTCAAATCGACTGCGTAGGATACCGTGGGTGCCTGTCCGAACGTGCTGGCTTGAGCGGGCGAAATGAATGAGATGATGGTTAAAACGCAAAAACTCATTGCACTCGCTTGCTCATACCGAGAGTCTTATTGGGTAGTGGCCTACTGCGGATGCTCCTCGCTGTAACGCAGCAAGGTATCCGCAACAATCAGGACTCCAAGCTCAGCTTCGTCACGCAGCTGTGCTTCGGAGTACGCAACGCCCTTGATGATTCGATGCTCAGCGTGGATAACACTCGCAGTCTCTTGGTCCACGCGGAAGACCACCGGCCACAGCGCACGATTATTAAAGTCGCTGATCCAATTGAGGTCCTCTGCTTTCGGCTGACGCGCCTGGATCATCCCACCAATACCAATGTTCGTGTCCTGATCAACGATGTAGATAGGAACCCCATTGACCTTAGTAAGCAACCCACCAGTCGACAGCTGCGAGCAGCTAAGCCCCAGAGAGGAGAGTGCCTCCCCAATAGATTCGACGGATGCTTCACGCAACGTCGGCTTCTTCTTTCCAAACAATCCCATGGACTTACTCCGTTCCTTCAAAAAGAGCTTCGATCTTTCCCAGCGCGTCGAACCCGACCTGCAAGCTGGCGTCGATGAGCGTGTCCAGCTGGAATTGGGACACACCTTGGGTGAAGTTGAAGTGATTGCGGAAGACAACCGTCCTGCGTCCCTCGATGACATTAGGAACCACTTTGCCGAATGCGAGGTTGTCGTTCGTCGCATTGATAGCGTTCATTGCCGCAAGCTGCTCGCCTGACGGGATTGTTTGAGAGGACTCAATGCGGACACTGAAATATTCACCCTCGGGAACGAAGATGGCAACACCTTGCGGAAATTGGGCGCCCCAATCGCCGTTGTCCTCTCTCGCAGAAATCTGCAACGTATTCAGAGACTTGACGAGCATAGGGACAGAGAAGGTCGTGATGTCTTTGTATGAACTCATTTTGCTCCTGCCGAGTTAGGTGTTGATGAGACGTTTGGGGTCAGGTGAGTCGTTCTCTTGCCCAGGAGTCGCCCCTATTCCCGCGCTTCACTGGAGCCATCCGCGATGATGCGCCCTAGAGATCCGATGATGACTGCGGTAATTAAGTATCCGCTGACCGCATAATTGAAAAGGCCGCTACACATCTCATCGCTGAGAATGTCGTAGATCAGAAAAACCGGGGCTAGTAAAACCATCACGACTAAGAAACGGAATGGAGAAAGCACCTTTCGCTTCACTGAAAGGTGGACAAGGTACCCCATTGCCATGATGCATAAGGAGATGAATATCGCGACCGCTGCGCCAAAGACCATATAGATCATATTTCTCCCTGAATTCATCTGGGGGTGGCCACCACAACCTGGAACAACTGGCGCGCCAGACCTACGATGAAGTCCCAGCTAAAACGGTGTTCTAGCTGGGGTTTTGGTGGAGCCGCCTGCGAGAATCGAACTCGCGACCTTTTCATTACGAGTGAAACGCTCTGCCGACTGAGCTAAGGCGGCCGGACAACGCACAAAGTGACGCTGTACCGGAAAGTGATTGTAGTGCAGAAACCAGCAAATAATAAACCAGCAGGTCAGCGCACGCCGCAGGCGATGCGCAGGTGACCGATCATGCCGTTGAACGCCACGGTCGGCGTCACGGACTGGTGCAGGCGGGCGCGACACTGCGCGATCGCGTCCTGGCAGGCGACCAGGCCGGCGGCGGGCACGCGGTCCGCTACCTCGCGGGCGAGTGGCTCGAAGTCGGGGTGCGTCAGCGGGACGTCGGCACCCGACTGCACCACCAGCGCATCCCGGTACACGCCGGCGAGGTCCACCAGGACCAGGTCGAAGACGTCGCGCTTGCGCCGGGTGCCGCGCGCTTTCTGCCGCGACTCAAGCTCCTTGATGGAGCTGGCCGCCCCGCGCAGCGCCTTCGCCGCGCCCTTCCCCTTCGCGCCCATGCCCAGGGCCTGCTCGAGTTTGGCGCGCTCGGCGGCATCTTCCTCTGTGTAGGCGTCGACAGCTTCCTTCTCAGTCGCCTTGACCAGCGCCCCCACCGCTTGGAACGCCTGTGCGCCGTGGAAAATCAGCTCGGCCAGGTTGATCGCGCGGCCGCGGCGCTGCTGGATGTCCGGGTTGCGCACCAGCAGGCGCGCGCGGCCCACGTGGCGCAGCGAGGTCGCCGCGGCCAGGCGCGCGTCGTGCTCGCTCGCGCCCTCCTCGTCCATGAGGATGCGCACGAGCTCCGACTCGGACGGCGACGGGATATAGAGGTGCCTGCAGCGAGAGCGCAGGGTTTGCGAGAAGTCCTCGGGGTCCGTCGACGGCGCGAGCATGATGATCACGGTGCGCTCCGGCGGCTCCTCCACCGTCTTGAGCAGGGCGTCCGCGGCGGCCGGGTGGAGGCGATCCGCGTTCTCGATGATCAGGACGCGGTGCGAGGCCACCGTGGGCATTCGGGCCGCCTGCGCCACGATGTCCCGGATGTACTCGGTTTTGATGATCAGCTCCTTGGGCACCACGTGCACCACGTCGGCGTGCTGGTCCGCCAGCGCGTCGCGGCACCCGGCGCAGCGGCCGCAGCCTACCTCGTGCGGGTCCGTGCACACCAGCGCCGCGGCGAACGCCATCGCGGCCTGCGAGCGCCCTGAGCCCGGCGGGCCCGTGAACAGCCAGGAGTGGGTCATTGCGTATTGGTCCGCGGGAGCGTCGATAAGCAACTGCTCGCGCGCAGACGCTGCGGCGAACAAGATGACGTCGCGCACGTGGGGTGCGTCGGCGAGGCGCTCTGCGACGCTGCGTGGATTGGCTGGCTGAGTCACGCTGCTCTAGCCTACTAGTTCGCCCCCACAACCACGATGAACGCTAAGGTGATAGGTCATGGAGAGATTCTGGCACGGACTGCGTTGGGTGTGGGGCACCTCATGGCCCCTGTACGCCGCAACCGTGCTTGGCACCAACGTGCTCGGCGCCGCCGCAATCATGTTGTTCATCAGGTACTTCATCCCCATGCCGGAGACCGATGAACTGGCGCTGCACAGCTCCACGCTCGGCCTGATCGGGCTGGTGTACGTGGTGTTCGCCGTGATCGTGGGCATGGTGGTCACGTTCTTCCTCTTCCGGCCCGTGCTGGAATGGCAGCGAAGCCCCGAGGACCACGACCCAAACATGGTGCGCCACCTGGTGCTTCGTCTGCCGGTGTTGCAGACGATGATCGTGGTGGTGGTGTGGCTCATCGGTATCGCCATCCTCGCCGTGATCACCGCGCGCACGAGCGGCCCGTTTGCGCTGGTCATTTTCATCGCGACCTCCATGGCCTGCTTCGTTACCGCCGTGCTCACCTACCTGCAGGCTGAGCGCCTCGTGCGGCCGATCGCCGCCACCGCGCTCGCGCGCCGCTTCGAGGACTCCACGCTGGAGCCGCCGATCAAGCAGCGCCTGTACATGACGTGGTTCACCACCTCCGCGGTGCCGATCCTGGGCATCGTCCTGCTCTTCGTTGCGCAGGCGCGCGGCTTCTTCACCGATACCCCGGGCGAGCTCGGGCCAGCCGTCTTCGCGCTCGCCATCTCCGCCCTGGTCACGGGCGCGTTCGGCACCGCGTTTGTGATCATGAGCGTGGTCGACCCGATCAAGGAGCTGCAGGACGCCATCAACAGCGTGCGCCGCGGCGAGACGAATACACAGGTGGACATTTACGACGGCTCCGAAATCGGCGTCCTCCAGGCCGGGTTCAACGAGATGATGCGGGGCTTGCGCGAACGCCAGCGCGTCCGCGACATCTTCGGCCGCTACGTGGGCAGCGAGGTCGCCCAGAAGGCACTCGAGGAAAAGCCGGAGCTGGGCGGCGAGGACCGCAAGGTCGCCGTCGTGTTTGTCGACGTCGTCGGCTCCACCACCTTTGCCGTCGACCACACCCCCGAGGAGGTCGTCGCGGCGCTGAACAAGTTCTTCGAAATCGTCGTCGAGGTCGTCCACCGCAACAAGGGCGTGATCAACAAGTTCCAGGGCGATGCGGCGCTCGCCGTCTTCGGGGCCCCAGTTTCGCTTCACGACGCCACCTCGCACGCCCTCCAAGCAGCCCGGGAACTCCGCCAGGAGCTCGGCGGGCTGGAGCTCGAAGCCGGCGTGGGCGTCGCCTCCGGGCACGTCGTGGCGGGCCACATCGGCGGCCACGACCGCTTCGAGTACACCGTGATCGGCGACGCCGTCAACGCCGCCGCCCGCCTCACCGAGCTGGCCAAGGGCGTCCAGGGCCGGGTGCTCACCAACGCATCGACCCTGCGCGCCGCCAACGAGGTCGAGCAGCAGCGCTGGACCCTCATGAAGTCGGTCGAGCTACGCGGCCGCAACAAGATGACGCAGCTGGCGCGCCCAGTGCGCTCCACCATGGCGGACCGGTACTAGGCAGGTTGTTGCTTGGGGGATGCTGGGCCCCCTGTGGCCTCCTAAATGACGAGAGTGCGTAAAATTTCCCGCACCCAGCCCTATTCCCCCAGGTCGCCCCCCCTCCCGGCTCCCCCGCGCCGAGCAAATCTGTCACTGTCGGTCCGGCGCGGTGAGCCCGTGGACGAGTAGCAGCTGGCCGATCGACCCCGCCCAGGAGACCGCGGCGCGCGTGCCGCGCTCGCCAAGCCACGCCGGGAGGCCCGCGGCGCGGCACACCCGGGCCGCCACGCCGGAGTTGGTGAGCAGGCGCAGCCCCTCGGCGGCGACGAGCAGATTCGCACCGTGGCTTAACCCCTCCCGGGCCGGGTCGATAGTGGTCGCGTTCGCATCGGCGCGGAAGGCGGGGTCGTTCGCCAGCGCGGCAGTCGCAGCCACCGCCGCGCCGCCGAGCAGCGTGGCAGGCAGCAGGCGGCGGTCCGCCCGGGCCGCGACCACACCACCAGCGGCGACGACACCAGCGGCCGCCGCGGCGCCGCGCTTCCCCACCGTCGCGCCGCGCTGCACGAGCCGCGGGATATAGCCGGCCTGCGCGCCGACCAGGGCCGCAACGCCGAGCGCCGACGGGCGCGTCGGGGCGCGGTGCTGCTCGAAGGCGGCGACGGCGGAGGCCAGGACGGCGCAGGTCAGGACAGCGTCGGCGCCGGAGGCAGCGCCGCGTCCGCCCTCCCGGTGCAGCGGGAGCGCTACGAGCGCGACGCGGGAGGCGGGCTCGGCGACCAGTGCGGCCCTGCGCGAATCGGCGAGGTGGGCGATGCCGGCGGCGTCCGCGCACCCGGCCCACGCGAGGCGGGCTGGGGTGGGGTTGGTGTGGGGAAGCAGGGCGTCGACAAGCGCCTCGGCGCCCCGGAGCGTGCGGGTGAACATTTACTTCTTCCTGGAGCCGGCCTTGACCACGCGCTTGGTGGTCTGCGTGGGCTTCTTCACCGTCTTCTTCGCGCGCTTGGTCGCCTTCTTCTTGGTGGCCTTCTTCTTCGTGGCCTTCTTCTTGGTTGCCTTCTTCGGGCCCTCTTCGGCCTCGCGGGCGCGGCGGGCGGAGAGCAGCTCATTTGCGCGCTGGTCGGTGACCGTCTCCGGGGTGTCGCCGCGCTGCAGCGACGCGTTGGTCTCGCCGTCGGTGACGTACGGGCCGAAACGGCCGTCCTTGATGGTCATGGGTTTGCCGGAGACGTCGTTGTCGCCCAGCATCTTCAGCGGTGGCTTCGCGGCGGCGCGGCCGCGGCGCTTCGGCTCCGCGTAGATGCGGCGGGCTTCGTCGAGGGTGATGCTGAAGATTTGGTCCTCGCTGGCCAGGGAACGCGAGTCCGTACCCTTCTTCAGGTACGGGCCGTAGCGGCCGTTCTGCGCGGTGATGACCTCGCCGTCTGCCGGGTCCGTGCCCACCTCGCGCGGGAGGCTCAGCAGCTTCAGCGCTTCCTCGAGCGTGACCGAGGCCGGCTCCATGTCCTGGAACAGGGACGCCGTGGCGGGCTTGAGCTGCTCGTCCACCAGCTCGCCCATGCGCTTTTCCTTCTGCTTCGCCGCGGTCTTCGTGTCCCAGTTCTTCTTGCGCTTGCCCTCCTCGGCGCGCTGGGCGTCCTCCTCGGCGCGCTCGGCGGCGATGACCTCCTCGGCGTGCGCTTCGGCGGTGGCGCGCTCGTCGTCACGCACAAGCTCGGTGACGTACGGGCCGTAGCGGCCCTCCTTGGCCACCACGGTGCGGCCGTTGGCCGGGTTCTCCCCCAGCTCGCGGCCGGACTGCGGGGTGGCGAAGAGCTTCTCCGCCATCTCGAGCGTGATGCCGTCCGGGGTGGAGGCCTCCGGCAGGTTGGCGCGCTGGTAGTCCGGCTCGCCGTCGGCGGTCACGCCCACCTGGCGCTCGATGTATGGGCCGTAGCGGCCGACGCGCACGTTGATGTCGCGTCCCTCCGCGTCCTCGAAGAGCTTGAGCGAGTTCACCTGGCGCGCGTCGATGCTTTCCAGGTTGGCCTCGATGATGTGCTTGAGCCCGCCGCGGCGCGCGACGGCCTCGGCCATGTTCTCGTCCGCCTCGGCGTCGCCGAAGTAGAAGCCGGTGAGCCACTCGGTGCGGTCCTCGTTGCCGTGCGCGATCTCGTCCAGCTCGTCCTCCATGGAGGAGGTGAAGTCGTAGTCCACCAGCGCGTCGAAGTTGTTCTCCATGAGCCCGATGACGGAGAACGCCACCCAGGTGGGCACGAGCGCGTTCCCACGGGTAACCACGTAGCCGCGGTCCTGGATGGTCTTGATGATGCTGGCGTAGGTGGACGGGCGGCCGATGCCCAGGTCCTCCATCTTTTTGACCAGGCTGGCCTCGTTGTAGCGCGACGGCGGGTTGGTGGTGTGCTCGTCGGCGCTGAGCTTCGTCGCGTCCAACACGTCGCCCTTGGCCAGCTGCGGCAGGTGCGTCTCCTTGTCGTTGGTGTCGGAGTACGCGCGCAGCCAGCCCGGGAAGGTAATGGTGCGGCCGGTGGCGGTGAACTCGGCGCGCTCGCCGCTTTCCGCCTCGCCGGCGACGGTGACCTTGGTGGAGTTGCCGCGCGCGTCCGCCATCTGCGAGGCCACGGTGCGCTGCCAGATCAGCTCGTAGAGCTTGAACTCCTCCGCGTCCAGCGACCCGCCGAGCTGGCCGGGGGTGGCGAAGCGCTCACCGGCGGGGCGGATCGCCTCGTGCGCCTCCTGCGAGTTCTTCACCTTGCGGTCGTAGGTGCGCGGGGACTTGGACACGAAGCTGTCGCCGTACACTTCGGTGGCCGCGGAGCGCGCGGCCTGCAGGCCCTGCTTGGACAGGGAGGTCGAGTCCGTACGCATATACGTAATGTGGCCGTTTTCGTACAGGCGCTGCGCGATGCGCATCGTGCGCGCGGACGTGAAGTGCAGCTTGCGCCCTGCTTCCTGTTGCAGGGTCGAGGTCATAAACGGCGCGTGCGGGCGGCGGGTGTACGGCTTTTCCTCCACTGCGGTGACGCGCATGGGGCGGTCGCGGAGGCCGTCGGCAAGCGAATTGGCCTTTTGCTTATCGACGACCACCGCCTCGCCCTTCAGCCGCCCCCGATCATCAAAGTCGCGGCCCTGCGCCACGCGCTGCCCGTCGAGCGTGGCCAGCTTCGCGTCGAACTCGGTCTTCTCGCCCTGCTGCGGCAGCAGTGACGCCGTGATGTCCCAGTACTCGGCGGCGATGAACGCCATGCGCTCACGCTCCCGCTCCACGATGACGCGGGTGGCCACGGACTGCACGCGGCCGGCGGACAGGCGCGGCATGACCTTCTTCCACAGCACCGGCGACACCTCGTAGCCGTACAGGCGGTCGAGGATGCGGCGGGTCTCCTGCGCCTCCACCAGGTCCATGTCCAACTCGCGGGTGTTTTCGGCGGCCTCGCGGATGGCGGACTCGGTAATCTCGTTGAACACCATGCGCTCCACCGGGACCTTCGGCTTCAGCGTCTCCAGCAGGTGCCACGCGATCGCCTCGCCCTCGCGGTCGGGGTCTGTGGCGAGCAGCAGCTTGTCCGACTCCTTGAGCTTGGCGCGCAGGTCAGCGACCTTCTTCTTCTTGTCCGGGCTGACCACGTAGATCGGCGAGAATCCCGCCTCCGGGTTCACGCCCAGCTTCGCCCACGGCTCCTTCTTGTACTTCGCGGGGATGTCGGCGGCGCGGCCCGGCAGGTCGCGGATGTGGCCGACGGACGCCTCGACGATGTAGTCGTTGCCCAGATACTTCTGGATCTTCTTCGCCTTTGTCGCCGACTCCACGATGACCAGGGTTTTGCCGTTTCCCGCCACGCTTTGTGACACCTCGCTCTATTTACTCGATTCGCACCTATATATATGTACTGATGCGATACATGCGCTTTCTCGCAGTATATGCATACACCCGGCGGGCGCGCCTAAACGCCGAATCTCAAACACCAACATTTGTAGCAGACCCGAGATCTCGCAGTCCCCGGCGCATGCGCGTATCGTAGCGGGGAGCATACGGCAGCGCCGCGCCCATCGCACCGCTGCGGCAAGCCCGTGACCAGGCGTTTTGAGAGGAGGAACCCCATGGAGATGTTCGACCCGTTCATCAACTTCCTCCACATGCTCATGGGCACCCCATTGTTCTACCCCCTCGTCACGGTGCTCATCGTCGCCGACGCCCTCGCGCCGATCGTCCCGTCCGAGTCCGTGCTCAACCTGTCGGGCGCGTTCGCCGGCTCGCAAGGAGTGCCGGATGTAACGGCCGTGATCGTCGCCGCGATCATTGGCGGCATTATCGGCGACAACATCTGCTTCGCCCTCGGCGGCCGCCTCATCGGTTATGTCGAGCGGCTCGACGCGGAGTCCAAGGCCGGCCAGGCGATCCTCTGGGTGCGCCGCAACATGAACCGCGGCGCGGGCGCCACCATCATCGTCGCCCGCTTCATCCCCTGGGCCCGCTGGGTAGCCACGATCGTGCTCGGCTCGGTGCGCTTTAACTGGTTCGCCTTCGTCATCTACGACACGATCGGCGTCATCGTCTGGGCTATCCTCTCCGTGGGCATCGGCTACGCCGGCGGCGCGCTGTTCTCGGATTTCCCGCTGCTCGGCATGGTTGTGGGCGTGCTGCTCGGCTCGCTCGTCGGCTTTGGCGTCCAGAAGCTGCAGGGCAAGCTGTTCGACTGGCGCGACGAGCGCCGCGGCGAGTCCTCGCTGTAGGGGTGTAGGGCTGTAGGGAGGGGCGCCTGCGCTCGCCGGGGCAACAGGGCGGCCAGCCCGCGGCGACGGCGGGGACAGCGCTCTCGACACCCAGATGACGAGAACTGGTTGACGAGGATGCGACAAATTCCGCGTCTTCGTCACCCTGTCCTCGTCAAACAGGCCAACCCCCACCCCGCCGGCACACATTTTGTCGTTTCACCCTCGTTTCACCCGGGGGTTAAGTAAAGAAAAGTGTGTCCGCATGCCACCATAACCCCAGACCACACACCACAAATCACCAAAGAATAGCTCCCCGAAAGCTATTACCCACACCATCCCGCACCTCCGGCCACATTTGTGCTAACCGCACACCGGTTGGATTAAAGGATGACCACCAACCGCCCCAGCTGCCCACTATGCGGCAACAACACAAAGAAAAACGGCACCACCAGCAAATCAACCACCCGTTGGCGCTGCACCCACTGCGGACACTCCTTTACCCGCAACACCCAAACCCACAACAAAAATACCGCCACCATGGCTTTGTTCATCCAATGGGCCACCGGCACCCAATCTCTAACCACCTTCGCCGCACACCATGGCGTAACCAGGCAAACCATGCACCACCGATTCCGATGGTGCTGGTGGATCATCCCCACACCCACCATCGACTCATTCCGCATCCATGACCAAATCTTCCTCGACGCGACCTATCTAAAGTCCGGATGCCTCCTGATCGCAGCCAGTAAAACCCACGTCATCAACTGGACCTGGGCCAGACACGAAACCACCGCCGCCTACACCGAACTCCTACGCCCCATTGCCGCACCACTAATCGCAGTCACAGACGGCGGACAAGGTGCCCAATCAGCCATCCACCACTGCTGGCCAACAACACGCATCCAACGCTGCCTCGTCCACGCCCAACGAACAGTCCGCCGCCACACCACCAGCAACCCCCGCACCGATGCCGGCAAAACCCTCTACCGCCTAGCCCTGAAACTCACTCGCATCACCGACCTTGACCAAGCATCCACATGGGTCGCCCACCTGCACGAATTCGACCACACCTACCGGGAATGGATGAACGAGAAAACCACCATCAAAGACCCTGCTACCGGCGCCTACACCAAGGTCTACACCCACCAACGCGTCCGAGCGGCCTATCAATCATTGCTATCTCTGCACCGCAGAGACCTGCTGTTTACCTACCTGCAACCCCCACCAACAACCATCGACCCCGACAACCTTGCAGCAACAACAAACAGCCTCGAAGGTGGCATCAACGCCCCCATAAAAGAACTAGCCCGCAGACACCGCGGACTATCACTACCGCATCAACGCACAGTGATGGATTGGTGGCTGTATCTACATACAGAAGTCCCTGACGATCCGGTCAAGATCGCCAGGGACCAACGATGGGGTCAAGACGCACTTTCCACAGCAACAGACCTGATCACCCACAACACCACAGCCACTACCAATGACATCGGTGCACCAGCAGAATACGACACCGCCATCGACACCAGCTACCAACACAACCTCGGCATCCAAAAAGGCTGGATCAAATAACCGCAACACGCCCGGAAAAGACACACTTTTCTTTACTTAACCCCCTAACTCAGTAGTTAGGGGTGCTCGCTGCCTTTATCCGTGCGGCCGCTTCGGGCGAGGGGCCTGTAACAAAGTGGATGTACAGTTTTTCTCCCTTGTAGCGGGAGACTCTTTCCGCAGGTCATGTGGCATTCCCGGGATTTTGACGCGTTAGCGTCGAAAAAAAGAACATGGGGGTACCTACCTACGGCAAGACCTGACTAGCCTAGCAACCAGCTAAAACATGTCCAAATCCCTGCTCAGAAGCATAGAGCTGAGGTGTAGGGTCGGCGCCATTCAGGGCCGACCGACCTCACTAGCCGCACCTGCTGGCTCACACACTCACCTGCACAGCTCCACAATCCCTCCTTGTAGTACTTTGATTAGGCTTACCTTGTTCATATAAGCTTGCTCCCGTTAAGATCATGGACTTTCACGCGTCAAGGAGGGATGCATGGCTATCTCTACCCCGCATGCGCAATCCCCTTCTCAATCACACCTGGGGCCTCGCGCGGACGCTACTGCGGACGCTTCTGCCAGCGCTCCATCAGGTAAAATCCCGCGTCGCCTCGTCGGCCTCGGCGTCCTTTTCCTCCTATTGCTCGCCAGCATCGTTGCCAGCATCGTGTTTGGATCACGGCAGATCCCTTTTGGAGAAGTGTCCGCCGTGTTCCGCGATCTCGGCACGGCGTTCGGCCACGCGGAGGGGCTGAATGTGGATCAGCGCGTGATCGTCGAGCTCCGCATTCCCCGCACCCTGTTGGGCCTAGTCGCCGGTGCTGCCCTTGGCGCCTCCGGTGCATTGATCCAAGGGCACACGCGCAACCCTCTCGCGGACACGGGCATTCTCGGCATCAACTACGGTGCGTCCCTGGCCGTGGTTGCCAGCTTCTCCTTGCTGGGTGTGACGTCCGTGTGGGCTACCAGCATGTGGGCGTTCGGTGGGGCCATCGCTGCTACTGCGTTGGTGTTTAGTTTGGCGTCCATAGGAGGAGGACAGGCCAATCCAATGACGCTGGTCCTCGGCGGCGCGGCTTTGTCCGCGGTCCTCAGCGCCATCATCAGCGGTTTTATCCTCACTGACGATGCCAATCTGGATCGCATGCGCTTCTGGACCGTCGGCTCCATCGCGGGCCGGGATCTCACCGTGTTCTACGGCGTGCTGCCGTTTATCCTGGTGGGCCTCCTGCTGGCGTTCATCACGGCACCGCAGCTAAACCTCCTGAATCTGGGCGATGACATCGCCTCCGGACTGGGCATCAACACCCAGCGCGCCCGCCTGATTGGCATGGCTCTGATCGCACTGCTGGCCGGTGCCGCGACAGCTGCCGCCGGCCCCATCACCTTCATCGGCCTGGTGGTCCCGCACCTCGTGCGCGCCATCACGGGCCCTGATTACCGCTGGATCCTCCCTTACTCTGCCCTGACGGGTGCGGTGATGATGCTGTTCGCAGACGTGGTGGGCCGTCTGATCGCTCGTCCGGGCGAGTTGCAAGTAGGCATCATCCTCGCGTTCGTGGGCGCGCCGTTCTTCATCGCCCTTATTTATCGACGCCGGGTGGTGGCCATTTAATGAGTTCCCTCCTTGCCCGCCCTACCTCTTCCACTATCCCTGGGCGCCCGCCATTCCGCGTGGGCTCATTTTCTGTGGTCTGGCGCCCTCGCGCGTTGACGGTGTCTCTATTGCTGCTCGTGGCGATCGTCTTGCTAGCGGCGGTCTCCATCGGCCTGGGTGACTATCCTGTGTCCCCGGCTCGTGTGCTGGAGGTGCTGTTCACCGGCCAGGGCACCCGCATTGAGCGTCTGGTGGTTTTGGATTGGCGCATGCCTCGTGCGCTGACGGCCATTCTGGTGGGCTGTGCGCTGGGATTATCCGGAGCCCTCACTCAGTCCGTGACTCGCAATGCGCTGGCCAGCCCGGATATCTTGGGCTTCACTACGGGCGCGTCCGCGGCCGCGGTCACCGTCATCACTCTGGGTGGTGGCGCTGGTGGTTTCCTCGGCTGGCTCAGCAGCATCGGCATTCCCTTGGCCGCGGTGCTTGGTGCGGCTGTCACCGCAACGGTGATGTGGGCTCTGGCGTGGAGGAGATCGACTGATTCCTTCCGGCTAGTGCTGTTCGGCATCATCATCTCTGCTCTGTTGACCTCGTATATCAACTTCCTGATGATCCGCACGGAGTTGCGCGATGCCGCGGCCGCGCAGTTCTGGCTTACTGGCTCCCTGAGCACTGCGGACTGGTCCAAGATGTGGCCCATCGCCATTGTTGTGTTGGTGTTTACACCGCTGCTGGCCTGGATTGGTCACCAACTTTTAGCCACCTTGCTGGGCTCGGATACTGCACGGGCTTTGGGACAAAACGTCCAGGGTGTGCAGGTGCTTCTGCTCGCCGCTGCCGTGGCTTTGGCAGCAGTGGCGGTCTCGGCCGCTGGCCCCATCGGGTTCGTCGCCTTCGTGGCCCCACAGGTGGCGCTGCGCTTGTGCAACTGCTCTGCACCACCGCTTCTGGCCTCTGCGCTGACCGGCGCTGCGCTACTCCTGCTGGCAGATATCAGCACCCAAACTCTTCTGCCCGTAGAGCTGCCGGTGGGCATTCTCACCTCGGCAATCGGCGGTGCGTTCCTTATTTATTTGCTGGTCCAACGGAATAGGTCAACCACGGCATGAGAAAAGATCCCACCCTGGAAGTTAGCAGTGCCGCGAACAAAGAAGGACACATGACTCAGAAGCACAGCATGAGCGCACGCGGCCTCGCCGTGGGCTACGGCGACCGGACGGTCATCGAAGGCTTGGACGTGGACTTTCCTCGCGGGCAGATCACCACAATCATCGGCCCCAATGGCTGCGGCAAATCCACGTTGTTGCGAGCCATGTCTCGTCTCCTTCCGGCGAATGAGGGCGAAGTGCTGTTAGACGGCGCCGATATCTCATCCATCAGGCGCAAGGACCTCGCACGGACCATCAGCGTGCTGCCACAAACCCCTACCGCCCCGGAGGGACTCAACGTGGCTGATCTCGTCTCGCGCGGTCGGCACCCACACCAATCGTGGATCCGTCAGTGGTCGTCCACGGACGAAGCCGAGGTGCACAAGGCGCTGGAAATGACTGGCTCGATGGGGCTGGCGGAGCGCACCCTGGATTCTCTGTCCGGAGGGCAGCGGCAGCGTGTGTGGATCTCCATGGTTCTTGCGCAGAACACGGACATCCTGTTCCTGGACGAGCCCACCACCTACCTGGATCTGGCCACGTCGGTAGAGATTTTGGAGCTGGTGCAGCGTCTACGCCGAGAGCTGGATCGGACTGTGGTGATGGTGCTGCACGATCTCAACTTGGCTGTACGCTACAGCGATAATCTCGTGGTGATGAAGGATGGACAGGTCCTCGCCACCGGGCGTCCCAGCGAGGTCATTACCCCAGAGCTACTGCTCGAGGCGTTTGCCCTCAACGCGCTAGTCATCGAGGATCCTGTCACCGGCGGTCCGCTGATCGTCCCCAAGTGACGATCAGGGCTTAGTCCTCCATCAGCTCCTGGGCGGGAGTCTTCTTGGACTTCCGCCAGTTGATCATCGCGGAAATCACCACCGGAGTCACAGACACCAGCACGATGACGATGGCGATCATGTCGATGCGATCCGCAATGCCCGGGATATCCCCCAGCAGCACGCCAATGCCGACCATGCTGACAATCCACAGCACTGCACCCGTGACGTTCCATCCCACGAACTTCTTGTACGGCATCTCCGCGGTACCAGCGGCCACGGGAATGTAGGTACGCACGATCGGGATGAAGCGCCCCAGTACCAGAGCCAACGGCCCGTACTTCAGGAAGAAAGCCTCGGCTTGTTCGAGGTGCTCGGTTATGAGGATCTTGGCGTCGGGCTTAAACAACTTGCGGCCAAAGCGGTGGCCGAGCCAGAAACCTACCTGGTCGCCCAAGAACGCCGCGACGATGGCCACGCCCACCAGAATCGGAACGTTCAAGCCCAGCTGATCGCGCAAGATTGCCGCGGTGACCAGCATGGAATCGCCGGGGAGGAACGGGAAGAGCACGCCGGATTCAATAAAGATAATCAGCGCAATGCCGCCGAGCGCCCAGCCGCCAAAGTTCTGGAGCAGGGTGGTGGCGTCCATGAGGTCGCTTAAGTGCACAGGGAATCCCTTCTAGAAAACAACTGGTCTATTCTTACCCCGGTTTCTGACCGGAATACAGGCAGCTCGCCCCTAGCGTGCATCCGTTATCCCCATGAGTGCCCGTCCCCTAGCCAGCAACAGCAAAACCGCCCCAGCACGTTCATGCGGGGCGGTTCGGCAGTTGATTCAGACTACTTCGTGGCGTCTGCCAACGGCTGCTCGATCTTGTCCAGCAGGTAGTTCAGGCTCAGCACGGTCTGCCATCCGAAGGCCTTTTCCAGGTCGCCTTCCAGGTAGACACTGTGTCCGTCCTTCACGGCGGGCAGCTTGCCCACGATCGGATCCTCGGTCACAGAAGCCTTGCTCTGCTTCGGAGAGTAAGACAGTTGATCCCACACCAGCACGTCAGAGTTGATCTGGTCTGCGTTTTCCTTGGAGACCTCACCGTAGAACTTGTCCTTGGTGATGCCCGCGTAGGCCGGGTTGATCTTGAATCCCAGCTCGGTGAAGAAGCGGCTACGCGGATCGCCCTCGGCAAAGACAGCCAGGCTCTCGTCGGAGACAGTGGCCACGCCGAGTTCCTTTTCGGCCCATTCTGGGTGGCGGCCCTTGAGCTCTGCGAACTTCTCCTTGACCTGCTCCACCTGGCGCTTTGCCTCTTCAGGCTTGCCCACGGCCTGCCCGATCTCTTCCGTGGTCACGTCCCATGGTTGCTGTAGTTCTTCGTATTCGCCCTTTTGTACGACGACAGGGGCGATCTCAGACAGCTTCTTGTACGTGTCTTCATCGATGTCCGAGTACACGGCCACGATGAGGTCTGGATTGTCCTTGGCGATGGCTTCCGCGTTGACTTCTGTGTCCTTGTCGATCCGAGGAGTGTCGCCCTCGATCTTGTCATTGGACCAGTTGCCCGCAGCCTGACCATCCGGGGTCATTCCGTCCCAGTACTTCACGGAGACAGGAGTAACTCCCAGCGCCAGCAGTGCGTCCTGATCCGTGTAGCCCAAGGAGACCACGCGCTGCGGGGCTTCCTTGATTTCGGTGGAGCCGTAGCGGTGCTCGATGGTGGTGGGGAATGCGCCCTGCTCGGCGTTGACTGCCTGGGAGTCCCCGGAATTTCCGGACTGGTCATCAGTCGAGCAAGAGGTCAGTGCCGCGCCCAAGGTCAGCACAGCAGCGGTGCTAACGAGAATCTTCTTGAGTGTCATTTTTCTCCGTTGTTACTGGTGACGGATTTCCGCGCGAGGCGTGGCCCGTACACAAAAGGGAAAGGTCAAACCTTTGGTTGGATATATCCAGCCCTATGTCCAAAGAATTCGGTGGCGGTCAGTTCCGAGTTGTCGTCGAGACGAACACGATCCAGAACAATCGCCGGCGCCGGCACGTTGGCACGGGGCGATCCACAGACCACCGCGATTCCTCCCTCGTGAGGGATGGTGACTCGGCCGGGGGTTCCGCCGAAGCGGCCCTGCGAGACGTGCGCGGAAAGCACGCGGACGCGCTGGCCTCGGAATTCAAAGTAAGCATTGGGGTACGGGTCGGACTGCGCCCTGACCAGCAAGGCGATATCTTCCGCAGGTTGGGTGAAATCTATGCGAGATTCCTGCTCGCCGCGCTTGTGGAAGTACGTAGCGCGGGTGGGATCTTGAGGTTGCGCAGTGGCGGTGCCTTGGGCGACGTCACTCAATGCGCGTTCCACGAGGGGCTCGATGAGGTCGATGGTCTTGGCCACGAGATCCGTGGTGGTGTCCTGCGGACCCACGGGGATCGCGCGCTGGGCAACGATGGGTCCGCCGTCCAGCACTTCATCCATCTCGTGCACAGTGACGCCCACGTGAGTTTCCCGGTTCAACAGCGCCCACAGGATGGGCGAAAATCCGGCGTACTCGGGCAGGAGACCATCGTGGACATTCAATGCGCCGTGCTTGGCCAGGCTGAAAACCTCGGGAGGAAGCCAGGTTCGCCAATTGTTGGCCACGATGATGTCTGGTGCAGCATCGCGCAACGCCTCAATGACGTCTTGACCCACGCGCTCAGTGACACACACCTGGAGCTCATGTTCGCTGGCGAGCTCCTCAACGGAGTCTGCCCACATTTGCTCATAAGGGTGATCGCTGGCAGGGTGCGTAACTACCAAAACTACTTCATGACCAGCATTGATGACCGCAGACAACGTCCGGTGTCCCCACGACTGATAGCCGAAAACAGCAACTCGCATGCAGGGGATGTTAGCTTAGGTTTACCTATGTAGTCAATGATGAAAGTGGCGCAATTTTCATGCCAGACTCCCCGGACGTGACCACCCTTCACCGAATCTCGGTGCCCGCGGATGCGGAAGCCCTCGTTTTCCCGGACCCCTACCGCTCGAACGTCGAGCTCACCGAATCGATGTCCACCGTCGATGTGCGCATCCCGGCGCACTCAGCAGTGACCTATAGCTTTCAATCCGGCGAGCTGAAATATCCCGATCCACATAACGCACACGGCGCAGGCCCACAGGCGAGCCTATTGAGCGGCGATTCTGTGGACCAGACACTCTGGCCGCCTCGCTCCCCAGAAGTCATCGCGGACTTGCCCGGCGCACGCCTGTCCATCGACCGGAAGGTATTCGGCAGGCGCTGCACCGCGCGCCTCGATGACCGCGGTGCGGATACCACCGTGGTGTTTTCGGATGGCGATGACTGGATCCATCTGCATGACCTCACGGGCGCACTGGACCGGGCAGTCACGGCAGGGCTTATCCCCCAGATCAACCGCGTCTTCCTGCCGGCAGCCAAAGACCGCAGCGAGGAGTACACCTCCCAAACATTCGCCAGCGCACTGGCCACCGAGCTTCCGCCGATCATCAACAGCAGCCACATAGTCCTGGTGGGGCAAAGCTTCGGCGGTCTCTCCGCCCTGCGCGCAGCTCTTACGGCTTCCACAAAGAGTGCATCGAGTTCTGGAGCTTGCTCTTCGATAGCTACCGCGAGCCCGAGGTTTCCGGGGCCGATGCCGATCCCGACGATGTCGCGGACGGAATTTTCGTGGGTACTGCGCTCTGCGGATGTCTGAGCTTGACGATCGATGATGGTCACTATGGCCTCTCTGTAGGATGCGCCAACCAACTTCTTAGGGTAGGCAATGCAAAGGGTAGGCTAACCTATCTTCTATTGCTCAACAACCCCCTAGCGGGAATTGCTCACCCCGCGTCCGCAAACTCCCAGCTAGAGGCTTCACATCAACTACGTCCTCGGCTACCGACTGGAAGGCCCTCCCCACACACAGGACCACCGTGGTACGCCCGCGGCGAATATCTCTCACCGCACGCGCCACTTTCATGCCCGTCATTGAATCCACTGACGAGACCGGATCAACCATCACCAACATCTCCGGCTCAGCCAGTAGCGCTCGTGCCAATCCCAGCCGCTGCCGCTGACCACCGGAAAGATTGCGCGCACCTTCGGTCAGCTCGTGATCCAATACCCCGGCTGAATGAGCCGCCCCCGGCGCCAGTTCATCGAGCCCTAAGGCGTTAAGAATGTCTACTGCATCCTCCGCCCTGCCCTCTCCAGAGCTCCGCAGCACCGCCTGCCCCACTGTGTCCCCAAACAATGCCGGCTTCCGAGGCTCGGCAAGCACAGCGGAACGCACATCGTCTACCGAGATCTCGCAAATATCGCGCCCCCGGATCCACAGTTGTTGAGTTTGTGGCCTAGTCAGGGAGCCAAGCTCCATCGACTCCCCCGCGACCAACGCATCCACCAGAGCATCTGCCCATGCGGCTGAACAGTGCACCACCGTCAGTCGCCCCTCTGCGAACGCCACGGAAGCCTGCTCTGATCCCTCGACCTCGCCGTCTCCTTCGGCCTCACCGTCTCCACCGCGCATGGAAATGGCAGGCGTGCCAATCTGAGCAGATGGCACGCCCTGCCCCTCACGCAGCCGCTGAGCTTCCGCCACGCGCTGCAGCCTCCGAACGGAAGCCCTCGCCAATCCAATGAAGCGCGGCATTCTGCTGCACTGCCGCATCGGCTCCGCGATAAATTGTGACAGCGCCACCACGGTGACCAACTCCCCCAACGTCACATCGCCGGAAATGGTTCGATAGCCCGCGTACAGGCCCACCGCACTCAGCAACAGCACATTGCTGCCCATCGCCACGGCTTCATAACCTCCGCTGACCCACGCGAGCTTCCGAGCATCCGCACACGCCTCTTCAGATTTACGCGCATATCCACGGTAGGCCGGATGCGCGCCAGCCACTCCCGAGATCACCGGCAGCCCCTGCAGAATGTCGGTCATGCGCGCGGTCACTCGCGCGAGCAGAGTTTGTTGCCGCTCCGCGCGGCGTTCAATGATCTGAGACAGCCGGTGCAGGACTATCAACACCACCGCGCTGAGCACCAACACCACCACTCCCAGTGGCAGATCAATCAGCGCCAGAACAATCGTGCAGAAAATGGCTCCCACCAGCGCACTGATCCCCACCGGGACCACTTCGATGATGTCTACCGCCTGCACCACGTCTTCACCCACCACCGTGGGCAATTCCTGGCGAGGCAGACTGTCCGCATCGTCGGAATGCCCACCATGGCTCACCACCTGCGAGGTGATGCCTGCCCGCAATTCACATACGTTCCGAGCCGACGTAGCCTGCAGTATCCGGAACCCTGTCTGCCAGCTCACAGACACCGTCGCCAGCGTAGCGCCTAAGGCTGCGATTCCACCCACCAGGTGCCACACATTCTCGCTAGCGATAAGACTGTGCGCCAACCATCCCAGTAACACCGCAATCATGGCTTCTGCCACGTGGTAGATGCTCAGCAACAAGCCACTCAGAGCCATCGCGCGAGAATTTTTTCTGACCAGCCCGCGCAGCGTCACCACCTTGTTGTCAGACACGCGCCTGCCTCCCCTGCTCATTCCAGGCGGTCCACATATCGGCATATGTTCCGTTTCTTGCTGCCAGCTCCTCGTGCGTACCTGTTTCCACCACGCGCCCGCGCTCCATCACCACCACGCTATCGGCGGAGGTTGCTTGGCTGAGCCGGTGCGCAATCACCATCGCCGTCCGTCCGCGGATCGCCGCGCGGGCAGCGTCCTCCAAGGACATCGAAAAGGCCTCGTGTGATTGCTGTGTTTCCTCGAGGTCACCGTCATCTTCGGCCGTTGATTCGTCAAGAATGACGACGCCAGCCCGAGACAATGCCACCCTGGCCAGCGCCAGACGCTGTGCCGCCACCGCATCTACGTGCAGGCCCCCTTCGCCCAGCATTGTGTCTAAGCCCTGCTTGTCGCCATGGGACAAGGATGTGCACCAATCTTCCGCACCGGTTCGGCGCAGCGCATCCCATATTTCTGCGTCGCTGGCACCTTCGGCTGCCAGCAGGAGATTATCGCGCAAACTCATCGCGAAGACGTAGTTTTCCTGGGAGGCAACGCAAAAGATCGAGCTTCTTTCTTGCGCACTCATTCCCACCACGTCGCACCCCCCAACGGTGATCACACCCGGCTCTGCCATCTCGAGGGTTCCAGAGACAATTTCCGCAACCGTGGACTTGCCAGCTCCCGATCCGCCGACCACGCATACCGTGCACCCCGCAGGGATGTGGAACGCCAAGTCATGCAAGATCTCTGGGCCATCCTCGTACCGATAATTCAGGCCCTTGACCTCTACAGCTGGACTCTGCCGATGCGAGGAGTAGTCATCAATCGGCTGTGGCGTATCCGCACCCGCGGAGCGAATGAGTCCCACGATGCGCCCCAAGGCCGCCCCGCTGCGCTGCAGTTCATCAAAGGTGAACAGAATCGTGCCGATCGGCACGAACTGACGGTGGAACAGAATCAACGCTGCCGAGATCTCGCCCACCGTCACCGCATCTTCGCGGAAGAGCAACCAGCCTACGACAGACAGGGCTGACAACCCCATGAACTCCGCGAAGTTCTCCCGCGCCACCAGCCCGGAAAACACACGAAACGCAGCGATTGATTCGTCCCGCGAAGCCTGCGCGTAGCGCCTGGTGAGACCTTGGCGGCTATCCACCAGCCGATGCGAACGAACCGAACGAATGCCCTCCATAGAACCTTGCAAGGAACCGATGACACCGGCTTCTAATTCGCGTTGGCGTCGATACAAAGGGGCAGAACGAGGAAGATACCATCGCAACCCCAGCGCATAGAACGGAATCCCGCACAGCCCCGCCAACGCGAGGCGCCAATCCAACCCCGCTATTCCAGCGCTGGCCACCACGACCATCACCAGCGCGCTGAGGGTCGATGGAACCGACTTGCGGGCACTGCTCACCAGCGCGGCGACATCCGCACCAACTCGGCCCAGCACCTCTCCCCGGCCCAGGGACTCCACCGTGGTGGAAGGCAGATTCAGCACCGCGGCGACGGCGCGCTCACGCAACTTCGCAACTACCTGGGCAATCGTCACACCCGTCAGCGCCTCCGCAAGGCCAGCGACAACGGCAGTACCAACACACGCCACGGCAGCCCACACAATCACCTTCAGCACGCCAGACTTGCCGTCACCGGCGGCTACCGCATCGATGACGCTGGCCAGCAGATAAATGGGCACCAGAGAGAGCAAGGCACCGGCGAAAGTGAACAGCACCGCACTAATTGCTGGAGTTGCGGTGCGACGGAGCAGGCGGCCAATCTCCGCAGCGGACTCACCAGGCAAAGCAGTGGGAAGTACGGCACTCACTTAAGCGTGAGACTTTCCTGCCGGTTGCAAGGTGGTCCACTCGCGGTCGATGAACTCCATCGCCTCGTCCCGCGATACCCCGCCGTCTACGCCACGGGAAGGGTCTCCCAGAGCCACGGTCCATCCGTCTGGCACGGCGGCGAACGTAGGCCACAACGAGTACTGTCCCTCGTCGTTGATAAGGGCGAAGAAGCTGCCCTGTTCGTCATCAAACGGGTTGCTAGACAACACGCGCTCCTTGTCTCATGATGCGGAAATAACGGGTTTATGGGCTGCGTTGGCCAAAGTGGTGGCACAAGTGCAGCAAGCGTGAATTAACTTAGCATAACCTAATATGCAGCTTTTGAGGGTTAAGTAAAGAAAAGTGTGTCCGCATGCCACCATAACCCCAGACCACACACCACAAATCACCAAAGAATAGCTCCCCGAAAGCTATTACCCACACCATCCCGCACCTCCGGCCACATTTGTGCTAACCGCACACCGGTTGGATTAAAGGATGACCACCAACCGCCCCAGCTGCCCACTATGCGGCAACAACACAAAGAAAAACGGCACCACCAGCAAATCAACCACCCGTTGGCGCTGCACCCACTGCGGACACTCCTTTACCCGCAACACCCAAACCCACAACAAAAATACCGCCACCATGGCTTTGTTCATCCAATGGGCCACCGGCACCCAATCTCTAACCACCTTCGCCGCACACCATGGCGTAACCAGGCAAACCATGCACCACCGATTCCGATGGTGCTGGTGGATCATCCCCACACCCACCATCGACTCATTCCGCATCCATGACCAAATCTTCCTCGACGCGACCTATCTAAAGTCCGGATGCCTCCTGATCGCAGCCAGTAAAACCCACGTCATCAACTGGACCTGGGCCAGACACGAAACCACCGCCGCCTACACCGAACTCCTACGCCCCATTGCCGCACCACTAATCGCAGTCACAGACGGCGGACAAGGTGCCCAATCAGCCATCCACCACTGCTGGCCAACAACACGCATCCAACGCTGCCTCGTCCACGCCCAACGAACAGTCCGCCGCCACACCACCAGCAACCCCCGCACCGATGCCGGCAAAACCCTCTACCGCCTAGCCCTGAAACTCACTCGCATCACCGACCTTGACCAAGCATCCACATGGGTCGCCCACCTGCACGAATTCGACCACACCTACCGGGAATGGATGAACGAGAAAACCACCATCAAAGACCCTGCTACCGGCGCCTACACCAAGGTCTACACCCACCAACGCGTCCGAGCGGCCTATCAATCATTGCTATCTCTGCACCGCAGAGACCTGCTGTTTACCTACCTGCAACCCCCACCAACAACCATCGACCCCGACAACCTTGCAGCAACAACAAACAGCCTCGAAGGTGGCATCAACGCCCCCATAAAAGAACTAGCCCGCAGACACCGCGGACTATCACTACCGCATCAACGCACAGTGATGGATTGGTGGCTGTATCTACATACAGAAGTCCCTGACGATCCGGTCAAGATCGCCAGGGACCAACGATGGGGTCAAGACGCACTTTCCACAGCAACAGACCTGATCACCCACAACACCACAGCCACTACCAATGACATCGGTGCACCAGCAGAATACGACACCGCCATCGACACCAGCTACCAACACAACCTCGGCATCCAAAAAGGCTGGATCAAATAACCGCAACACGCCCGGAAAAGACACACTTTTCTTTACTTAACCCTCACCCGGGCACCCCGGCTGACCGGGCAGCGGGCCCAAAAATACCCCGCTTCCGGGGTCACCGGCAGCGGGGGCTCTTTGGAATGCGGGCTTACAGCGCGCGCACCTGCTGGGCCTGCGGGCCCTTGGCGCCCTCGCCCACCTCGAACTCGACCTGCTGGTTCTCCTCCAGGGTGCGGAAGCCGGAGCCCTGGATCTCGGAGTAGTGCACGAAGACGTCGGAGGAGCCGTCGTCCGGTGCGATGAAGCCGAAGCCCTTTTCTGCGTTGAACCACTTAACAGTTCCGGTAGCCATGGTGAAACCTTTCACGTAAAACTTGAGTGAGATATGTTTGGTCGTCCACCAGGACCATCTCGGGGTTCCTGGCGCCCGCGTCAACGATCCTCGCGAGCACCTTTGGAGGGCGCACACAAAATCTGTGACCGTGCTCTAGTGTGCCACGAATCGCATACTTTGGCATAGCGAGTGGCATACTTCATATGGAATGACTCATACCCCCGCACCCCCACCGTCGCTCGGCGCAGAACTCATCGAGCTCCTGCGCCGCCGTTTCGGCAGCTCCACCATCACGCACGTGGAGGACGTCCCCGCTTCGCCCGCGCAGTTCGCTCCGTGGCCAGCGTGGGTGCTCCCCGAGCTGAAGCAAGTGCTTATCGACGCCTCCGTCACCGCTCCCTACACCCACCAGGCCCAGTGCGCGCAGTCGGTGCGCGACGGCAACGACACCGTTATCGCCACGGGCACCTCCTCCGGAAAGTCGCTCGGTTACCAGCTTCCCATCCTCACCGCGCTTGCAGAGGACCCCAAGGCGTGCGCCCTCTACCTCACCCCCACCAAGGCGCTGGGCTCGGACCAGCTCCAGGCGACGCTGCGGATGACGTCGCAGATTCCCCAGCTCTCCGGCGTCCACCCGGCCCCGTACGACGGCGACACCCCCACCGAGGCCCGGGCCGGAATCCGCGAGGCGTCCCGCTTCGTCTTCTCCAACCCCGACATGCTGCACGCTGGGCTGCTCGGCGCGCACCCCCGGTGGGCGCGCTTCCTGCGCCAGCTCCGCTTCGTGGTGGTGGACGAGTGCCACACCTACCGCGGCGTCTTCGGCGCCAACGTGTCCCTCGTCCTGCGCCGCCTGTTGCGTATCGCCGCCGCGTACGGGTCGCACCCGGTCGTGGTGTTCGCCTCCGCAACCGCCGCGGACCCGGCCGGGCAGGCGTCCCGACTCTGCGGCCGCAGCGTCACCGCCATCACCGAGGACACCGCGCCGACCGGGTCCCGCACGATCGCGCTGTGGGAGCCCGGATTCATCGAGGGCGCGGAGGGCGAAAACGGTGCGCCCGTGCGCTACGCCGCCTCCACCGAAGCAGCGTCCATCATGTCGACGCTGATGCAGGAGGGCGCGCGCACGCTTACCTTCGTGCGCTCGCGCCGCGCCGCGGAGACGGTCGCGCTGCGTGCGCAGGAGGACCTGGTCGTGGCGGGCCGCGCCGACATGGCGGGCCGGGTGGCGTCCTACCGCGCTGGCTACCTGGCGGAGGATCGTCGCAAGCTGGAGCGCGCGCTGGACGAGGGCGACCTCCTCGGTCTCGCCACCACGAACGCGCTTGAGCTGGGCATTGACGTCGGGGGCCTCGACGCGGTGGTCATGGCCGGTTTCCCGGGGACGGTCGCCTCGTTCCGCCAGCAGGCGGGGCGCGCCGGGCGCCGCGGCCAGGCTTCCGTGGTGGTCATGGTCGCCCGCGACGAGCCGATGGACACCTACCTGGTCCACCATCCGGACGCACTGCTGGGCCGCCCGGTGGAGTCCTCGGTGTTCAACCCGCAGAACCCGTACATCCTGCGCGGACACGTCTATTGCGCCGCCGTCGAACGGCCACTGTCGCACGCGGACGTGGATGCGTTTGGCGCGCACGAGGTCGTCGAGGAGCTCGAGCGGGAGGGCTATTTACGACGCCGCCCCCGCGGCTGGTTCGCCACCCCGCAACTGGAGGGTGAGCTCACCCCGGAGACCGCGCACTCCGTCGTGTCCCTGCGCGGCGGCACCGGGGAGGAGGTCCTCATCGTGGACGCGACGGACGGCCGGCTGCTGGGCACCGTGGACGCTGCGCGCGCTGCTACGCAGGTCCACGACGGTGCCGTCTACCTGCACCAGGGCGAGTCCTTCGTGGTCCAGGAGCTTGACCTTGACGGCTACGTGGCGCTGGTGGCACCCGAGACGCCCGACTACTCCACGCAGGCGCGATCCACCACGGACATCGCGATCCTGGGCGACGCCTCCGCGCGCGTCCACCCCTCCCCGGGCCTGTGGGTGGCCAACGTCGACGTCGAGGTGACCGACCGGGTCACCGGCTACGTCGTGCGGCTTGCCGACGGCACCGTGTCCGAGCACATCCCGCTCGACCTCCCCGAACAGACGCTGATCACCCGGGCGGTGGCCTACACCATCGATCCGTTGGTCCTCGACGAGCTGGGGATCTCGGCGGGCGACGTCCCCGGCGCGCTGCACGCCGCAGAGCACGCAGCCATCGGGCTGCTTCCGCTCCTGGCCACCTGCGACAGGTGGGACATCGGCGGCGTGTCCACGGCGCTGCACCCGGACACCATGCTGCCCACGGTGTTTGTCTACGACGGCCACCCGGGCGGCGCGGGCTTCGCCGACGAGGGCTTCGCCCGCTTCCACGAGTGGATCACCGCGACGTTCGAGGCGGTGCGCGCCTGCCCCTGCGAGTCCGGGTGCCCGTCTTGCGTGCAGTCCCCGAAGTGCGGCAACGGGAACCAACCGCTGAACAAGCACGCTGCGCTGAAGCTGCTGGGCGCGCTGGTCACCATGACCGCCGGGGACGTTCCTCCTCAGCCGGGCCAGCCCGGGCAGTAGCTTCCGCGCGCCCGATCCGGGCACGGACGGTGACGTCGCCGGTGTCCACCTCGCACAACTCTGCGGCCGCAGAGTTGAGCGTCGCGGTGCGCTCGGCGGCCTCGCAGGCGGGCGCACCCGTGTAGAGCGCCGTCGCCCCGGAAACGGCAGCGAGGTCGGCGGCAACCTGCGCGCGGTGGTGGTCCACGACGCGCGCGCCGACCGCGGCTACGGCGAGCGCCAGCGCGATCACCGCGGTGATAATGCCCGCCGAGGTGACCGTCGCCGAGCCTTCCTCGCTGCGAAGCCTCCGGAGCCAGCCCATCAGCGTTCCCCCGCGATGTGCTCGACGGGGAACAGCGCGGTTGCCTGCATCTGCCCTACCGCCGCCGGGACCCGCGCGGTCACCGTCACGACCCCGCCGGCCTCGGCTACATCGACGCTGCCGCGCGGCGGGGCGAACTCCACCCCGATCGCGTGGGCGCGCGCCGCCGCCCCGGCCGTATCCACCGCCGTGATGTAGGCGGCGATGGTGGCGATGCCGGCAACGATGGCAGCCGCGACGGTGACAAGTGCGGACAGCGAGAGCGCTGTCTCGATCGTGGTCATTAGCCCGGGGTGTTCGTGAGTGCGTCGGTAATCACGCCCTCAATTGCAGAGGTCACACCGTCGCCGTTCACCACGAGGTAGAGCACTCCGGCGAGTGCGGCCGCCGCGAGTGACCCAAACGCATATTCGATGGTTGACATCCCCTGGTCATCCTGCATTCTTGCAGCGAGTTTCCCGGAGTAACCGCGCATTTTCTGGGCGCACATGCTGGTAGCAGTGTTGATCGTATTCATAGTATTTGTGTTCCCTTCGTTGGTTGAGAGTGGTCGTTGATTTTCGGAGTGGATAGTTAGTGCAAGATCGCCGCCCCCAAGCTGAGCACCGCCGGTGCAAGCCCGAGGACGAAGAATGCCGGGAGGAAGCAGGCGGTAAGCGGGATCGCGATGAGGACGCCCGCCCGTTCCGCTTTGGCGCTCGCCTCGTCGGCAGCTTCAGCACGGAGCTTGGTGACGATGCGCTCGCAGCCCGCCACGATGGCGGACCCCGAGGAGTTGGAGAGGGCAACAAGCCCGGCGAGCTCCGCGCCGCCCGGGACGCTATGGAGCTCTGACCAGGCGCGCTCGGGGCTCACCCCGAGCGCCGTCAGCGCAGCGACGGTATGCCAAGGACTCGCGCGTGCATTGCCTCCGCCGGTGTCGCCGTAAGTTTCAGCAACAGCGGCGGCGGCGCCGGCGAGCGGGAGCCCGGCCTCGCAGCATGCCGCGAAGAGCGTGATGTCGGCTGCGCTGCGGTGGGCGTCGATACCCGACACTTCCCCGTGGGGACCATCCCGCGGGGTCTTCGAACCCGCGCCGGGAGCGACGCGCAGCCGCAGCAACGGCTGGACCCGGGGCAGGGCGAGCGCGGCCGCGAGGAACAGTGATGCGAGAAGCAGGATCATTGCGCCGCCCTTTCAATAATCACCCGAGACACGACCGTGCCCGCGCATACCAAGGCGGTGCCGACGACGAGGAGCACCCCACCTATGCCGCCGGAGGTCAGCAGCCCGACGGGGTTCGCCCCCATCGCGGCGCCCATGAGCATCCCGGCGAGCGGCAACGCGGCGAGCACCATGGCCGTGGTGCGCGGCCCGGCCAGCGCCGCGGTTGTCGCGGCTCGGTGCCGCTCGGCGTGGTCGAGCTCGTCGCGCGCGGCTCGCAGCAGCTGGGCGACGGGGATCCCGCGCCCGGTTGCAAGCCGCCACAGCGTGACCATGCGCGCGAGCTCCGGCTGCGCCGTGGGCACCTCGATCTGCGCGGCAGAGTGCCCGAGCCGGATGTGGTGGACCAGCCGGTGGATGTCGCGCGCGAGTGGGGCCGGCGCGTTGTCGGGCAGGCGCTCGGCGGCGGTCACGCAGGCGCGCGGCAGCGGGGCTCCGGCGTCCAGGTTGGCCACCACGTGGCCGAGAAAGTCGGCGGTCACGGCCGCACCCTTGGCGCGTTGCCGCTGCTCCCGGCGCCGGACGATGAGGTCGACGACGGTCGCCCCGGCCATGACTGCCGCGAGGACCACGCTGACCCGTTTGGCGGCGACCAGGCCGAGCGCGAGCGCGATGCCGGCGATGCAGAGCGTGGAGTGGAGGCGTGGCGTCGAGAAGCGTTGCACGTTGCGCGTGAGTGCGCCCAGGCGGGCGGAGGGAGCGGGGGCGGTGAGCGCGGTTGCCGCGGCGGCGATGAGCAGTGGGTTCATGCTGCCAGCTCCTTGTAGCCGGCGGCGGGGCCGCGCTCGCTGTCCCACACCACGCGAGCAGTGACGGGCTGGCCCTCCAGCACGCCGATCTGATGCACGTAGCGGGTGCCGTCGGGGCCGCGGCGGACCACCACCACGGCGTCCACGGCTGCGGCGAGCTGCGAGTGCAGCCCGGCGCGGTCCAGCCCACCGAGGGCCGCGAGCGCCTCCAGTCGAGCGGGGACCTCGTGGATGGAGTTCGCGTGGAGGGTGCCCGCGCCGCCGTCGTGGCCCGTGTTGAGCGCGGCGAGGAGGTCAACGACCTCGGCACCGCGGATCTCGCCGACCACGATGCGGTCCGGCCGCATGCGCAGGGCCTGGCGCACCAGGTCCGCGATGGTGATCGCGCCGGCGCCCTCGGCGTTGGCGGCGCGCGTGGTCAGGTTGAGCACGTGCGGGTGGTGCGGGGTCAGCTCGAGCGTGTCCTCGATGGCAATGATGCGCTCGGTGGGGGCGGCCTCTGCAAGCAGGGCCGACAGAAGCGTCGTCTTGCCGGAGCCGGTGCCGCCCACCACCAGGATCGCCTTGCGCTGCGCCACCAGCGCGCGCAGCAGGTCGGCGCGCTCCTGATCGAGGGAGCCGCCCGCCACCAGGTCCGCGAGCGAGGCGGTGGCGGTGCGCAGCACGCGCAGCGACAAACAGGTGCCCACCTGCGCCGTTGGGGCGAGGATCGCGTGGAAGCGTAAGAGCGTGCCGTCATCGCGGGTGAGGTGCCCGTCGCAGTATGGCTGTGCGTCGTCGAGCCTGCGCCCGCAGCTCAGCGCGAGGCGCGTGGCCAGGGCACGTACGTCCGCCTCCGAGTCGAAGGTGGTCTCCGCCAGCTCGAGGCCACGGCCGCGGTCGACGTAGACCTCGGACGGGCCGTTGACACAAATATCCGTCACATCGCCGGCCGCCAGCAGCGGTTCGAGCGGGCCGGCTCCGGTGGTGTCGTCGCGGAGCTTGCGCATGAGCGCGAGCACGTCGAGGTCGCTAATCACCACCGCCTCGTCGCGGATAATGTCCACCAGCCGTGCGGGCGACGGGGGCGCGGGCTCGTCCGCAAGGCGGCGCTGCACGCGCGCGAGTACGTCGTTGGCATCCATCACGCCACCTCCCCGAGCACCGCGTCGGCCGCCTTACGCAGGGGCTTGGGCAGGCGCGCCGGGAGCCCAGCGCTCTCGATCGAGCGCGGCAGCCGGTGCAGCGTGGGCAGTCGGTGGCAGATCCGCGAGCGGGTCACTGCGACAACGCCGTCGTCGTCGATGCCCTGCCAAGGGGAGTCGCGGAGGACCAGCACGTGCTCGACGCCGGCGGCGTTGCACTCCAACGCGATCGTCTGCGCCGCGCAGACGGAGCGCACCGTCGGCGTCACGACGATGACGGCCAGGTCGCACGCCGCCGGGAGCAGGTCGATGGGGACATCGAGGACGGTCAGGCCCTCGCCGCCCACAGCGCGGCAGAGCCTCTCCAGCTCCGCCGTGTCGACCCGGAACGGGTCCGCGACGGTGCTGCGCGCAAACGTGAGGACCGCGGTGCCGGAAGCGGTGGAGGGCAGGGCGCGGCGCACGTCGGTGCGCGCTACGGCACCATCGCCCAGCACGATCTCGCCCCAGCGCGCGCCCGGCCGCTCCTCAACGCCGAGGAGAAGATCGAGTCCGCCGGAGAGCCGGTGTGCGTCGATGAGCGTGGCGTTCCCGCCCACCTCGGCGAGCGCACAGGCGAGGACGGATGCGCCGACGCCACCGCCCGCGCCGAGCACGGCGATCGTGCGCCCGCCGCCGCTGTGCTGGCTCGCCTGTGCGCAACGGCCGAGCGCGACGAGGAGGTCGCCGGCCTGCGCCGGCAGGACGAAGGCGTCCGGGGACGCGGAGGCGTCGGCGAGGCTGCCGCTGACAATGAACACGTTGTCGGCTCGGGGTGGAGGGAGGTGTGGGGCCCAGGTGGCGTCGACAAGCACTGCGAACGCACGCGCCACGTATTGCGGCAGCGTGGTGGGGTCGGCAACGTCCACGATGGCGTGGCCAGCGGCTGCGGCGAGGTGGGTTACCTCCGGGTGGAGGAGCGGGTCGTCCACCGCGACGATGATGGGGCGGCCGGCGCGAGAATTCGATTCTTTTGGTTGTTTCATGTCGCAAGCATTGCAGGCGCAATATCAAAGCGCAATAGGTTGGAGACATCTGTGGATAACCCAGACCGCGAGTACATCCAAAACAAACAAACTGTGGATAACCCAGTCCCATCACTCACACGCGCCTCAGCATTTACACGCCGGGCGCTGAGGTTGGCTCGTTAGAATGAAGCACATGGCAACTCGCGCGCCGGTGGCGGCATTCTTCGACCTGGACAAGACGATCATCGCGACCTCGTCTGCCTACGCCTTTGGCAAAGAGTTCCTCAACAACGGCCTGATCACCCGTCAGGAGGCGCTCGACCTCTACCTGTCCAAGGCCTCCTACATGCTCGTCGGCCACTCCAGTGAGCAGATGGACGCCTCGCGCGACCAACTCGCGCAGCTGGTCAAAGGCTGGGATGTGGACGAAGTGCGACGCATCACCACCGAAACGATGCACAACGTGGTCACGCCCGCGATCTACCGCGAGGCGCGCGAGCTGATCGAGCAGCACCGCGCGGCGGGCCACGACGTGATCATCATCTCCGCCTCCGCGGACATCCTCGTCGAGCCGATCGCCGCCGAGCTCGGCGTGGACACTGTCGTGGCCACCGAGGTGGAGGTGGAAGACGGCAAGCTCACCGGCACAATCACCCAGTACCTCAAGGGCGAGGCCAAGGCGGCGGCCGTGGAAACATTCGCCCGCGAGCACGGCTACGAACTCGCGCGCTGCTACGCCTACTCCGATTCCGCCACGGACATCCCGATGCTCGCGGCCGTGGGCAACCCCGTGGCCGTCAACCCGGACCGCCCCCTGCGCAAGCACGCCATGTCGTCTGGCTGGGAGATCCGCACGTTCAAGAATCCGGAGCCGCTCATCCAGATGCCCAACGCGCGCGAGGTGGGCATCGGCGCGGGCGTCATCGCCGGGATCACGGCGCTCGCGGTCGTCGGTGCGCTGGTCACCCGCGCGATCATGCGCGACGGCCGCTCCGCCTAGCCCCCGCCCGAGGAGCTCGAGTAGCTACTGCCTCCCGTGCCACTGGTCGAGGCGCTCCAGCAACACGGCCCGCGAGTCCTCGTACGCGGCGCGGTTACCTTCCGGAGTACCCCCGAGCATGATCTGCCAGCCGTCCGGCAGCTCCTCCGCGTGCGCAAAGAAGACGTGCCCGGCGTCCGGGTACACGTGGGCCTCCACCCGCTCGCCCTGCGCCTCGAGCTCGCGCGCCGCGTCCGCGGACTGCCACATCTGGTCGTCCTCGCCGGCGAAGAGCAGCACGTTCCCGCCGAAGTGCGCAAGGTCAATGCGCGCCTCATCCGGTGCCGCTTCCGCCGCGGACTCGTAGGTCGCGCGGTACGACACCGGGTAGCCGGTCACCATGTCCCACATCTGCTTCGCCCCGGCCGCCATGGACCCCGCGCGGAACGACGCGAACGGCACCGCCTCACCCTTGTAGGTAAACGACGGCAATTCCTCCGCCTGCTGGAACACCAGCCCGGGGTAGGAATAGCTCGCGGGCACGAACGCGACCACGTTATCCACCGGGAAGCCGTTTGCCGCCAGCAGCTCCACAAACTCCGCGCCCTTCGACGTCCCCACCACCGTCACCGGCCCGTCGCCGTCCACGGTGGCGTCGATAAGCGTGCTGACCTCATCAAACTGCTCCAGCGGCACATCTGCGAGCCCCTGCTGCTGCTCCTCCTGCCCGAAGAAATACATGCTGAGCACCTCGTAGCCCTCGCCCGCGAGCCACTCGGCACGAGAGCGGTCCGCCCCGCCCTCGGAGCCGCCGTACACAACCACCACGCCCGGGTGCACCTTCCGCTCTGGCGTGATGTGGAACCCCTCGATCTGGTCCCCGTGGATCGGGGCAACGCTTAACGACGCCCCGCCATCCCCCTCCCCCGCAACAGAAGACGACCCCACGCTCGCGAACGGGTAGGTGTGCCGGTTGTAAGCGCGCAACCCAACAATCACCGCCGCGAGGAGCACGAGCACAACCAGGAGCGCAACCAGCGCCTTGCCAAGGATCTTAAGGGCCTTCACCACATTCCTTCCCACGCAGCGCTCACACCCGTGAGAGAATCTGCGCATTTTGGACCATTTACAGGATGTTTTAGGCTTAAATCCTAACTTGCGCGGCAGCGGTTTCGTCGACCTTCCGGCCCCAATACAGGCACGAAGGCTGGACTATAGCTAAAGTCGTGGAGGACAATGCATCACACGTGTACGTATACGCGCGAGAGCAGCAGTAGCCACACGCCTTGTAGGCGACTCGCAGGAAGGTTTGAAAAACAGTGAGCAAAGACGGTCTGTACACCAGCGGTTCCACGGCAGTGTCTGCCAAGGTGGACTCCATCCCGCTGCGCGACGCCGACACCACCCAGCCGGGTAAGGATTCCATTGGCACGCTGGTCTCCAACGCGACGGAGCAGATTTCCACCCTGGTCCGCGGCGAGATCGAGCTGGCCAAGACCGAGGTCATCGGCGAGGTCAAGAAGGGCGCCATGGGTGGCGGCCTCTTCGCTGTGGCCGGCGTCATCGCACTGTACTCCAGCTTCTTCGCCTTCTTCGCCCTGGCGGAGATGCTCGCGTCCTGGATGCACCGCGGCTGGGCATTCCTCATCGTCTTCCTCATCATGATCGCCCTCGCCGGCATCCTGGCCTTCATGGGCCTGCAGAAGGTGAAGAAGATCAAGGCGCCGGAGAAGACCATCGAGTCCGTCGGCGAGCTGAAGCACCTGCGCCCGGGCCAGGCCCAGCAGAACCTGTCCAAGGATTCCAGCGGCCTGTACTCCTCCGCCGCGCACACCACCGGCTCCACGGCAGTGACCAAGTAGGCGCTTTTCGCCTCCAGGGCCGCTCCGGGCATGCCCCGCCTGACCCCGACGCCACCCTCGGTCGTTGACCTGCCGGGGGAGTTTGCGCACCGCATGCTGCACACTCGCGGCGTGCGCCTGCACGCCGCCGTGGCCGGCGACTCCGCCGACCCCCTGGTCCTGCTCATCCACGGCGCGTACGGCGGCTGGTTCGACTTCCGCTACGCCCTCGCCCCGCTGGCCAGCCGCGGCTACCACGTTGCCGCGCTGGACCAGCGGGGCTTCGGCATGTCTGACAAGCCCGCCCACCGAGGCGGCAACCTGCTGCGCATCCTGCGCGGCGACCTCGGCGGGGTGATCCATACCCTGGGACACGCGAACGCCGCCCTCGTCGCCGCCGATACCGGCGCCGTGGTCGCCCGCGCCCTCGAGCAGGCCCAGCCCCAGCTTGTCCGCAGCGTGCTCACGCTCCCCAACGAGCCGCACCTCCCCGCCTGGCTCGGCCGCCTCCCCGCCCCCGTCGCGGCCGCCACCGCCACACACCTGCCCGGCGCGCTGGACCGCGCGTGGCGTAGCGCGTTTCACGCCACCCTCGCGCGGGCAGCGGCCGACAGCGCCGCCAAGCACCCCGATCACCCAGCGGAAACGCTCGCGACCCGGCTTGCGGCGCTGCGCATCGATAACGCGCTGCCCCACATCCTCGCCACGCACCGCCTGCGGCGGCACGCGCCAGCAGACGGCGCCAACCACGTCCTCCACGCCCTGCCCTACGCGGGGGATCCGGGGGCGTTTGTGCGGGGCGTCGAGAAGCACTTGGCGTCATAGCACTCCTGGTGCTTTAGACCGCGCAGGTTTGCGTGTCCACCGGGTCGGTGAGGCGCTCGACGTCGCCAATCACCTCGCGGAGCTGCGTGCCGGTCAGGGCGTAGCCGGTGTCCGCGACGTCCACGTCCGTGCCGAAAATCATGCCCGCGACCTGCCCCTCCGGGGTGAACATGGGCCCGCCGGAGTTGCCCTGGCGGATGTCGCCGCGGATCGTGTACGCGCCGCGCTCCACCCGGCCAGTGGCGTAAATGTCCGGGCCGCTGAGCTCCAACTGGGTCCGCACGCGTACCGCGTCTGCTTCAAAGGGGCCGGACTCGGGGAAGCCCATCACCACGGCATCATCGCCGGACTTTAGCTCGCGCGGCGCCCACGTCAGCTCCGGCAGGCCCAGCTCGGGGGCGTGAAGGACGGCGATGTCCACCTCCGGGTCGTAGAGCACGACGTCCGCGTGCTTCACGCCCAGCACGGTGTCCAGGTTGACCAGCTGGGTGCCCGCCACCACGTGGGCGTTGGTCAGCACGTAGCCGTCCGCGATGACGAAGCCGCTGCCCATCAGGCGGTGGTGGCAGGTCTCCGAGTCACCCACGACGTGGACGACGCTCGGTCGGACGCGGTCGACCAGGTCACCGGTCACCACCGACTCGTCCGGCGCGTCCACCTCACGCTTCGCATCGGCGCTCAACGGCGAGACCAGCGGCGGCAGGCCCGTGTCGTGCAGCAACGCGGCCGCCTTAGCGGGCAGCTGCGCCCACGCGTCCGGTGTTGCGCCGTCGATCCCGCGCAGCACCCGCGAGTCCCGCAGCGCGGCGCTCTGCTGCTCCGGAAGCGCGCTGACCAGCGGGATAGACACCAGCCACAGCGCCAGGGACATGGCCAGCGCCTGCAGTAGCGCGCCCGCGACGGAATCCAGCGCGCGCATCGGGCGCCACCGCTGGGCGCCGCGCAGGGCGTCGCCAATCGCGGAGCCAGCCAAGTTCCCCAGCCCGACGAAGAACACCACGACCGCCAGGAAAATGATGACGCGCAGCCCGCGGCCGGAGAAGAAGTCGAGCGTGTACGCGGCAGCGAGCAGCCCCACAATCAAGCCGGCCACGCTGCCCACCGCGATGAACACGGACGCCAGCACGCCCCGTCGCCACCCCGCCGCGAAGCTGCCCACCACCAGAATCGCCGCGACGAGGTCCACGATGGCTGATCCGGTCACTGTTTTGCTGTCTCCTGGTTCGTGTTGTGGGGCGTCATCGGGGCCGGTCCGCGGGGGCTACCGCGTGTACCGCGGCTCCCCGTTGGCGGAGTTGGCGAGCACCTCGTCCAAATCGCGCAAAGTGCGGTCCCAGTCGCGGGCCCACGCGGCTTGCTCCAAAAGTATTGAGAGCAGAATAGCCGTAAAGCCCCACACAACGTAACACCCGGCGCGGAAGGCGGGTCCGGCAAAATTGGCCAGCCCCACCTGCAGCCGGTTCGCGGGGTCCACCAGGTCGCGCACGGCGATGAAGAAGACGTCGTCCGTTTCAAACGGGCTGGCCACGTAGGTCTCGCCCGGCTGCTCCGCGTACGCAATCACCGGCCGCACCCGGAGTCCGCTGCCGCCCGTAGTCACGGTGCGCAGCGTGGCCAGCGGCGTCACGCGCGAACGCTCGAGGCCGGTCTCCTCCCAGGCCTCGCGCAGCGCCGCGTCGACGGGCCCGCGGTCCCCGGCGTCGATATGCCCGCCGGGAAACGCCATCTGCCCCGAGTGGCTCCGCATCCGCGGCGTGCGGTGGGTGATGAGCACGTGCGCGTCGTCCGGGATGGTCGCCGACGCCGCGTTCCCGGTAAACAGGATCAGCACCGCGGCCTCGTCCGCCGCGTCCTCCGGCGCGGTGCGCCCGTGCAGGAGGGGGCGCACCGCCTCGCGGTAGGTGCCGCGTTGAATCCGGTCGATCAGCGGCGCGAGCCAGCGGGGTGCCTTGTGGGGCTGCAGTGGGACGTCGAGAAGCTGCCCTTCCTTGCGCTCGCTCATCGCCCAAGCACCCCGTCGATGGCGCTGGCCAGCGCTTCTTCCGACTCGAAGGCCTGCGCGAGCGTGCCCACCTGCTCGCCGTCGCGGAACACCACCGTGATGGGCACGACGCCGGGCAGACCCAGCTGCCCCGCGAAACTGTTGTCGGAGTCCTGGTAGCTGGACAGTTCCACGCCGAGCTCGTTGAGCAGATCGGCCCCAGCCGCCGCCTGGCGGTCCGCGTGCACGCCCACGACCTCCACGTCCGGGTGGTCTGCGGCGTAGCGCTCGAGCACGGGCAGCTCAGTGCGGCACGGCTCGCACCACCAGGCCCACACGTTGACCACCGTCACGCCCGCGCGCTCGCCGGGCACATCGGCGCCACCCAGGCACGGCAGCTCCACGCCACCGACCCCACCAGCCACGCAGTCGGGCCGCTGAGCCACGGGCGCTTCCTCGCTTAGCGACGCCCCCGTCTCCCCCTCCCCACGCACTTCATCACCCGATCCGCCGCCGCGCAGCAGCGCCACAGCGCCGGCGACGACGAAGCACGTGACCACCAGCGCGCCCACCACGCTGGCCACGACCGCGGTCTTGCCCGACCTCACTGCGCATCACCCAGCATGCCCAGGATGTGCTCGCGCTCTTCCCCGGTGACCAGGGCCGCCGCCTCCTCCGGGTCGGTTGGCCCCGCGCCGAAGCCGGGGCAGTCGAACGCAATGGGGCACGCGCCGCACGCCGGCTTCTTCGCGTGGCAGACGCGCCGGCCGTGGAAGATGAGTCGGTGCGAGAACATCGTCCACTCGCTCGCGGGGATGATCTGGGCGATCTCCCGCTCGATCTTCACCGGGTCGCGCTGCGCACTCAGCGCTAGGCGCGCGACGAGCCGCTGGAAGTGCGTATCCACGGTGAGCCCCGGCTTACCAAAAGCGTTGCCCCGCACCACGTGCGCGGTCTTGCGCCCCACTCCGGGGAGCGTGACCAGGTCTTCGAGCGCGACCGGGACCTCGCCGCCGAAGTCCGTGACCAGTTTCTGCCCCAGCCCGATCAAGTTGGCGGCCTTCGCGCGGTAGAACCCGGTGGGGCGGATCAGCGCCTCTACCTCCGCCTGGTTTGCCGCCGCGTAATCCTGCGCCGTGCGGTAGGTGGCAAACAGGGCCGGGGTGACGTGGTTGACGCGGACATCGGTCGTCTGCGCCGAGAGCACCGTGGCGACGAGCAGCTCGAGCGGGTTGGAAAAGTCCAGCTCCGCGTGGGCATCCGGGAACGCCGCCGCCAGGGTGCGATTGATCCGCCGGGCGCGGCGGGTGCGGCCCAGCTCCGTCTCCTTCCCTTTCGCCGCCGGGTGGGATCCCGGTGCGCGGCGCCGCGGCGGCGTAAGCTTGCCGGCCAGCGGTTTCCCGGCGTCCGGTGCGGGGGGAAGCGAGACGTTGGACATGCTGCAATGCTATCGCACACGTACCATGACCCCTATGACGGTAATTTTAGTTGCGATCCTGCCCCTCTTCCTCGGCCTGTTCACCCTGGGCATGGAACGCCTCGAATCAGCATCGGTTGAGGCCCATTAACACGTACTAGTGCTGCAGACTGAACGTTTGCTGAACCTAAAATTGCCGGTAGGGAAACTTTTCCGGGATATGGTACCCATCACAACATGAACTGGTAGTATCCGCCATTGTGACCACGCCGTAAAAACAACACTTAGGTGACCCAAACCACGCAGAGGATAACAGTCACCGCCGTTCCGAGGAGGTTCAATGGAAGGCATTCAGGACACGCTGGCCAAGGCCGGCATTTTCCAGGGCGTCGACGCCGACGCGGTGGCCGCTCTGATCAAAGAGATGGAGACGCTGACGTTCTCCCGCGGTACCACCATTTTTGATGAGGGCGAACCGGGCGACCGGCTCTACATCATCGTAGACGGCAAGGTAAAGCTGGCTCGCCACGCCCCCGACGGACGCGAGAATCTGCTCTCCGTGATGGGCCCGTCCGATATGTTCGGCGAGCTGTCCATCTTCGACCCGGGCCCGCGTACCTCCTCCGCCGTCTGCGTCACCGAGGTGACCGCGGCGACGATGGACTCACAGATGCTCAAGCAGTGGATCACGGACCACCCGGAAATCTCCCAGCAGCTGCTGCGCGTGCTGGCCCGCCGCCTGCGCCGCACCAACGCTTCGCTGGCAGACCTCATCTTCACCGACGTGCCCGGCCGCGTGGCCAAGACGCTGCTGCAGCTGGCCAACCGCTTCGGCACCCAGGAGGGCGGCGCGCTGCGCGTCAACCACGACCTCACGCAGGAAGAGATCGCGCAGCTGGTCGGCGCCTCCCGCGAGACCGTGAACAAGGCGCTCGCTACGTTTATGCACCGCGGCTGGATCAAGCTGGAGGGCAAGTCCGTCCTCATCGTGGACACCGAGCACCTGGCTCGCCGCGCCCGCTAGCGCGCGAGCACCCCAAAAACGAACACTGCCCCGGCACCTTGCCGGGGCAGTCGTTGTTGTTCGGGGCGTTACTTCTGGTTGCGCAGGTAGCGCAGGCCCACGCGGGTGGATTGCTCGGCGGCGCCGCGGAGGACCGGATCAACATCGTCATAAATCGCGTCGACGAGGGTGTTGATGTCCGCGTCCTCGCCGTGCTCCTTGAGTGCCTGCTGGATCTGCTCGAGGCGCTGGTTGCGGCGGTCAATGTACTTGCGCGCGTACTTGGACAGGTCCTCGCCCTCGGGGCCGTGGCCCGGCAGCAGCATGATGTTTTCGCCGCGAGCCTCCAGCATCTCCAGGCTGTCCAGGTACTCGCCCACATCACCATCAGTCTCGGAGATCATGGTGGTGTGGCGCCCCGCGATGGTGTCGCCGGTGATGATGCCCTCCAGCTGATCGTCCTCCACCTCGTGGGTGTAGACGAAGAAGCTGACGGAGTCCCGGGTGTGGCCGGGGGTGTGCGCGACCTGCAGCTTCGGCGTCACGCCGTCGATGGAAATGATCTCTCCATCCTGCAGCGCTTCCGCGTTGTGGCAGTACTGCGGGTCGAACGAACGAATCGGCGCGCCGGTGAGCTGTCGGAACCGCTCTGCACCGTCCGCGTGGTCGTGGTGGCGGTGGGTGATGAGGATGAGGGCGACCTTGTCTGCCTTAGCCTGCAGCACGTTGAGGTGGCCTTCATCCGCCGGGCCCGGGTCTACGACGATGCTGTACTCATCTTCCGGGTCGCGGATGACCCACGAGTTCGTGCCTTCCAGCGCCGCATAGCTCGGGTTGGGCGCCAATACGACAGCGGCGGAGGTCGTCACAGGGCGCAACTGACTGTAAGCGGGGTGCTTCATGCCTCCAACCCTACCGCGTCCTGCACCATCAGCGCAGCACGGGGCATGCGCTTATCGACGCCCCTCCGCACCCTCCGCAACCTCAACCACGAGCTCAACTTCGACGGGTGCGTCCAGCGGCAGGACAGCAACGCCGACCGCGGAACGGGCGTGCTCACCAGCCTCGCCGAAGACCTCCTTCATCAGGTCGGAGGCGCCGTTAATCACGGCCGGCTGGCCGGTGAAGGACGGGTCCGAGGCGACGAAGCCGACGACCTTGGAGATGCGGGTGACATTGTCCAGCCCCACGAGCGCGTCCACGGCGGCGAGCGCGTTCAGCGCGGCCTGGCGGGCGTACGTGTAGGCATCTTCCGCGTTGACCTCTGCGCCGACTTTGCCGGTGGCCGGCAGTGTGCCGTCGATAAGCGGCAACTGCCCCGACGTCCAGACCTGGTTGCCGACGCGGTTCGCGGGGACGTACGCCGCGACGGGCGCGGCGACCTGCGGGAGCTCAATGCCGAGCTCGGCGAGTGTTGCGGTCCACGATCCTGCCATGGCCTACTCCACCTCTCGCTTGAGGTACGCGACCACGTTATCCGGGTTGGGGCCCGGGGTGACGGAGACGAGCTCCCACCCGTCCTCGCCCCAGGTATCCAGGATCTGCTTGGTTGCGTGAGTGAGTAGCGGCACGGTGGCGTATTCCCATTTCTTCATGCGACCACCCTACCGTGCCGCGCCACGCGACAGCGGGGCTTCTATTCTCGTGTCGGCTCAGGCACGACGAAGCGGTACCCCAGCCCCGGCTCAGTGAGGAGAAACTGCGGGTTCGTCGGGTCATCTTCCAGCTTGCGCCGCAGCTGGGAGGCATACACACGCAGGTAGTGACCCTGCCCTTCAAAACCCGGACCCCAGATCTCCTCTAGCAAATCCTCCTTGCGCACGAGTCCGCCGTGCGCGCGGAGCAGCGTGGTGAGCACACCCCACTCCGTCGGGGTCAGGTGGAGGACCTCACCGGCTTTGGTCACGCTGTGCTGCGGAATATCAATGCGCAGATCCCCCGCGCGAATGACCCCGGTGTTCTGGTGCACCGGGGACTGCTGCGGCGCACCGTGCCGCAACGCGACGCGGACACGGGCAAGCAACTCTTCCATGGAAAAGGGCTTGGTCACGTAATCATCGGCACCTTGGTCCAGCGCCGCGGCGCTTAAGAAGGGATCAGCGCGGGCCGTCAGGATCACCACGGGTACCGCGGACCAGCCGCGGATCCCGTCCAGCACCACGGAGCCGTCCATGTCGGGCAAGCCCATATCCAAGATGACCACGTCGGGCTCGTTGCGCGAGACGACCTGCAGCCCCTTTGCGCCAGTGCCCGCGACAAAGACCTCGTAGCCGCGCGCTTTAAAGTTGATCCGCAGCGCGTTGAGCAGACGCGGGTCATCGTCCACGATCGCAATACGCACTTTCCTATTCGTCATCGCTTTCTCCTTCCCGCTGCGGGAAACTTAGGGTAAACGTTGCCCCCGGGGTGGCTTCGACGGTGACCGTACCGCGCATTGCCTCGACAAACCCGCGAACTACTGACAAACCAAGACCTACGCCACTGTCGTTGTTGGTATCGCCGAGACGCTGGAACGCCACGAACATGTCCTTTTGTTTCTCGGGCGGAATCCCCGGCCCCTCGTCCGACAAAGTCAGCTCTACTCGATCGTCCACAACTGCCGCGCTCAGGAGAATCTCCCCCGTTGGCGCGTAGCGCAGCGCGTTATCGAACAGGTTCGCCAGCACCCGCTCGAGCAGGGCGGCATCGGCGCAGCAGGTCATGCCCCGCAAGCTTTCATCGAGCACAAAGCGCTGCGTCTGCGCGCGCGAATGTCCAAACGCGCAAGAAGCAATCGCGCGGTGCGCCACCTCGTAGAGCTCCACCGCTTCACGACGAGCCGTCACCGCACCGGCACTCAGACGCGAGTGGTCCAACAGGTTCGTCACCAGAAGCGTGAGCTGGTCAATACTCGCAGCGGTTTCCGCCAACAGCTCCTCCCTATCCTCCGGGCTGAATTCCACCTCCGAGTTACGCAGCGAAGAGACCGCGAGCTTCGCCGTAGCCAGTGGGGTGCGTAGATCGTGGCTCACGCTCGACAACAGCGCGCGGCGCAGCTCATCTGCCGCCGCCACCGCGTTCACGCGCGCCGCCTCCTGGCTCAGCTGTTCCTCGCGCACCACACCCGCGAGATACCCAGCGACGACTGCGACTAGGGTCCGGTCGCGCGCCGACAACGCCGGGCCTTCCAGAGCCAGCTCGACAGTCTGGTCCTCACTGTAAACGACCGTCTCGATGTTTTTACCCGGGGCCGAACGCGGAATAGGGAGACGAGTGTGTTTTCGCTCCCCGCTGCCAGTGCTCTGAGATCCCCGTGCCGCAGACGAGGAGTACCACACAGCGAGGCTGTCGCCTGAGGCGTCAACAAGTTCGGCGCGGTGGCATCCAAACGCTTCGCCGACTTTCCGCATCACCGCGTCGATTGGTGCCACGTCGGCGTTGCGGTTGAGCACTGCGCGGGAGAAGACGGTGAGGAGCTCCGCGTCGCGGGCAGCTACGAGCGCATTGTGGCGCTCCCCCTTGGTCCTCCGAACCAAGATCCCCACGGCCAACGCGGTGGCAACCATGACAGCGGCGATCACCGCGTTCGCCGGATCAGCAATGTCAAAAGTATGTATGGGAGGGGTGAAGTACCAGTTCACCGCCAGTCCCGACGCCACCGCCACCAGCACTGCGGAGAGCAAGTCTGCAGCGAGGCTGACCAGGAGGATGAGTGCAAAATAGAACGCGGCGCAGGTGCCGGTGCCCAACGCCTGGCCATCTGCCGCGACAAGAAGCGCGGTCAACGCGACGAAGGCAAGAGCCGCCACCACCAACGACACCGCGCGGCGCGGAACCGAGCGCAGTGGGCGAAAGAGCTGAGTGACCCTGCGCGTTCGTTTGGGAGGCAGGTTCACAATGTGGCAGTCAATCTTGCCGGACTGGCGCACCACCGCATCCACCACAGAGCTGGGGCCGTGCAGCTCAAACCGTCCCCTGGAGGAGACCCCCAGCACCAGCTGCGTTGCATTGACACTCCGTGCAAAATTCAGCAAGGCTTCTGGCACCGAGTCGCCGGTGACCTGGTGCAATCGCGCGCCGACGTCCTGGGCCAGCGTTTGCAGCTTTGCCAGTTGCTGCGCCGACCCCGCTACGGACGAGGTACCGGATGCGAAAGAGTCCCCAAAGACCACGTGCACCACGTGTAGCTCCGCGGAAGACTTCGTCGCAATGCGACGCCCGCGCCGGATGAGCAGCTCGGCGTGCGCAACATTCTGCACAGCCACGACAACCCGCTCCCGCGCCTCCCACGTCTCCGTGATCTCCTGCTCGGCACGGTAGGCCGCCAGGGCTTCGTCGACCTGATCTGCCAGCCAAAGCAGGGCGAGCTCGCGGAGCGCGGTGAGGTTACCGACGCGAAAGTAGTTATTTAGCGCCGGTGCGATGCGCGCCTCGTGGTAGACCTGGCCGTCGCTCAAGCGCGTGCGCAACAGTTGCGGGGAGACGTCAATCAGCTCGATCTCGTCGGCGGCACGAACCACCTCATCGGGCACCGTTTCCTGCGGCGCGATGCCTGTGATCTGCGTGATGACGTCGTTGAGGCTTTCTACGTGCTGGATGTTCAAGGTGGAAATCACGTCGATTCCCGCATCCAAGATCTCCTCTACATCCTCCCAGCGCTTCGCGTGCGTTTCGCCGCGAGGATTGGAGTGCGCGAACTCGTCGATAAGCACGATGCTCGGTCGCCTCCTAAGCACTGCCTCGGTATCCAACTCACCGGCGGCGATCGCGCCAACGTGCCGCCGCGGAATGACCTCGAGGCCCTCGCACAGCGACTTCGTGTAGGCACGGCCGTGATCTTCAACAATGCCGACGACTACATCAGTGCCACCCCGCAGCAGTGTGTGCGCCTCACTCAGCATTGCGCAGGTCTTGCCCGAGCCGGGCGCAGCGCCAAGATAGATTTTGAGCCGACCCCGCTTAGGAGTCTGGGGTGTGGAGTGCGTGGACATAAGTCAATTCTCTTATGCGCAGGGCGGTGGCGTGGGCAACGCCATGTTCAGCGTGGTCACATTGACAGCGTCCTGGCCAAGAATCCCCAGGCTAGCGAGGTCAGTGTGGGTGGCAATCAGCTCCTCGATCTCCGCGACACTCATACCCTGCTCCCGCGCGACTCGAGGTGCTTGGAGTGCGGCGTACGCGGGGCTGATCCCAGGGTCGACGCCGGAACCAGAGCCGGTCACCGCGTCGCTCGGTACCTCGCCCTCCGCGACCCCTTCCCGCTGAGCAATTGCTTGCCGACGCTTGCCTATCTCCTCCTGCAGCACCGCACTACTCGCACCGTAGTTGCTCATGCCCTCGGCGCGAGGGAAGAAGTACGGGCCTTCGCTCACGCCATCTTGAATTTTGGCTGAGCCCGCCAGACATTCACCCTGGTAGAGCAGGCTCCCCTCCGCCGAATCCACCTTGATGCGGGAAATTCCCCACACCGCCGCCGGGTACGCCAAACCGAGGGCGAAGGTACACAGCAGTACTGCCACAAAACCGGCGATGAGGTTACGCATATAGATACGCATGACTATTCCTTTCCTACTGCAATCCCGGGAGGAGTGCGACGACCTGGTCAATGAGCCAGATCCCGATGAATGGTGTGAGCACGCCGCCCAGCCCCCAGATTCCGAGGTTGCGGCGAAGTAACGAGGACGCTGAAGCGGGGGTGTACGACACACCCTTCAAGGCGAGCGGGATCAGCGCGACGATAATCAGCGCGTTAAACACCACTGCAGAAACGATGGCCGACTGCGGTGAATGCAGGTGCATCACGTTGAGCTGTTCGAGGTGCGGCAGCTGCGCGGAGAACAACGCAGGCAGAATGGCGAAGTACTTCGCCAGGTCGTTGGCCAGAGAGAAGGTGGTCAGCGCGCCGCGGGTGATAAGCAGCTGCTTGCCGATACGCACGACGTCGATGAGCTTTGTCGGGTCCGAATCCAGATCGACCATGTTCGCGGCCTCCTTGGCCGCGGAGGTGCCAGTATTCATCGCCACGCCGACATCGGCCTGCGCGAGCGCCGGTGCGTCGTTCGTGCCATCGCCGGTCATCGCGACCATGCGCCCTTGTGCCTGCTCTTCCCGAATGCGGGCGAGTTTATCCTCTGGGGTAGCCTCGGCAATGTAGTCGTCCACGCCGGCCTCTTGTGCGATCGCGGCAGCCGTGAGCGGGTTATCGCCGGTGACCATCACCGTTTTAATGCCCATTGCGCGCAGTTCCGCGAAGCGCTCCGCCATGCCCGGCTTCACGACGTCGCTCAAGCGCACCACTGCCAGCACCCGCCGAGTCTCGTCCGCCTCTTCCACGGCAACAGGCAGCGGGGTCCCGCCTTCCTGCGCGATCTGGGTGATTGCCGCCTCAATCTCTTGCGGCCACTGGCCACCGGCCTCGGTGACCCAGCGGCGCACCGCGTCTCCTGCGCCCTTGCGCAGTTTGCGCCCGGCAAGGTCCAGGCCGGACATGCGAGTCGAAGCACTGAACGGGATGACCTCGGCGGTGCGTTCTTCCTCGCCTGCCCCGGAGGACAGGTCGTAGTGCTCGATCAGCCATGCGACAATCGAGCGCCCCTCGGGCGTTTCATCTGCGACCGAAGCCACGCGCGCGACGTTCGCTGCCTCGAGTTCATCGACGCCTTGCGCCACGATCAGGTCCGTTGCCTGACGGTTTCCGTAGGTGATGGTGCCCGTCTTATCTAGCAGCAGGGTCGCCACGTCACCGGCGGCTTCCACCGCGCGGCCCGAGGTGGCGAGCACGTTGTGGCGAACCAGGCGGTTCATCCCTGCGATGCCCACCGCAGAAAGCAGTGCCGCAATCGTCGTGGGGATCAGGCACACCAGCAGCGCGATCAGTGAGAGTGGGGACAGTTCAGCGCCAGTAAAAACACCCATTGGGGCAAGGGCGGTGACGGCGATGAGGAAAAGGATCGTCAGCGTAGACAACAGGATGCTCAACGCGATCTCGTTGGGTGTTTTCCTGCGCTCAGCCCCCTCCACCAGCGCGATCATGGTATCCACGAAGGTCGAGCCGGGCTCGGAGGTGATCGTGACAACGATGGAGTCGGACAACACGACGGTGCCGCCCGTCACTGCACAGCGATCGCCGCCCGCCTCGCGCACAACCGGGGCAGACTCACCAGTGATCGCAGATTCATCGACAGTGGCCGCGCCCTCGATCACATCACCGTCGCCGGGGATGGTCTCCCCCGCTTCAACCCGGACAATCGCGCCTCTTGTTAGCTCCGACGCCGGGACGACTTCGATGCCGTTGTCGGTCACGAGGTTCGCGGTGGCGTCGTCACGCACCGAGCGCAAACTGTCAGCCTGGGCCTTGCCGCGCCCCTCAGCGTAGGCTTCCGCAAACGCCGCGAACGCGATGGTAAACCACAGCCAAATCGTGATCACCCAGCCGTAGACACTCGGCGCAGCGATGGACCACATCGTGGTCAGCGCAGCGCCGACCCAGACGACGAACATCACAGGGTTCCGGGACTGCTCCAGCGGCGACATCTTCCGGGGCAGCGCCTGCAGCGCCGGGCCCACGAGACTGCTGTTGTCGTTGCGCTGCTTCTTTTGGGGTGTCAAAGTTTGGGTAGTCATGAGAGTGCCTCCGAAATGGGACCCAGGGTAAGAACGGGGAAGAACGTCAGTGCTGCGACCAGCACGATGACGCCAACCGTGAGCAAGGCGAAGGTGATGCCAGCCGTGGGCAAGCTCCCCGCGGTGGTTGCTTGGGCACGCTGCCCCGCAAGGCTGCCGGCCAGCGACAGCGCGAACACGATGGGCAAGAACCGGCCAAGCAGCATGACCACGCCAAGCGAGATCTGCCACCACGGTTCGGTCACCGTCAGCCCTGCGAAGGCGGAGCCGTTGTTGTTTGCCGCCGAGGTGAAGGCGTACAGCACTTCAGAGAGCGCGTGGGCGTTGTCAGGCGTGCCCGGCGCGCCAAAGTTCGTCGCGGACGCTTCAACCAGCGCACGCTGCGCAACCGACGCACCGACGCCGACCAGCACCAGTACCGGCATCGTCAGGATGTACAAGCTCACCGCGGAAATCTCCTGGCGGCCAATCTTGTTGCCCATGAACTCTGGAGTGCGACCGACCAGTAGCCCGCCGATGAACACTGCGAGCACAGCGACAATCACCAGGCCGTATAGACCGGTACCGACGCCACCCGGCGCGATTTCTCCCAACAGCATGTTGAGGATGAGCAGGCCGCCGCCGAGCGGCGAGTAACTGTCATGCATCGAGTCGACTGCACCCGTGGACGTCCCTGTCGTCGAGACCGCAAAGAGCGCGGACGCATCGATGCCGAGGCGCTGCTCAATGCCCTCCATGTTGCTTCCGGCCGCAGTGGCGGCACCTCCCACCACGGTGTGCTGCGCCCACGCCACCAGCATGACCATCACTGCCCACAGACCACCGGCCACCCCAAGGAGGGTATAGGCGTGCTTGTGGGATTTGAGCATGACACCGTAGGCGCGGATGAAGCTGAAGGAGATCACGAGCAGTGCGAAGATCTCCACCATGTTGGTAAAGCCCGTGGGGTTTTCAAACGGGTGCGCAGAGTTCGCACCAAAGATACCGCCGCCGTTAGTGCCGAGAAGCTTGATTGCTTCCTGGCTTGCCACCGGCGCACGCGAAATATCGACGCCGGACGCGCTCACCAGATTGGACCCGAAGGTTTGCATCGTGCCGCCCAGGATGAGCACAGTGGAAATGACCAGTGATAGCGGCAGCAGGATGCGGACAAGGCTGCGCGTTAAGTCCACCCAGAAGTTTCCGATGAGCTGCTGGCCGGACTGCTCAGCCACCGTGTCGCGGCTATACCCGAGGTGGCCAATGCCGCGGATGAGCGCGGCAGCCACAGACATGCCAACGGCTGCGGAGGCGAAGTTCTGTACCGTCAGGCCAAGCATCTGCGTTGCGTTGGTCAGCGTGTCTTCGCCGGAGTAAGACTGCCAGTTCGTGTTTGACACAAACGACGCCGCGGTGTTGAAGGCCATCCACGGCTCGACCGCCGTGTCGCGAGCGTTGCCGAAACTCGGCAGCACCGTTTGCAACCGCTGGACTAAGTAGAGCGCGAGCACGGAAGCGAGGCTGAATCCGAGGAGTGCACGCGCATAGTTTTTACTGCTGTGCCCCCGGCTGGGGTCGACGCGCAGGATTGCGTAAATACCGCGCTCTACCGCCCAATCCCGCTCGGATGTGTAGCTGCGCGCCATCCAACTGCCCAGGGGAACGTACGCGAGCACCAGCAGCGCTATAAGGACGAGGAATTGCGGCAGTACCGCCGCTATTGCGTGCATCATGCGAATCGCTCCGGATCAATGAGCGAAATGACAAGGTAGACCACGAGGAGTGCGACAACGATGAGCCCGACTGTCGCGGTTACGGTACTCATCATTTTCCTCTCCTGATCTCATTAACCAGGGAGGGGCAGCCGAGCGTAAGGAACACGACCACAATGACGAAAAGGTCCAGCATCAGGAAGAGTCCTCCATGTGAACATGTGTTGAAGCGATTGCCCGATACGTGCTGCGAATCAGGCGCCGGTGCGATTGCACCTGCCACAACTCACGTTATGGCTAGTCAGCGTCGCTTCCGCATGTTCTTTGCGCGATATTTACACCCCACCTGCCAAACTTTTACGTTTTCTTTACGCGCCCACTTCCACCCGTCGGGAGAAGCCGTGAAAAGAGTGCGGCCCCGCTCAGAAAGTTGAGCGGGGCCGCAAGACGTACGTGCGTTAGAGCCCTTCGATTTCCTTTCCGGAGGACAGGTACTCGGCCCAGTCGGTCACATCGGGGTTCTTGCGCAGCACGGCGCGACGCTGGCGCTCGGTAAGGCCGCCCCAGACGCCGAACTCCACCTTGTTGTCCAGCGCGTCCGCGCAGCATTCCATCTGCACCGGGCAGCGGCGGCAGATGGCCGCGGCTTTGCGCTGTTCGGCGCCGCGAACGAAGAGCGCGTCCGGATCGCCGTTGCGGCAATGCGCCCTGGTCACCCATTCCCCGCGATCAAACATGAGGTTGCCGTCTGCGTCACACTTTCGCGCGGTGGTAGAGGCTGCGCGCAGTCCAGCGTGCAGGTCGTTGCGTCCGAGTGTTGTGGTCATGGCGGGCTCCTTTCGGGAGGGCGTTCGTGCATAATTCACACCTTGACGCAATTTATACTACGCCAAGCCTGTGCGGCACCCACATCGGCCTACCGTTGCTTTGCTGCAGGTTCCCGATCGCGGGCCCGCAACCTGGCAAATAAGCTTCAGGAATGCTGTATGCATTTTGCACCTGTAAGTGTATTCACACACCCCCACCCCTGTCGAATGGGTCACATTTTTGGGGGGAGATATGTATTCACCCGCGGCACGCCGATCATTTAAGGTAAAGGCGTGTCTGCACTGAGTTCCTTAGGAAAACTTCTCGCCGCGCTCCTCGCCGCCGGCGTCGCTATCGCGCTCTGCCTGGCCCCCGTCGCGGGCATCGGCGGCATGGCTATTGCCCGCACCGATGAGACGATGCAGTCAAACCTCTCCGACATGTCGGGCGGCGAGGTGCCCGGCGTGACCACGGTGACGGACGTCAACGGCACACCCATGGCATGGATCTACAACCAGCGCCGCTACGAGGTGGGCAGCGAGGAGATTTCCCAGCACGTGAAGGACGCACTCGTCTCCACGGAAGACCGCCGCTTCTACCAGCACGAGGGCGTCGACATGCAGGGCTTCGCCCGCGCGATGGTCACCAACGTGCTCGCCGGCGGCGTGGAGCAGGGTGCCTCCACGATTAACCAGCAGTACGTGAAGAACTACCTCTGGCTCGTGGACGCGAAGGACGACGAGGACGCGCAGGCCGCGACTGAGCAGTCGATCCCCCGCAAGCTGCGCGAGATGCGCATGGCCTCGGACCTAGACAAGACGCTGAGCAAGGACGAGATCCTCACGCGCTACCTCAACCTCGTCTCCTTTGGTAACCACGCGTTTGGCATCGAGGCCGCCGCGCGCACCTACTTCGACACCTCGGCGAAGGAACTCACCCCAGACCAGGCCGCGCTGCTCATCGGCCTGCTCCAGTCCGTGGAATACCTCAACCCCTACACCAACCCGGACGGGGCGACCGAGCGCCGCAACGTGGTGCTGAACAACATGGCCGCGCAGGGCTTCCTGGACCAGCACGAGGCCGACGTGCTGGCGGGCAAGCCGCTGGGCATCGTGGATACGCCGCGCACCCTCCCCCAGGGCTGCCTCACCGCGGGCGACAGCGGCTTCATGTGCGACTACGCGCTGCGCTACCTTGCCGACAAGGGCCTGCCCCTGGAGGAGCTTGAGCGCGGTTCCTACACCATCACCACCACCCTGGACCCGCAGGTGCAGGAGTCCACGGTGCAGGCGGCGCGCAACAACGTCAGCCCGTACACCAACGGCGTGGCCGAGGTGGTCAACGTGATCAAGCCGGGCGCGGATTCCCGTGACATCCTGGCCATGGCCTCGTCGCGCTACTACGGCCTGGACCTGGAGCAGAGCCAGACCATCATGCCGCAGCCGACCTCCCTGGTGGGCAACGGTGCCGGCTCCGTGTTCAAGATCTTCACCGCCGCTGCCGCGCTGGAGCAGGGCTACGGCCTGGACACCATGCTGGAGACGCCCACCCGCGCCGTCGTCTACGGCATGGGCAAGGGCGGCGCCGCCAACTGCCCGCCCGACGCGTACTGCGTGGAGAACGCGGGCACCTACAAGCCGCGCCTTTCGCTTCGCGACGCCCTCGCGCAGTCCCCCAACACCACCTTCATCCAGCTCGTGCAGCAGGTCGGTGTCGCGCGCACCGTGGACATTGCCGTGCGCCTGGGGCTCCGCTCCTACCTGGACGAGGGCTCGTTTGGCGACGACCGCTCCGTCGCCCAGGCCGCCAAGGACGAGAACATGGGCGCCTTCGTCCTCGGCCCCACCGCCGTGAACGCGCTGGAGCTGTCCAACGTGGGCGCCTCGCTGGCCTCCAACGGCCGCTGGTGCGAGCCGAACCCGATCAGGTCCGTGCGCGACAAGCACGGCCAGGAGGTCTTCATCGACCGCCCCGCCTGCGAGCAGGCGATCGAGCCCGACATCGCGAATGCGCTGGCGCAGGGCATGTCGGGCGACGCCGTGAACGGCACCGCGAAGGACGCCGCCGCCGCGGCCGGGTGGAACGCCCCGGTCGCCGCCAAGACCGGCACGACCGAGTCCCACCAGTCCTCCGCGTTCCTCGGGTTCACCCGCGGGATGGCGGCGGCGACCTACATCTTCAATGACGGCACCCAGACCACCCCGCTGTGCACCGGCCCAGTCCGCCAGTGCTCCTACGGCGACCTGTACGGCGGCAACGAGGCCGCCCGCACCTGGTTCCAAACCGCCTACGGCGTGCCCGGCGCGGCAGCGGCCGGCATCCCGGCCGCCAGCGGCGCCTTTGACAAGGGCACGAGGCGCGGGCCGATTGATCAGGTCGTCGGCATGGACGCGAACACCGCGCGCGCCCGGCTCCAGGGCCTGGGCTACACGGTGACAGTCAACATGGTCGCCGGCGGCGGCGCGCCGTTCAACAGCGTCGTCTCCGCCGTCCCCGCGGATCCGAACCTTGCCCCCGGCAGCTTGGTCACCATCAACGCTTCTGATGGCTCGGGCGGCTCCGGCGGCGCCCCAGGCGCCGGAGGTGCAGGCGGTGCGGGCGCAGCGGCCCCGGCGAACCCGTCGCCGGCCGCCCCCTCCGCCCCCGCGCCGTCGGGCCCGGCGGCGCCCCAGGCGCCGGAGGCACCGGTCGACCTGGATGATATTGGCCGCCAGCTTGGCGACGCCGCCGACAACATCAGCAACATCCTCGGCGGTAACGGCCAGCAGTAGGCGCGGTCGGCGCTTACTGGGAGAGGCGCGCCTTGACCGCCTCGGAGATGCGCTTGCCGTCGGCGCGGCCAGCGGCCTTGGCGGTCGCCTCCTTCATTACCTGGCCCATCTGGGCCATGGAGGTGGCTCCGGTGGCGGACACGGCGGCGTCGACAAGCTCCTTGAGCTCCGCATCATCCAGCTGCTTCGGCTGGTAGCCCTGCAGAATCTCCGCCTCCGCGAGCTCGGACTCCGCGAGATCCTCGCGGCCGTTCTGCGAGTAGATCTCCGCCGACTCGCGGCGCTTCTTCACCTCGCGGGCGATGATCTTCTGGATGTCCTCGTCGGTGACCTCGTGCTTGGAGCCCTCGGTCTCCGCGGCCTGAATGGAGGCCAGCAGCATGCGGATCGTGCCGGTGCGCTCCTTCTCCTTCGCCTTCATAGCTTCCTTGAGGTCTGCGCGGATCTGGTCTTTCAATGCACTCATAGGGCAAACGATACGCGACGCACCCCCACGACGGCGGGGGCACACTAAGGTTGGGCGAGTGAGCAAGCTGAAAACTATCGCAACGACCATCGGCGGCCTCGGCGCGGCCGGCATGGGCGCGCTGGCGTACGGCGCGAGCCAGACCACCAACTTCCAACTCAAGGAATACGAGCTGCCGCTGCTCGCGCCAGGCACGCTGCGCGGGAAGGACTCCTTCGACGTCCTCCACATCGCGGACCTGCACATGATCCCGGGGGCAAAGCGCAAGGTGGAGTTCGTCTCCTCCCTCGACGCGCTCGAGCCCGACCTGGTGATCAACACCGGCGACAACCTCTCGGACCTGCGCGGCGTGCCGTGGGTCCTCGACGCGCTCGGGCCGCTGCTCGACCGCCCCGGTGCGTTCGTCTTTGGCACCAACGACTACTGGGCGCCCAAGCCCGTGAACCCGTTCAAATACCTGCTGGACCAGAAGCGCGAGCCGTCGTACGTGGACCTGCCGTGGGAGGGGATGCGCGCCGCGTTCATCGAGCGCGGCTGGCGCGACGCCACCCACCACCGCCTCGAGTTCAAGGTCGGCGACGTCCGACTCGCGCTCGCCGGTGTGGACGACCCGCACCACGACCTGGACCGTTACGAGGAGATCGCGGGAGCACCCAATGCGGACGCGGACCTGTCGATCGGCCTGTTGCACGCGCCTTATCGACGCGTCCTCGACCAATTCGAAACAGACGGCTACGACCTCGCGCTTGCCGGACACACGCACGGCGGGCAGATCTGTTTGCCGGGCGAGCGCGCCATCGTCACGAATGCGGACATCGACCGCGAGCGCGCCTCCGGCCTGCACCGCTACGGGAAGATGTGGATGGAGGTCTCCAACGGGCTCGGCACCTCCAAGTACGCGCCGGTGCGGCTGTTCTGCCCGCCGTCGGCGGCGCTGCTGCACATCACCGAACGAGCCGAGTAGGCACTTGACCTGCCGTTTTGGCCAAACGGCGACGCTGGGCTAAAGTATCCCAGGTACCGCTCAGCAGAGCAGTTACAACCGGGATATGGCGCAGCTTGGTAGCGCGCCTCGTTCGGGACGAGGAGGTCGCAGGTTCAAATCCTGTTATCCCGACGGTACTGAAACCCCGCCCAGCAGGGCGGGGTTTTTGCTTTGCCTTGTTGGCGGGGTTGCGGTGTGTGGGGGCTGGGCGTGTTTGACGAGATCACCATGACGAGGATGCGAGGACTTACTCGCATCCTCGTCACCCTGCCCTCGTCATCTAGCCGAAAAGCACCGAAAACACCGTAAATCCCGGCAGGCAACCGCCCCAGCCCCGGCACAGGCGCAGGC